>DATEDZ010000036.1:0-39445 GCA_035281385.1 Polyangiaceae bacterium
GGCGTAGTCCCGTGAATTGTTGAAATTGGGGTGGCGGTTCCAATCGCCCCGGTCGGTATGATCGGGGTGCTTTCAGAAAGGAACCGCCGATGAAGAAGGTAGCTCAAAAACGGGATGTTCGGAACGAGGTGAAGATGGCCATGGTGCGCGGGCTCGGGGCGATCGTGCGCCGAGACCTGCGGGCATTCGTGGTGGACGCGGGCATGGCTGCATTGGCCGAGTTGCTCGAGAGCGAGCGGACGGTCGCCTGTGGCCCTCGCCATGCGCGTCAGAAGGACCGCCAGGCCTACCGGGCCGGTCATGCGCCGGGCGAGCTGGTGATGGGAGGGCGCCGCCTTTCGGTGAACCGACCGCGAGCGCGCACCGTCGCGGGCGAAGAAGTGGAACTGCCGAGTTGGCGCTTCTTCTCCGCGGAGGATCCGCTGACGGAGCGGGCCATGGAGCAGATGATCGTGGGCGTTTCGACGCGCAAGTATGCGCGCTCGCTCGAGCCGGCCTCGCCGAACGTGAAGACGCGCGGCATGAGCAAGAGCGCCGTGAGCCGACACTTCGTCGCAAAGACCGAGGCGCAGATGGACGAGTGGCTCGGGCGAGATCTTAGCGATATTTCGCTGGCGGCGCTGATGATCGACGGCGTGCACGTGGATGACCACGTTCTGCTTGTCGCGCTCGGCATTGATGTCGACGGCAACAAGCACGTGCTCGGTGTGCGCGAAGGTGCAACGGAGAACAGCACGAGCTGCACCGAGCTTCTCGCCGACTTGGTAGAGCGTAACCTGCGCACCGACTACACTATCCTTGCCGTGCTCGATGGCGCGAAGGCCCTGGCGAAGGCCGTGCGTGCGGTGTGGGGCAAGCGGGTGCTCATCCAGCGCTGCCAGGTACACAAGCTCCGGAACGTGACCGATCAACTTCCGGAGTCGATGCGCCCGTCGGTGAAGAAGACGATGCAACAGGCGTATCGGGCGCGCAACGCGAAGACAGCGAAGCGGCTCCTCGCCAACCTGCTTCAGCGGTTGCGCGCGGAACACCCGGGCGCAGCTGGCTCGCTCGAAGAGGGCCTCGACGAGACGCTTACGGTGATGGGCTTCAACCTGCCTGAGTGGCTCGAGCGAACGCTCGCGACGACGAACGCGATCGAGAATCTCATCGGCTCGTTCCGCAACCTCAGCAGCCGCGTGCGCCGCTGGCGGGACGGCAAGATGATCCTGCGCTGGGCCGCGACGGCCTTGGTCGAGGCGTCCAAGCAATTCCGCCGCCTGCGTGGACACGCCGGTATGAACAAGCTCGTTGCCGCTCTCCGCGCTCACGACGCTGCGCTCGACGGCGCTGTTGACCGCAAAGAGAAGGCCGCGTAATTCACCTGAACCGCTGCTCCGATTTCAACAAGGATCGGGACGTCGCCTCGTCGGACCGCTCCGTCCACACGACCAATACCAACCCGCGTCTGATCGGTCCGATCGATTTGAACCGGTCCTCGGTCTCGCTATGGTCAACGTCGTACACTTCCAGTACAGGAGCATCCGTCGTAAACAGCTCGCAAGCCTCTTCGAACGACACGTCGTGGACACGCTGGTTTCGAACCGCTTTCTCTGGGTCCCATTCAAAGCGCACGTCCCATTGTAAGCTATTAGCTTAGATCGTCAAGCGGGCCGTCGGCGCATCAGGCCTCGCCTACCGCAGCGCGACCCACGCCGGCTAACCACGCTTGCAGCTGGCGCCCACCCAACCGTCGTGGCTCGCAGCCCAGATGCGAGCTGCGCTCTCAAGGGCCGCGGTCTCGCACAGATTAATCTTGTTCCGAGACTTCAGCGTAGTCGGCGCAGCTGAACGGCGGTACGCTGGGCGGGCTCTTTGCGAGACGCATCGCCGCCTGGCGCTTTTGCGGCGGACGCCCTGGGGTGTATACTTAGGCGCATGCCTCGTATGCAGGTCTACTTGCCGGACGACCTCTATAAACTGGTCAAGAAGAGCCGTCTTCCCGCCTCTGATTGTTGCAAGACGCCGTACGGGCGAGGTCCGGAGGCGCGAGCTCCTACGCGAAGCAGACCGTTACGTCGACGACTTGACCGCGGAGATCGGTGAACCGTCGGCGAGACAGCAAGCTCGTGCATCCGCCATTGCACAGCGTATTGTCCAACGTCGGCCCCGCAAGACCGATTAACGCGGGTGTTAGTCCTCGACTCCGGTGGCGTCACTCGCCTCGCCGAGCGTTCCAAGCAGACTCTAGCCCTGGTTGTGGCCCTCCGCGAAGCAGGGTTGTGGCCACCGCGTGTCCCTTCTGTCGTCCTCGTCGAGTGCCTCCAAGGTCACGCCGGTCGTGACGCCGTTGAGAACAAGTTCTTGAAGACCTGCGACATCGACGTGCCGGAGAACCTGGACTTCGATCGGCTGGCCCGCATCGTGGTGGGGCTCGAGCGAGTCATCATCGAGCTGGCAAGCGGCTGAGTCGAACCAGCGGCTCGCACTCGGCCCGTTCCACATCCATCGGCAGGCCCGCCTTCATGGCCAGCTGGCAGCGCAGCTCTTGAACCGCAAAGTCGTCGGGGTAGCGTTGAAAGAGTGGCGCCGCGTGGCTGCGAGCTTGCGCGACGTTAACCGGCAGCTTCGGCGTCGCGGGCGCGCGAGAGCAGCGCGCGGTCAAAGTCGGGCAACTGCTGCCCGGCGCCGGGGGCAGCAGCGCGCGGAGCCACGGCTGGCTTTTCGGTCCGCCGTGTGCCGACGCCGGCAGTCCGCCCGGCTTTCAGGTACTGCTGCAGCAGCCCCTCCACTTCGCGCGCAGTGCTCGCTTCCCAGGTGTGCGCGGGCGCGTTGCTCAGCACATTGAGGGCGGCTTGCGCCGCTTTGCGACTGAGCTCAGTGCCGGGACTGGTCGCGCGCAGCTCGAGCGCGCGCTGACCCAGCCGAGCCGCGTGAGCTCCGAAGGCCTTGGCATCACTGCTGTACGTCGCGCTCATCATGGAGCGCGAGTCGAGCTCGTGCGGCATGCCGAGGGTGTGTCCGATCTCGCGCAAGAGTACGGCTGCGGCCTTGTGCCGTTTGCGAGCCGCGTACAGGCGTCGCTTCTCCTCCTCGGAGAGCTCGTTGAAGCGCTTCTCTATCCAGTCGAACTCGGCGGCGTCGCTCATGGCGCGAATAGCCAGGTGCCGTCCGAGCATCAACCCCACGCCGAGCTGATCGGCCGAGGTCGCCACCATCTGCCGCGGGCTGGCCAGCACCACCACCCAGTCGATGTCGGTCGCTGCGTCCTCTTGCCGGATCTGCTCGATCAAGTAGGCCAGGTCGTCGTCAGCCACCGCGTTCGACCAAACGCGGTAGCCGCTGAGCTCGAGCCGCATCGAGAGGTCGTGCGCAAGGGTCGGGTTGGCGTCGCTGATGGCTTGCTCGAACTGAGCCTTGCCGTCGACCAGCGCACCCTCGTAGTGGGGCGTCGCGCAAGCGCGAATTTTGAGGCGCGTCGCTGGAGCCCGCGTGGCCTCCCCCGGAGTCGTGATTTCGGCCTCGCTGCGCAACTGACTCGGCATCCGCTTGGCTGCCACACGCTTCTGGCTCTCCTCCTCCTGGCCCCAGCGCGAATCGTAAAAGAGGAAGCAGCCACTACACAGCGAGCCGATAGCCAAAAGCAATGCAAGCCGCAGCCCCTAGAGCCCGGTTCCCGCGAGTTGCCGCGCGCTTCCCCCCATGCCGCACCGCAACGCGCGCCGGCCTCACCGGTTTGTTCTCGTGGGTGGCTGCTGCTCTCGCCGATCGTGATCTTTTCTTCCAAGACCTACATGCCTTGTCGGGCTGGGGCCCCTGCCCCAGCTAGCGCTTGATCTCGCTCATGGCTTGCACGATCGAGCCGTGCTTGGAAAGGTCGATGGTGACGACGGGCTTGCCGCTGTCGAGCAGCGTGGCGTGGGCGCCGACCTCGTTGCGTTGCAGGCGCCCTGCCAGGCGACTCACGCGCTCCGGGTCGCCGATGCCGAGCGCCGGGCAGCCGCCGCCCGCGACCTTGCACTGCGCGGGCGAGCGACACAGCTCGGGCGCGTAGGCCAGCGACAGCTGCAGATCTGCCTTCTCCCCGTTGGAGAGCTGAAGCGAGAGCGCGGCCTGGTGATCAGCCGGGACCTTCACCGGCAAGCAGGTGAAGTTGCCATTGCCCCAGACGCTCGGATCATAGGCAGGCTCGCTCCAGGCCTGGGGCACGCTCGAGGCGTCCGCCACGGGCTGGGGCGCCGCAGCGCTCGCCGGTGCCGCGGCAACGGCGCCGCCGCCCAGGCGATCTTTCAGTTTGCCTTGAAATGATCTGAGCTCGTCGCTCAGCTTCTTGTGGACCTTGCCGTCACGCACCAAGTGACCGGACGCCGAGACCCGAACCAAACCGGCGGCCACCTCGACGTTGATGTATGAAGTGCTGGCTGCGTCGCTACCGTCGACGCGCGCCTTGAGCTTGACCTTCTTCGCCGCCGCGTCTTGCGAAACGATCTTGTAGCTCTCGACTCCGGCGACCTCGAGCACCGCGCCGTAGCTCGCCTGCGGATCGCTCTGAGCCGGGACTTCGTAAGTCTTGGCCGGGGTCCACCGTGCTCCGCAGCCAGCGCCGAGCGCCAGCGCCAACACCGCGGCCACGGCCGCGCGCCTGATTCCCGAAACAAACTGCATATCGAAGAGGCTAGTCTCGGGCGCTCGCAGAAACAATTCCCGCGAGCTTTTGCCTGGACCAAAGCTGCAGGTCGAGGCAGGGTTATCGGCGATGCAGAGCGTCTTGGCTGGCCGCTATCGCCTCGAACGCCAGCTTGGCAAGGGCGGTATGGGCTCGGTGTGGCTGGCCGAGCACCTGGCGCTGCGCTCGTGGGTCGCGGTCAAGTTGATGGATCCGGCCATTGCCGCGACACCAGAAGGCGCGGAACGCTTCCGGCGCGAGGCGCAAGCAGCCGCGTCGCTGCGCAGTGCCCACGTGGTGCAGGTGCTGGACTACGGTCTGCACGAGACGACGCCGTTCCTGGTGATGGAGCTGCTGCAGGGTGAGAGTCTGGCCGGCTGCTTGGAGCGCGAAAAGCGCCTGACGCCGGAGCGCACGCTCGCCATCATCACGCAGGTGGCTCGCGCTTTGGGGCGCGCCCATGCAGCCGGCATCGTGCATCGCGATCTGAAGCCGGACAACGTGTTCCTGGTCCGGGAAGACGATCAGGAGCTGGTGAAGGTCCTCGACTTCGGTATCGCCAAGACGCCGCAGTCGCAATTCGGCGGCATGGAAACGCGCACCGGCGTCACCATGGGCACGCCGTATTACATGAGCCCGGAGCAGGTCGAGGGCAAACGCGCCGTGGATTTTCGGACGGACCTCTGGGCCATGGCGGTCATCACTTGCGAGTGCATGACCGGCATTCGCCCCTTCGACGGCTCGACGTTCGGTGAGCTCCTGCTCAATATCTGTGCACGCCCGATCGCGCCGCCATCGAGTCAAGGTTTGCAGCTGCGCGGCTTCGACGAGTGGTTCGCCAGAGCCACGCGTCGCGACTCGGAGCAGCGTTTCGCGAGCGCACAGGACCTCGTCAATGCGCTGCGTGACGTCGTGACCGGAGCCGCCGGAGCGCACGGGTTCTCGCCACCGGTCGCCGGGTCCGCACACATGCCGGCGCCCGTGACGGCGTCGGGACACGGGCCCCAAGGATCAGCAGCGACGGGCGGAGGCTTTGCCGCCGGAGAGCATCCCGGCTCCGCGCCATCGATCAACACCGCACAGGCCCTAGAGCTTGCCACGCGCAGCAGCGGTCGGAGCGCGCTACCGTGGGTGCTGCTGGGCGTGGTCATCACGCTCGGCGCGATCGGCGGCGCCGTGCTGCTGCTGCGACCGAGCACGGACGCGGCCGCCGAAGCGGCGTCGAGCAGCAGCTCCGCAGCAGCCGCGCCGGCCAATTCACCGAACGTGGCGCTGGCGCCGCCGCCCGAGTCGTCACCTCAAGGCGAGACCGCCGCCAAGTCAAAGCCGGTTGAAGCCGGCAAGGCCGGCGCCGCGCCGGCGAAGACGGAGCCGGTGGGACCAAAGCCGCCCACAGCCACAGCCGCAACCGGCCCGGCCGCCCCCGCCCCGGCTGCCACGCCGGCCGGCAAGACCGCGCGCTGCTTCAATGATCCCTTCTCGGGCCAGGTGCGACTCGCGGGGAGCGGCCCCGCTCCCGACGCGCCCACGTTCGCTTGCAAGCAAGATCCCTTCACGGGCAAGTGGAAGAAGCTCTGAAGAAGGGCGCTGCCAGCCACTACCATGGCTCGCAATGCTTGCCGCACTGGCGATGTGGAGATCAGTCGCGTTAGCTCAGCTCAGCTGGGCAGTCGGCGCGCTATTTCACGCCACGCGCGCACCTGGTCCAGAGATGCTAGCGCAATCCCGCGAAACCGCGTCGATAGCCGAGACTCGCGAGCCAGGGCCGCCCAGTATTCCAGCGCCGCATCACTCGCTACGCGCCACACCTCGGCATCTCGCGGCGTCGGGGTTGTGAGCGCGAGCTTGCGCTCACCGCGGCCGACCGTGCTGGCAAAGAGCATGGGCAACATGTCGTAGCTCGGTGCCAGCGCTTGCACGCGACTACCGCGACTGATGAACGCCAGGTTGCCGGGGTGCATGTCGGTATTGCCGATCAGAAGACCGAAGAGCTCTCGAATCCTGGTAGGCCGTACCGCGACGCTCGGCACGTGACCGGCGGCGGCAAGCCTTACCACCGAGTCCGTCCAGCTCTTCATGCTGCCCAGGTACTCGGCGTCGAGAGCCATGAGAGAAATCACGCCGCGACGGCCTCCGGTCGGCAAGCGGTCGAAGCGCTCGACCTCGAGAAACGTCTGCTCCTCTGCGACAACCAATTCGGACCGCGCCGACTCCTGACCGTGCTCCGCAAGTATCCGATGCGCCAAATGCTCGGCCAGGAGCAGGTCCGCTTCGCGTCGACTGCGCGCGTCCTTACCCTGGGTCGAGAACTTGACGAGCACGTCGACGCCAGGGGCACGCGTCGCCAAAAACTTTGCCTGCTCGCCGGCAGCCGAGGAGCCGGGCGTTCCGGCGCTCAGCACGTCGCGAGCGAGCTCGGGATAGCGCCGTCTCCTCTCGCGTAGCTCGACCAGCTCTACTCGCAACGTACGCTCCAGATAGAGCGAGAGCGCGGCATCTCCAACCACGAACGCGCCAGGGAGGTTCCAGCCAAACCGCGAAACGTAGCGGAGCACGTCGTTCGAAGACCACAGGCGCGCGTCTGCCGGCAACCCGAGCTCCGGATGCTGGCGCGGCACCAGGCGTCCCAAGAAGCCTGCGGGACGGAGCTCGTGCAGGTAGTAGGGGAGATCGCGGTGGAACGCCGATGGTACGTCGTCCCCCTCGCCCTCCACGTAGTAGCCCTCCGGTAGGACGGCATGCAAGCTCGCAGCTCGCCTGGCTTCAGCGTTTGGCCCAATCTCGTAGATGGGCAAGTGCTCGGGTAGGTCCTCCGCCTGACGCCGAGCAGCGTAGCGCGTAGCGCGCGCTCGACCTGCAACCACCACTCGGCTCGACATGCGACCCAGCAAGCGCGAAAGTGTCGGCTGGCTGATGCCGAGCTGAGCTCGCAGTTCCCCGGCCGTGCTCGATTGCACGCGCGAAAGCTGCTGCACGAGCCGGCGCTCGAGCTCCGCGAAATCGACGGCCACCTAGAATAGATAACAGAATACAGTTCTTAAGCAATATCCATAGTTTAAGAAACACTAGCGGCCAGACTAGAATGGATCGTCGAATCAATTCTGTCAGCATCTGAAAACGGGCCGGCGGCCTTCCTTCCGGGAAAAGCGCCTACTCCGGCAAGGTTTCGCGCGACGCTCGACACTCACAGCACATGGCTCGCCCGCTGACGTGGCTGACTTGGCTGCTCCTCGGGGCAGGCTTGAGCGCCGGTTGCACGCCGGACGTGCTGATCGCGCGCATGGATGGCATCGGCGGCACCGGCATTACCTACGGAGGAGCCCCCAGCGGTTTGGCGGATGGTGGCGCGCCGGACGACGAGGGCGGCGCGGCCGGCGATGCCAGCGTGCCAGCGGCGGGCGCCGGCGGGACCCCAGACGAGCCGCCGGTCCAGACCTCGCCGCTATTGGCCGACTCGGTCGCCGACTTCACCTTGGTGCAGGGTGAGCGCGGTTGGTTCTACGGCTTCGATACCGGTACCTCGGAGACGTTCGCGCTACTCACGCGGACGTCGGTCATCACCGCTTACGTGCCCGCGAGCGGTGACGATTGGGATTGTTGGACGACCGAAGACACGCATTGGACCCAAATCTTCCAGCTCGGCGCGCATCCGAATGGTACCGACACCACCACGCCGAGCGTGCCAGTGCTCGAACGCGCAGTGCGGCGCTGGGTGAGCACGTACGCGGGCCCCATCAGGATCACCGGCGAGATGGCCAAGATCGACGTGACGATCGGAGGCTCGAACGGTGTGAACGCCAGCGTGGTGGTCGATGGTTTGGAGCTCTACACCAAGCTCATCGGCGGTGACGACGGCGGCGGCTTGAGCTACGAAGTCAGAACCACCGTGCAGGTCGGGTCGAACGTGGACTTCGTGCTGGATCCGCACGAGGGCGCGGACCATCACGACCTCAGCCGCTTTACCGCGGTGATCGAGATCGACCAAGACTCGATGGGGCCCTAGGCGGCTAGCTTCCAGTCTGCAGGCTACAGGCTCAGGATTCGTCACATCGTGCCGCCGCCCCGGTAGCCACCCGAGCACGCGTATTGGCCAATATTAGTTAATATTTTCCGTGCGACCCCATGATTCGTGCCGGTTCGAGGAGGGCCCGGTGCCTCACAATCGGGCTTGGGGTGCGAGCATCGAGCTCCAATGAGCCCCGGTTTTCAGCTCTCGCGCGCCGATTATTAGCCAATATTAGCTAATATCCAGCGCGCTGTAGGGTGCACCTGCGTTCTCTCTCCAGCACAATGTGACGCATCATGAGGCTGCAGGTGCTGCAGGCTCGGAATCTAACGGCGGTCGGCGATCTCGCGCAGCTGCCGAGCGTACAGCCCGTTCGGATAGCGGCTGAGACTCTGCCGCGCTCGCTCCTTGGCAGCCGCGACCTTACCCATGCCGAGTAGCGCCTGCGCCGCGATCAAGTCGGCCTCGGCACGCAGATAGCCCTTCGGAAAATCACGACCATGTTCCGCCGTGAGCCTGAGCGCCGCCGACGGATTCGAACCGACGAGCGCGCGCGCTTTCTCGAGCAGCTCGGCCTCAGCGAGTCGCGGATCGACCTTCAAGGCTGGAGCCGACCCGACCGTGGGGAGCTGTAGCGCCGGAAGCGAGTCGACCGAAACTGGCGGCGGCGCAGCATGGTCGATCGCAGCAGGTGCCGCGGGCACATTCGCGGGCGCCACCAGCGGGGCCGGCAACTGCGCCGGGTGCGTTGGAATCAAGCTGTGCACGAGCAAGCCGCCCGCTGCGCCCGCTGCAGCCACTAGCGCACCCTTGGCGAGCAGCGATGACCACACCGAAGCGGTCGGAAGCGTCGCCGTCTTGGCCACGCAGAGCGCCATGCGATAGCGAATCTCGTCACTGAAGACCGGCGTATCCGCAGCAGCCGAGAGCAGATCGCGCGCGCCGAGTGGTGCGTCACTTCCTGCTTCTAGCCAGCGCACGGGGGGCTTCACTTGTTCTCCATCTGTCCGGGGCCGAGGCGTGAGAGCGCGCGGGCGAAACGCTTACGCGCGCGATACAGCCGAGAATACACCGTGCCGAGCGGCACACCAACACTCTCCGCTATCTGTTCCGAGGTCAGCCCTTCGATTTCGAACATCACGAACACGACGCGGTACTCGAGGGGCATAGTGTCCAGGATGCGCTCGAGCTGTTTTGCTTGCCTGGAGGCGACTAACTGTCTTTCTGGGGAAGGAGTTGGGGCCGTCAGAGCATTCATTTCGGACCAATCTGGGACTAGCTCTTCTCGGCGGAAATGAGCCTTGCGGCGATAGCCGGCGGCCACCCGGAAACAAATCTCGTACAGCCAGGTCGTGATCGCGCACTGGCCACTGAAGGTGCGAAGTCGACGATGCACTACCAGGAAGACCTCTTGGTAGACGTCCTCGACATGGGGAGCTCGGATGCCCATGCGGTGCAGCGTGCGCCACACGAACTCACCGTGGTGCTCGTGCACCTGCGTGACGCTGAGTTGAGTCTCGCCCTCCTGGGCGGGCCCAGTGATGTGGGGAATGGTGTCCTCTGCTCCGGGCATTTCCAATAGTGTAGCGACGTTCAGTCGAGGCGCAGGCCAATGCCCACGAAGCCTTCGACCGAAGCCGCGCCCTGTTGGTAGACCGGCGCGGGCGAGGCGTCGACCTGGAAGCGATGTCGCACGAGCGGAAAGAGCGCTGCTGCGCCCAGCTCGACGAAAGCGCGTCTCAGAAAGTGTTGCCGCAGCCCGAGCTCACTCGAGGCTGCCCACCAAAACCTGTCACCGGGCTGGACCGGATCCGGGCTGTAAACGACGCTGTGCAGCGCGCCCACGCGCGCGCCGATGCAGGACCAGATCTGTGGGTCGCTGGTTCTGGCCCACAAGCAGCCCGAGGCGAAGCCGGCGCTGAGCCCGAAGCCCAGGTGCGCCTCAGCGGTTCGAAGCTCGGTTTGCGGATAGAAAGCACCTCCAAGAGCGACACCTATCAGCTCACCACGCAGCGTGACCGTGAGCGCTGCGCCCGGCGCAGTGCGGGGCAGCAGGTTGGGTGAAACCAAGGCGCGCAGCGAGGCCTCGCCGTGCACGGTGGGCGGCGGAAGCAGCGGCGAGGGCGGAGGAGGACATGGCTCGGGCTCGGGAGGCGGAGGCGTCGGTTTGGGCTCGGGCGGCAGCTCGGGCGCAATCGCGAGCGCGACCGCGAGCGCCACCGACTGGCCGAGCTCCGCGCAGTCCTCGGCGTCGCTCTCGATCAGCCGTACCGCGTCGACTTCGGAAGCGTCGACCCGCAGGTACAGCCACGCCTGCCAGCGCGTCTCGACGCGCTGCACCACGATCTCGATACCGCGCTCCCCCTGCTCCGAGAAGGGATCGCGACGCAAGCGCTCCGCTACGTCGCGTTCGATCTGCGCCGCCGAAGGGCAACTGCCGGCGCCCTCGGCGCGCACCAGCTGCAGGCGATAGGTCGCCTTCGCAGCCAGCAGATCGCTCGGCGCCAGCAGCAGCGCGAGGCTGCAGGCGTAGCCCAAGTTGTTTCGGATCGGCCTTGGCCTCGACGCGGCGCCCAACGCTTCGGCTCCTTTGGCGCCGCGGGGCGCACCCGTGCGGTTCTAGCCCACGAGTTTTCGAAGTCAATCGTCGGCTCGGGAGTGTGTCGATTCAGCCCGTCAGGTTGTTGATCGGGCTGGTGTTGAACTCCGTGTGCCCGTACGTGGTGCGCGTGTCGCCGAACAGATTCAGGATGCCGACCAGCAGGTCGTTGTGCGGGCGGCCGCCGTACTTCAAGTGCCTGCCGCCCTTCAAGCCGCCGCCCGCACCGGCGAGCATGAGCGGGATGTTGGTGTTGCTGTGGTCGGGCGGGTGCGCCACCTCGGAGCCGAAGAACACCACGCTCTCGTCGAGCAGGGTGTGGCCTCCCATGTCGATCTTGTCCATCGCCTGCAGCAGGTAGAGGTGCTGCTCCGAGTACCAATGGCCAATGCTCTGGCAGTCGGCTTTCTGGAAGCCGCCATCGTGCTGGTAGAAATGGTGATGCTGAGCCAGGTTCAGCCAGGGGAAGGTGTGCTTGGCCTCGGTGTCCGACCACTGGAATGAACCGACCGCCGTGATGTCGCACGCGAGGGCCATGACCATCATGTCCATCATCAACTTGCCCACGTCCGGAATCAGCTTGTCGGTCTCGATCGCGCCCGGCTGCACGGTGTCCACGGCGGCGGTCATATTCAGACCGGCCGCGTAGTCGTACTTGCTGGTGTCGATCAGCGTCGGCTGATGGCATTTGGCGTCGCCCACCACGCCCTTGTCCAGACCCAGCTCGAGGTCGCGGATCTTCGACAGGTGCTCCTCGAGCCGAGCCTTGTCAGTCGCACCCAGCTTGAGCGAGAGCGCGTCGTAGCGCTTATGCACGAAGTCGAGCACCGACTTGCGACGCGCAATGCGCGCGTCGATGCCGGGAGCGGCGTTGGGATCCAGCATGCCGAATAACTCGTTGAAGATTGCGACCGGATCCAGCAGGGGCGGGATCGGCGACTTGGCCGCGTTGTCCTCGAAGTTCGCCGCGTTGATCGGGTGCAAGAGGCCCTTGCTGCGACCGGTGGCCCAGCGCACCGCCATCTGCAGGCTGGCCATTTTCTTGATGCCCCTCGAGATCTTCGTCGCGATGACCTGGTCGATCGAAGGGTACGAAGAGTAGTTGTTGGGCGAGCCGGTCTGCTTGCTGCCAGTCAAGAACGCGATGATGCCGGCCTGGTGCTGCTCACCCGCCTTGCACTTGTAGTCCAGACCTTCGAGCACCGCCAGCTTGCTCGCGACCGGCTGAAGCGGAGTCAGGATCGGGCTCGAGCTCGGGTCGGTTGCGACCGTAGGCCAGAAGGCGTCCAGCACCGTGCCGCCCGGCGTGAACACGCTGAGGAAACGGTTGGCCGGGACCACGGCTTGAGCCTTGGCGTCTTTGGCTTCGCCCATGACCTCGAGCCAGGGCAGCGCGATGGCAATGCTGCCCGCGCCGCGCAGAACGGTGCGTCGATTCAGTTTGAAGTTTCGCATGATGTTCATTTGCGCACCGTCGGCAGATAAAGGAATGCGTCGGACTGCGTCAGCGCCAAGAGCAGCTCCTTGATGTTGTAGCCCGTCTCCTTGAACTTGTTTTGGACGCTACTGACGCTGCAGGTCTCGTCGTCCACCACGCTGCGGCCATAGCCGAAGTTCATCCACTGACCGGCAAAGCACTTCTGGGCTTGCTCCGAAGCGGCGATGCGCTGCCCGAGCTCGATCGCGCCGTTGAAGGGCGTCTCGCCGAGCAGCGGAGTCTGGCCGCTGGCGTCGATGGTCACGCCGTTCTCCTGCGTGCGGTACTGCCCGATCACGTCGAAGTTCTCGAGCGCGTAGCCGACCGGATCCATGTTGATGTGGCAGGCGCGGCACGCGGCGTCGAGCGAATGCTGAGTGAAGCGCTGCCGCGCGGTCGCGGCGCTGTTCGGATCCGGCGGGGTGACCTTGGCGGCGACGTCGCCGCTCGGGAACGGGATCGGGTTACACAGCAACTTCTGCACCACGAAGGAGCCACGCACGACCGGGTTCTCGTGGTTGGTGTGGATGGGACCCGAAAGCACACCGGCGTGGGTCAGAAGGCCCCTGCGCTTGGTGGTATCGAGCGGCGCCTTCTGGAAGGCCTCGCCGGCTATGCCGGTGATCCCGTAGAAGGCCGCCAGCTCCTGATTGACGAACGTGTAGTCGGCGGTGAAGACGGAGGGCCAGGTGCCGGCGCCGGCCTCCCCCGAGAAGATCTGGTGCAAGAGGAAGCTCTGCGTCTCCTGCCGCATCAGCGACCCGATCTTCGGGCTGAAAGCCGGGTACTCGATCGGGTCACGGTTCAGGCCGGCCAGCTCCGAAATCGGCAGCAGCTTGTCGAAAAAGTGCTGCACGACCTCCTTGGCCTTGGGGTCGTTGAGCAGGCGCTCGGCCTGGGCGCGCACGCCCGCCGCGGTCGCGAGCTGCCCGGCCGCCGCTGCCGCTCGCAGCGCGTCGTCCGGCATCGAGGCCCAGTAGAGGTATGAAAGGCGCGTGGCCATCTCGTCGCCCGTGGGCTGCACTAGGTGCGGCTTGCCGGCGATTGCGGCGCTACCGAACTCCGGCTTGTAGATGAACTCGGGGCTCTGCAGGATGGCCTCGAGCACGGCGGCCAAGCTGGTCGGAAAGTCCGAGGTCGCGCGGACAGCCTGGAACAGCACCACGAGGCTATCCGCCTCCCCGGCCTGCAGCGCTCGACGCCAAGCCTTGGGGGTGAAGCCGTCCACGATGCTGCGCACGCAGGCCGCCTCGGTGGTGGCATCGGTGGCGGCCGTAACCTGGGCCGCGCAGGCCGCCAGGCTGCCGATGCGGGCAGGCGTGGTCACGGAGGCGGCCACGTTCTCCGAGACCAGCATGTATTGCTTGGCAAGCGCATCAGCTACGGGTTGTAGGTCTGCGTCGTTACCGAAACCGTTGCCCAAAAGCTCGCTCGGCAAGGCGTTGGCCGGGGAGGTCGTGTCGCCCAGCAGATCTCGCGCGGTGTTGTTGTACTCATAGCGGGTCAGGCGGCGCAGCGGCGCGCGCGGCGGCGGCGACGACGCGCAGTCGGTGGGGTCAATCACCGGAGGCTCACCGCCCGTCCCCGTGCCGCCCGCCATTCCCCCGGCGTTCCCACCCGTTGGGGTCACTTCCCCGACGCAGGCAGCCGTCGAAAGGGCGGCCAGGGTGAGCACGAGGGCCGAAAACTGCTTGGTTACTGCATGCATGGGCACGTTTCCGTCTATGCGAGGGGCCATGGGCAAACTTTCCGCTTTTCCGATCGACGGAGCGCTTGCCGGCTCGCAACGTCCAATCAGCATCGAAAAGTGACCGTGAGCGTGCGTTCTACCTTCAAATCATGAGTGACGCGAGGGGGCGGCACCAGCTCCTCAAATCGTTCGTGCTAAAAATGTATGCGTGTGGTGCGGAGACTTACGGTGTCGTACCTACATTGGGCGGAAGCTTTCCAAAGGGGTCGAGGGGCCAAGAGGGTCGGGGCGCGAGCAGCAATGACTGCTCAGGGTGAGCTTGTAAGTACTCTTGATACTGGACATATATGATGTCAATTGGAATCGCAGGTCTCATTCCTTGGCCCCTTGGCCATTTTGACCCCTCTATATTCCTGGCTTCTTTGACGCGAGCTCCTGCGTGATACACTCCTCGCCCCCGTGAAAGTCCGCCTGATCCGCGAGCAACGATTCGAGGCCGCCCACCGCTTGCCGAAGGTGCCGGCAGGGCACAAATGCGCGCGCCTGCACGGCCATTCCTTCAAAGTGGAGCTAGTGGTGTCAGGACCTGTAAACCCCGAGACTGGCTGGTTCATCGACTACGGGGAGATGGACGCGCTGTGGCAACCCCTGCACGAGCAGCTGGATCACTACTACCTGAACGAGGTGCCGGGGCTGGAGAACCCGACCAGCGAGAACCTGGCCCACTGGCTGTGGAATAAGCTGCGCCCCAACCTGCCAGCGCTCGAGCGCATCATCGTTCACGAGACGTGCGACGCCCGCTGTGAGTACGAGGGAGGCTGAAATGTTCGCGCGAGTCGTCGAGCTCACGGTCATCGCTTGTGCGGCCGCCGGCGTGTACGGCTTCGTCGGGACCGCTCGGGACGCAGAAACCCGACGTTCGTGTACGTCATTGTGTGCGCTGAGCCCGGCCTATGCGGCGCGCAATCGGCTCGCACCCGACTTCGAGCTGCCGTCGATCAACGGGGGCAAGGTTCGGCTCTCGAGCTTTCGAGGCAAGGTGGTGATTCTCAACTTCTGGACCAAGACCTGCCGCCCCTGCTTGGAGGAAATGCCGTCGATCGCGGATCTTTCGAAGGCCCTCAAGGCCCATCCCAACGTGGTGCTGCTCACGGTCACGACCGACGAGAGCGCGGTGGACGCGCGCGACACGATGAAGAGCGTGCTGGGCGGTGGGGATCCGCCGTTCGAGGTCCTGGTCGATGCGGAATCCAACGTGGTTCGCGACAAGTACGGCACCAAGCTGTTTCCGGAAACTTGGTTCATCGATCCCGAGGGCGTGATTCGCGCGCGCTTCGACGGTGGGCGCGGCTGGGCCAGCCCGCTCACGGTCGACCTGGCGGAGAGCCTGCGCAATCCCATCGCCTGCCAAGTCACGTTCGAAGCAGGCAAGCCGCGCGGGCCGATGGCCGGTCTGTGCGGTGACTTCACGACCGACTTCGAATGACGCAGGCTCGATGAAGCAGTTCGTTTGTCGTTGTGAAGACGTGACGCTGCGCGAGATCGATCGCGCCATCGAGCTCGGGCATCGGGACATCGAATCACTCAAGCGCTACACCGGCTTCGGCACCGGGCATTGTCAGGGTAAGTGGTGCCTGGCGATGTGCGCGCGCCTCCTGGCAGAGCGCGGCGGAGATCCGAGCCAGGGCATCACGCCGCGCCCGCCCTACCATCCGGTGTCACTCGCGGAGCTCGCTGGCATCGATCCGGATTGGGGCTGAGCCGGATGGAGCGCATAGAGAAGAAGCTGCTTTCGGCGGTGGCCAAGGCTTCCGCCGACTTCCGGCTGCTGGAGCCGGGAGATCGCGTGATGGTGGCGGTGAGCGGCGGTAAGGATTCGCATGGCTTGCTTTACCTGCTCCGGCAGCTGCAGAAGCGCGCGCCGTTCCCGTTTTCGCTGTTCGCGCTCAATGTCGATCAGGGTCACCCGGGGTTTCCGGCGCGAGTGTTGCCGGAGTACTTCGAGCGTGAAGGTTACGAGCACGTGATCGTGACCGAAGACACCTATTCGGTCGTGACCGAGAAGGTGCCGGAGGGTAAGACTTACTGCTCGCTGTGCTCGCGACTGCGGCGCGGCATTCTGTACACGCAAGCGCAAAAGCTCGGCGCGACCAAGATCGCGCTCGGCCACCATCGCGACGACGTGATCGAGACCTTGATGCTGAACCTGCTCTACGCGGGACAGCTCAAGGCTATGCCGGCGCGCTTGCGCTCCGATGACAGGCGCAACGTGGTGATTCGTCCGCTTGTCTACGCCAGTGAGGCGGAGCTGACCGAGCTGGCCGAGCTCAAGCAGTTTCCGATCATTCCCTGTGATCTGTGCGGCTCACAGGACAACCTGAAGCGCAAGCAGATCAAGCAGCTCCTTTCGACCCTGAATGCGGAGAATCCGACCATACGTGCCAACGTGTTCGCGGCGCTCGGCAACGTGCGACCCTCGCACTTGTTCGACGTGGAGCTACGGCGCGCGCTGGGGACGGATGAAGCGCAGGAAGAGCCTGCTATCGGTGCCGCACCCAGCAACGTGATTCCGCTGACGGCGCTGCGGCGCTAGAAGTGAATTCGGCCGAGCCTCCCCCCACGCGGCCGCGCTCGGCGCTACTAACTCGTGAACTTCGTTGCCAAAGCAAGCTGCTTGTCGCTCTAGGAGGCTGGTGTTTTTCAAACCCAGCCTCCTAGATCCCTGTCCTGAGGGGAGGCTTCGCCGATTTGGACAGCTGGTGTTTCACACCAGCCTCCTAGGCTCGGAACCTGCGCTACCCCTGTGGTGTCGGATCCGGAGATGAGCGTCGCCGTGAGGGCATCCGCCCGCCATGTGCCGGCCTTGGCCGCTTCGCTGGTGCTGCACGGCACGCTGCTGCTGCCGCTCCTGGGCTGGCGCTTGACCAAGCCGGTCGCCCCGGTGGTCGCGTCGCCGCCGAACAGTGTGGCGATGGAGGGAAGCTCGATCGAGGTCGAGGCGCCGACGCCGGAGCTCGCCAACGCGCCGGCCCAAGCTCAGGAGATGCCGGTGGAGATGCCTGCGGCGCCAGAGACCGAGATCGAAACCGAGACCGCGCCCCAACCCGCACGCCCTCGCCGTCCTTCTCGCCCACGCCCGACCGTTCCCGCTCCCGTCGCAAGTAGCGAAGTGAACGCGGGGGCGGAGACGCCAGCTGGCCCGTCCTCACCCGGAACCTTCGGCGCCGAAGGTTTGGCACCGGGCGTGCGGCGGCTCGGTTACGCCTTCACGCGCGCGATTCCGGCTGCGACGCCAGCTGACAATGCGTGGAAGGAGCTGCCAGCAGGCTTGGTCGGCACCATTCGGATCGAGCTGTCAGTCGACGTGAACAATCGGCTGGGTGACGTGCAACCGCTGCCGCCGCGTCAGGGCGAGCCGCCCACACCTGCGGCGCTCGAGCGCATGGTTCAGCGCACGGTGATCCTGCTGCGCGCAGGGCAGTTCGCCCTCTCCGGTTCGAATCAGCCGGGCAAGGAGCTACTGATCATCCAAGTCAGGCTCCGCGATGAGCCAGCCGAAGAAGGCGCTAGCGGGGTGGTCGTCCAAAAGAAGTTCGAAGGTGCTAGGTCCGGGCACGCCGGCAGCGCCTACTTCCGCTACGACACCGGCCGAGTTTTCGAGGCAAGAGTCACGACGACGCCGGCGCCAAATTGAGCTGGCAGAAACGGCCAAGTGGGTCGTGTCGTCGCCGTCGAGATCGCCGGCCAGGCGTCACTCGGGCGTCGAGACGTCGCACCAGTGCGCGTGCGAAATCATCGGTCGTCCACCGCGCTCGGGCGCAGCATGGCTTGGCTGGCTCGTCTTCTTGGGCGCCCTCGCCAAGCGCCGCGCGGCGCGCTAGGCTTTCGCTTCATGCTGGCGCAGCGGCTCGAGGATCACGATGACACTCCGGTGGAGGATAAGATCGTGGTGCTGCGGGGCCTTACCTGGTCCGACTACAAGCGAATCTTGGAGGCACGGGGTGAGGCGCCGGTGCCGCGGTTTGCTTTTCTACGGGGGGAGCTCGAAGTCATGACGCCGTCTCGGCCCCACGAATCGCTCAAGTCACGCATCGGCTGCTTGGTGGAGGTCTGGTGCCTCGAGAAGGGCATCGACTTCTCGCCCTATGGCTCTTGGACGTTGGAGGACGAGGCCAGCGAGCGTGGTCTCGAGCCTGACGAATGTTACGTGTTCGGCGCCGTCCCCGAACCAGAGCGTCCGGACCTGGCGATCGAAGTGGTGTGGACGTCGGGTGGCGTCAAGAAGCTCGACATCTACGTCAAGCTCGGTGTGAAAGAGGTTTGGTTCTGGCGCCGAGGTCGGATCACCGTTCACCAGCTCCGCGGGGATGCCTACGCTGAAGTGCCCGAGAGTGTCGTCCTGCCGGGCATCGACCTGGGGCAGTTGGCGAGCTTTCTCGATCGACCGACGGCCAGCCAGGCGATGCGCGAGTACCGCGCCGTGCTTCAAGGTTAAGTGTGGGACTTGCAAGGCTCTGGAGTATGACAACGGGCTTCAGGTCGGACTAGACTGGTGCGCGTTGCCTGGCGTCAGTCTCATCGTTTTGCTAGTGGCGCAAGATGCCGGGGATCCGTCTATCGCGGCTTTCGAGCGAACCGTCCGCAGCGTGCTCGGACCGTCCGCAAGCCTGAAGCTCGAGCGCGTGGCGGAGGATCCTGCAGACGAGGACAGCGCCGCTCGCGGCGTGGACGTGGACGGAGTGGTGGAGCTGAGCTCGAGCCCTGATCACTCGACAGCACGCCTGCACTGCTACGTTTCGCGTCAGGCACGCTGGGTCGATCGCGAGATCACTTTCGGTGGCAACGCCGGTAGCCAGGAGCAGGAAGCCTCGGAGCGCGGCAGGCTGCTGGGTTTCGCCGTTGCTACGATGTTTGCGGAAGATTCGGTCGCGCCCTCGCGGCCGGTGCCCGCAGCGCGGCCGACGGCCTCGCGCCCCGCGCAGTCGAAGCCGTCGCGTGAAAGGGCACGGGCTCGAACGAGAAGTCTGGAGCTCGCCGGGATCGCGAGCTCCGGCCTGGATGGAACTGCATCAGGGCTTGGCGCCTCCGCCGGCGCCCGCTTCCAATGGGTTGGACCCCTGACGCTACGCGGCTTCGTAGCCGGCCGGGCCGGCAACGTGCCGGAGGCCCAAGCCGTTACGCGCACAGGTCATGTGGGGGCTGGACTGAGCTGGGGCTTTTTGCCCTCGGCGGCGTCCTTCGAGCTGGGCGTCCGAGCGGATGCTTTGCTGAGCTATTTCCAAGCTTCCCATTTTTCCGAAGACGACATCGTGCCAAACACCAAGAGCCGCTGGCTTCCCGGTTTCGACGGGCTGCTCGAGGGTGGGTTTCGCTTCATGGGCAATGCGGGGCTCTTCACAGGGGTGGGAATCGAAGCCATGCTGGGTTCCACCGAGCTTTACACGCACGGCCGCCGAGTGGCGGTCGTCCCCCCTTTTCGTTTGGTGGGAGAGCTAGGTCTTCGTGCGCGTTTTTGAGCGCCTGCCTGGCCCGAGGGCCTCCGTTTCACCTTAAGATGAGCAGCCACCATGGCGCCTCTCCTACGCCCCCCCCTCACGCTCGTCCCCGAGCCGCGCTCCCGGGGCGGCGAGGGGCCAGACAGTGACCGGCCCGGGCCGGCGCTGGACGACAGCGCCGTCATTGCGGGCTTGAAGGCGCGCGACACGACCGCGTCGAGTGCTTTTTACGAGCGTGTCCGTCCCGCGGTCGATCGGACGTTGACGCGCCTCATCGGTCCTCGCGATAGCGAGTACGAGGACCTGGCACAACGCGCGCTGGTCGAGCTGGTGGGCACTATCCACAGCTTTCGCGGCGACTGCCCGCTCGACGCCTGGGTTTCCATCGTCACGGCTCGCCTCACCTATCGCACGATTCGTAGGCGGCGGGTCGAGCGCCGGTTGTTCGCGCAAGCGCCGGGCGAAGGCCCAGAGCTCGTGACTCGCAGTCACGCGGGTATGATCGCCGCTCGCCAAGCCATCGAACGTGTACGGCTCGAGCTTTCGAACATGGACCCGAGCCGGGCTTGGGCGTTCCTCCTACACGACGTGTATGGCTACGATCTCAAGGAGGTCAGCCAGATCACGGGCGCCAGTCTCAGCGCGACTCAGAGTCGCCTGATGCGTGGCCGGCGTGAGATCCACGAGCGCATCCGCAATGACGAAGCTTTGGCCCGTTTTCTGCGACACGACGGGGAGGACGCATGAACGTTCCGCGCTACGCGAGCTTGGCGGCGCGGCTGCTCAAGCGAGCCATGGAGAATGTCTCCCCTCCCAGCAGTGATCGAGCGCGCGGGCTGATGACCATCGAGCACGCCATGGTGGCTCGTGGACGGCGGCGCCGTTGGCACTTTAGCTTGGCCGCACTGGTCGCAGCAGTAGCGCCCATTTTGATCTGGCAGCTCCGCTCTGGGGACGATGCGCGACACGCCGCGGAGGCGGTGGGTGCTGTCTCGCCTTTGGGCAACGGGGCAACGTTGCAGGTCGGGCCGCTCGAAACGCCGTTGCTCGCTCAGACGACGGTGGGGACCGGCGCTACCATCGAGACCGCGAGGGACGGCGGAGCGGCGTTGCAGCTGGCAACGCGCAGCTCCCTCGTGCTGTCGGGCGCGACCTCGTTGAGGATCGATGGTAGCGACCGAACGCAGCGCTTTGCCGTCCGACGCGGAGGCCTCTCAGCGAACGTGGCCAAGCTGGCCAGCGGGCACCGGTTCATTCTCGAGACCCCGGACGCCGAAGTCGAGGTGCGCGGCACTCAGTTCGCGCTCCGAGTACTGGAGCAGCCGCAAGCCTGTGGCTCGGGCTCGCGGACGCGACTCGATGTGAGCGAGGGGGTGGTCGAGGTCCGGGCTTTCGGTAGGGCGAGCCGTGTCGGCGCCGGGCAGAGCTGGCCGGCCGATTGCGCGCAGGTAGGGCGCGCCCCAGCTGGGGCATTGGTGACCGAGGCGGGACCGCCTTCAGGTGCTGCTGCTCGGTCGAGCGCCAGCGCTGGCACTGCCACTGCACGGCCAATTGCGAGTACCGGATCCAATGTTGGTGGTCCGTCGGCTCTGACCCGGCAGAACGATTTGTTTGCTGAGGGTGTCGCACTGCGGCGTCAAGGCGACGTGGGGGGCGCTCTCCGCGCTTACCAAGAGCTGATCACTCGGTTTCCGAGCAGTCCCCTCGCCGAGAACGCGATGGTCGAGCGCATGCGCCTGCTCTCGACCAACCAGCGCGTCCGCGCCAAGGAAGAGGCGCGCCGTTACCAGGTGCGCTTTCCTCGAGGGTTTGCGCTCGAAGAGGCGCGGCGTTTGACGGACGAGCCGTGAATCCGGCCGCAGCACGGCCGATGGTGCGGCACGGCTGGGTGATGGTCATGAGTCTATCGTGCATCGGCTGCGACGAGCGCTTCGAGTACGACATTCCGCGGGAAGGCGCCACCATAGGTGGGTCCGAAGCCGGCGGTCAGACGGCAGCAACTGGAGGCGTTTTCGTTAGTGGAGGTGGGGCGGGTGGGGCTTCCGGTGCAGGTGGGGCTTCCGGTGCGAGTATTGCCGGCGCAGCGTGCGGAGCGGGCCCAGTGTGCCCCGTCGAGCTGCACTGTGTCGATGGCGCTTGTCGTCAATGCGGAAGCGATACCGATTGCGTGCTGTCCGATCTGCCTCGTTGCGATCCCGCGAGCCACCGCTGTGTGCAGTGTTTGGTCACTGCGAATTGCCCGAGTGAGTTCAATTGTGATCCGGTCGCCCGGCACTGTCTACGAGCTTGTGGCGCCGACCTGCCATGTCCTGAAGATGCGCACGGCTGCGACGAGGAGCGCAGGGTCTGTTACGCCTGTGATGAAGACCAGGAGTGTGAAGGCTCGCCGCTCGGCAGTTTTTGCGCCATCGACGGCAGGGGCTGCGTGCAGTGCCGAGGCAACCTGGGTTGCGAGCCGCCCCAATTCTGTGACGAGCTGATGGGCCGGTGCGTCGAGTGCCGCGATGGGGGCGACTGCGCCTCCAAGCTCTGCGACCCCCAGACCTACCGCTGCTTGCCGGGCTGAGCTCGATAGCGCCATGTCCTGCTCTCAGAAACCGCCCGTGGCCACGACACGGACCGCCCCGGCAGGCCGGCAGCGCCTACTTCCGCTGCGACACCGGCCCGAGTTTTCGAGCAAAAGTCACGACGATGCCGGCGCCAAACTGAGCCGGCGCTTGCTGCGTCGCTCGGGTGCGATCGGCGTCTGGACCTCGGCGTAGCCGAGGCCGTCGGGGCGGTGGCCCAGCGCCTGAAACTCGCGCCGGTAGTCGGCAAAGCTGCCGCCCGCCCGCACTGCGCGATAAAGGGCCAGCGCTTCCGGCACGCCACCCTGCGCGAGCACGTACTCAACCCAGGCCCACTTCGCGCTGACCGAGCGCACGTCGGCGCGACCACGCAGTCCGCGCCGCAAACGCTCGAGCCGGGCGTCGACGGTGCGAATGCCAGCATACGGCATGCGATCGAGCGGCGTATTGCGCTTGGCGCAGAACGGCGCGACCCCGAGCGCGATCGGAATGATCTTGGACAGCTCCGCCACGAAGCGCACGCATTCGTCGATGTCGTCGTCGGTCTCGCCCGGCAGCCCGACCATCAAGTACAGTTTGAGTTTGTCGTAGCCGTGGCGGCGCGCATTTTCGGCCGCCACCTGGTAGTGCGGCTCGCGGCCACGCCGCTCGATCAAGTTGCGCAGGCGCTCGCTCGGTCCGTCGAGCGCCGTGGTGAGGGTGCGATAGCCAGCTCGACGTAGCGCAGCAACGAGCTCGTCCTTCAGCTTGTCGGGGCGCAGGCTGGACAGGCCCACTTCGCAGCCGCGCTCGGCCAAAGCGTCGACGATTTCGACGATTTTCGGGTGGTCGCTCACCGCCGCCCCGACCAAACCCACGCGCCGGTGCTCGCGCGGAATCGCGTCCAGCACGACGTCCTTCGGCACGATGCGCATCCCGCCGTTGGTCGAGCGTCGCATCACGCAGTACGTGCAGCCGCGTGAACAACCGCGCTCGGCCTCGATCAAGAACATGTTCGACAGCTCGGTGTGCGGAGTGACGATGCAGCTCGTGGCGGGCAGCATCGCGTCGTCGCACGCCGCGATCTTTGCCAGTTGCTCGCCGTGATGCTCGGGCACGAAAACGTTCGGATGCTCGGCCAGCGCAGCCAGTGCCGCGGAGCGCGACGCGCTGTCACCGATGGTGCGCACGACCCATTCGGTCACGCCCTCACCCTCGCCCATCACGATCGCGTCGGCGAACGCCGCGAGTGGAAGCGGATTCGAGAAAGTAAGCGGGCCGCCGGTCAGGATGAACGGCGCCTCCGGCCCGCGCTCCTGGCGCAGCGCCGAGATACCCGAGGCCTCGAGCAGCTGCACCAAGCCGGCGAGCTCGAGCTCATAGGCCACGCTGAGGGCGACGATCGGAAACTCGGTCAGCCCGCGCAGCGACTCGTATGTCAGCGGACGCTCGCTGATCGGCCCGCGCTCCGCGCCGTCCGGCAAGAAAGCGCGCTCACAGCAAACCCCCGGCAGCTCCTGCAGCAGTCGATAGATGCGCTGGTAGCCGAGCGAGCTCATGGCCACGTGGTACGGCGACGGATACGCCAGCGCGACCGGCAGCGGCGCGGACTTATCGATGCGGCCGCGCTCGTCGGCGAGCCGGGTCGCGATCGTACGCCGTGTGGATTCGGAGAGCATGAATGGGAGCCGCGAAGAATAGCAAAGTCCGGCATGCAGCCCAGTCGGGGAACCTTTATCCCGTGCAATTGTCGCAAGCGCGATGCGTTCAATCTGGCTTTTTTTCGGAAAGCGTGGCGGAACGGCGGCTCAGCGCAAGGGCGCGTTGGGTAGCTCGTTGACATCACCCTCGGCCAGCGGCGCGATGAAGGTCAACTGGGGCTCGAGCAACTCGATGACCTCGAGGATGCCGTCGCGCGCGCGTCCGCCGCGGATACGCTCGATCAGGAGCTCCACATAGCGATTCCAGCCGCTCTGGCCCAGCGCGGCGTCCAGCGTCTGGTCGCCGAGTAGCACGACGCGATGTTCCAGCTCCGAAACGAAGATCAAAAGCGCAGTGCGGGCCCGAGTGCGGTGCAAGCCCCGCTCCGCGAAGAGCTGATAAGCGCGAGCCTGCACGGCCTGCTGCGCCGCACGATCCGGGATGAGCAGGCGCAGCAGCGGCCGCAAACCGGAGATGGCGAAAGCCACCAAACCCACCAGCAGCTCGATCCCAATCGCCAGCATCGGCTCGTGCCACGGTGCGAAGAGCAGAAACGCAAGCCCCGCCGCGAGCGCCCAGGCAACAGCCAGCGCGACGCGACCTTGCCAGTAGTCATGGCTACGCGGAACGACCGCCACCACCAGCTCCGCAGCGCTCTTGCTCTCGGCCCGCGCGACGGCGTTCTCGATGGCGTGCGCGTCTGCATCAGAAAGCAGCTTTTTCACCATGAGCCCGACGCTCCTCCCCCACCGAACCCACCGCCCCCGCCACCGAAGCCGCCGCCGCCCGAGTAGCCCCCTCCCGAACCGCCGAAGCCACCGCCGTAGCCGTAGCCGCCCAGCCCGCCTAGCCCGCCCAGCATCACGCCGCGGCCACGGCGGCGCCCGCCGCGCCCGATCAACAGCGGCAGCAAGAAAGGCAGCACCAATAGCAGGAGAATGATCAACCCGAACGGTGAGCGACGACGCTGCTCTGGGGGCGGCTTGTCAGCTAGGGAGACGCTCTGTCCCGATGCCTTGGCCATGAGGGCATCGAACGCTTCATCGATGCCCTGCTCGGCTCGCCCGCTGCCCAGCGCAGGCGTAAGCACGTTGCGAATCACGCGAGCCGAGAAGGCGTCGGTCACGTCGCCTTCGAGCCCGTAGCCCACTTCGATGCGCAGCTTGCGGTCTTGCTCGACTACCAGCAGGAGCAGACCGTCGTCCTTGCCCTTCTTGCCGAGCTTCCAGGCCTCGACGACGCGGATCGAGAAGTCTTCGAGCGCGTCGCCCTCCAGACTTTCGATGGTCAAGAGCGCGAACTGTTGCTGCGTTCGGTTCTCGTACTCTACCAACCTGCTCTCGAGCGCTTGCTCGGCAGCCGGTGACAGCATGTCCGCGTCGTCGTTGACGTGAGCCCGCAGCGGTGGCACTTCGCGAGCGAAGGCGAAGCTGGGCAGGCACAGCAGCAGCGCGACCAGCAGCGCAGAGGCCCAACGCGGCAGCAGAGTCAGAGCGAAAGCCGCGCGAGCCACGCTGGCTCCTGGCCTCAGAGCTTCACTTCCGGCGGCTTGTCCGAACCGGGCGCCGCCTCGAACGTGGGCCGCACCGAACGGCCGCGCAGCGAAGCGCCGATGCTGGTCGGAAATCGCTGCACGAGACCGTTGTAGTCGGCGACGCTCTCTATGTAGCGCTTGCGCGCCACGGCGATACGATTCTCGGTGCCCTCGAGCTGAGACTGCAGATCACGATAGGCATCGGTCGCCTTGAGCTGAGGATATTGCTCCGCCACGACGAGCAGTCTCGACAAGGACCCGGAAAGCTCGGCCTGCGCGGCCTCGAACTTCTTCAGCTTCTCGGGATCGTCGATGGTGTCAGCGTCCAGCTTGAGACCCGCCACCTTGGAGCGCGCCTCGACCACTTTGGTCAGCGTCTCCTGCTCGAAGTTGGCGGCGCCCTTCACGACGCTCACCAGGTTGGGCACCAGATCCGCCCGGCGCTTGTATTGGTTCTGCACCTCGGCCCACTGAGCCTTCACGCTCTCATCGAGCGTGATGACGTCGTTGTAGCCGCATGCCGGCAGCGTCAACGAAAGACCGAGCGTCAGCGCTAAAGCCGGCACGAAGCTCCATCTGCGCCGGCGTTCTCTGGATGCAGTCGGTTGTTTCATCTGCTGCCAAGATAGATGTGTCCTCGTCGCAGATTGGCAAGGCCGCCGCACACAAATTCACGAGGCGCGGCTCCAAAGCGTCACGCTGAGGCGGACCGGCAATGACCTCGAGCGCGTCACACCGATCGGTAGCGGTATTTCCACGCATCTCAGCTCGTGGCACGCACTCTGCTTGTTGGGGACGCATGAAGAAACCCATCCTGCTTGCCAGCCTCTTGGTCGGTTCGTTGACGCTTGCCTGCGGCGGCAGCAAAGAGCCCGCCGATGGTCCCGCCGAGCGTGCCGGCGAAAAGGTCGATAGCGCCGCCGAGGAGACCAAAGAGGGAGCCGAGAAAGCCGCCGAGGAGACCGGCGAGGCCGTCGAGAGCGCGGGCGACAAGGTCAAAGAGGAGACGAAGGACGAGAATTGACTCCTAGCGCGACTTTGGGGCGAAGCTAGTGCCGAGCCACGTCCCGGGGTAGGCTCCGCGGCCCCCGTGAGCCTGGACCCGCTGGTGCACGACTGGAACGAAGGCAACGCCTCCGGGTGGGGTGCGCGCCGCGTCGAGCTGCTGGATGAAACGCTGCGTGACGGCCTGCAGAGCCCGTCAGCTCGGAATCCCAAGCTCGAGCAAAAGCTCGAAGGTCTGCGGCGTATGGCCCGCCTGGGCGTGGCGGCGGTCAACCTGGGGCTGCCCTCGGTCTCGGCGGCGGCCCGCGACGAGGTGGTGCAGATGCTGCGCCTGATCCGCGAGGAGCGCCTGGACCTGCTGCCGGTGTGCGCAGGCCGTACCCTGCCGAGCGACGTGACGCCCATCTTGGAGCTCGCCGAAGCAGCGGGCATCGCGGTCGAAGTCTCGGTTTTCGTGGGCGCCAGCCCGATCCGCTGGCGCGCCGAGGGTTGGGATCTGCAGCGAGTCTCGAAGCTGACGCGCGACGCGGTCTCGCTCGGCGCGCGCGCCGGCTTGCCGGTCACGTTCGTGACCGAAGACACCACCCGCAGCCCGCCCGATACGCTGCGCGCGCTGTTCGAGCTCGCGCTGCGGCACGGTGCCAAGCGGCTCTGCCTGTGTGACACGGTTGGCGCCGCATCGGCGGAGGGAGTACGCCGCCTGGTGGCGTTCGCGCGCGAAGTGGCGGGTCCTGGTGCAAGCCTGGACTGGCACGGTCACGACGATCGGGGACTGGGCCTGGCGAATGCGCTCACCGCCATCGAGGCGGGTGTGGACCGCGTGCACGCCACGGCGCTGGGCGTCGGCGAGCGGGTCGGCAATACTCCGCTCGAGCTGCTGGTCGTCAATCTGGCCCTGCTAGCCGGCCGGGAGCCGGACGCGGCCCGGCTGCGCGCCTACGTCGAGCACTTCGCCAGCGCGCTCGGTGTTGCGATCCCGGAGGACCATCCGCTGCTCGGTGCCAACGCCTTTCGAACCGCAACCGGCGTCCACGCCGCGGCGATCGTCAAAGCGCTCGATCAGGGGGAGGCGCTCGCCGACCGCGTTTACAGCTTGCTGCCGGTGAGCCACTTCTCGAGCGGTCACGATATTCGCATCGGCTACATGTCAGGCACCTCCAACGTGGTGCACTGGCTGCGTCGTCACAGCATCGAACCGAGCGAGGCCTTGGTGTCACGCATCCTGGAGCGTGCGCGCGCTGCCAACCGCGTTCTGCGCGACGACGAGGTTCTGGCCGTGGTCCGGGCGCGCTGAACCGGCACCTACTTCGGATCCGTTCGCGCACTTCCGCGCACGCACGGGAAGGGGCTCAAGACTTCGGGCGGCTGGCCGTTGATCGTCCTCGTGACGGATTCCATCACGCCGCCAAAACAGCCAAGCCCCGAAATCCGCTTTCAACCCAGCATGCTGAGCGTGCCGAGCGCTGCCTCTACCGTGGCGCCGGAACAGGCGGCCCCGATCAGTCAGGCCGAGCCCCGGCGCGGGGCTCGGCGTAGGCTGTGGTTCTTCACGGCGCTGGCTGTCGTGGCAGGTGCGCTGGGTGCCGCGGTGGTCGGCACCTCCCCGCAGATTTCCGCGCAGCTCCACAGCGGCAGCCCTGGCTTCAAGAAGGCCAAGGGCGGCCAAATGCTGCACTGGCACGACAGCGCCCTCAGCATCTACCTGGACGAATCGCTGAAGCAACTGGGTCCGGGCGCGGACGACGCTGTGGTGCAGGCGTTCGGTCGCTGGGCAGAGAATAGCCCGAAGCTGCCCAATCTGGCCTTCGACACCGGTAAGACCAGCGCGACTCCCAAGCACGACGGCAAGAGCACGATCAGCTACGGGCGCATCACGATGCCAGGCCACGAGCAGGATCTGGCCATCACCGTAACCTACGCCAACGAGGACACGGGCGAGATCGTGGAGGCCGACATCGTGCTCAACAGCGCCTACCCGATGGCGGTCCTGACAGCGGAGAATTGCAAGAGTCGCTACGACGTCCAGAACGTGACCACCCACGAGGCCGGTCACTTCTTCGGCCTGGGAGAGGACCCGGTCGAGCGCGGCGCGGCGATGTTTCAGACCATCGATCAGTGTGAGACGCACAAGCGCGAGCTCAGCGGCACCGACACGAGCGCGCTCAAGACCCTCTATGCAGAGGTCGAAGACCCCGAGGAAGCGGCTGCGGGCCCGCGCGCTTGCAGCTTGACGGGCGCGCCGCAGGGGCGCGGCTGGGTCTGGGTTTCGGGGCTAGTCCTGGGACTCTGCGTGCTGGGCCGGCGCCGCGCTACTCGGTGCTAGAACGGCGGCGTGACAGCGCCGCCCCGAGCCGCTCGCCCAGGTCGACGCACGGCACTGAGTCAACTGGGTGGTGCCGTGGAGCTCTGGGGCGACCAGCCCAGCGCAGCCAGCCTCGAGCGCGCATTTCAGGTCGACGCCACCGAGACCAAGGAGCTACCGGACGTCCACGGCTTTCACAGTTATCCAGCGCGCATGCATCCAGAAACGGCCCAGCGCTTGATCGCCGCGTTCTCGGAGCCCGGACAGACGGTGCTGGACCCATTTTGCGGTAGCGGTACCGTGCTGGTGGAGGCACGGCGCGCCTTCCGCCGCGGCCTGGGTTACGACATCAATCCGCTGTCGCGCGAGCTCACCTGGCTCAAGACCCTGGCGCCGAGCGACGCCTGGCTCGTGCAGCTGCAGGCCGAGGCGCTGCGCGTAGGAAGCCACGCCGACGAGCGGCGCCGGCGCAAGGCTGGAGCGACCCGGCGCTACTCGAACACGGATCGGGCGCAGTTCGCCCCGCACGTGCTGCTGGAGCTGGACGGTCTGCGCGACGGAATAGCCCTGGCCAAGCCGCCCGAGCAACGGCGCGCACTTTTGCTCGTGCTGTCGGCCCTCCTCACCAAAGTGAGCCGCAAGGCGGGCGACAGCGCCGCTCACAGCACCGAAAAGCGCGTGGCTCCCGGCTTTCCCAGTCGTTTCTTCGTCAAGAAGGCGGCTGAGCTTCAGGGTCAGCTGGCACGGTACCGCGAGAGCCTGCCGCCCGGGGCTCCGAGCGCGAGCTGCACGCTGGGCGACGCGCGACAGCTGCCAGCGCTACGCCCCGGCTCCGTCTCGCTGGTCGTTTCGTCACCACCTTACCCGGGCGTGTACGATTACTTGTCGCATCACGAAGACCGCCTGCGCTGGCTCGACCTCGAAGTGAAAAAGCTCGAGCAGCTGGAGATTGGGTCGCGGCGCGAGCTATCGGGGGCGCCGTTCGGGGCAGCGCTCGGTCGCTGGGAGCGCGACCTCGGGGCGACGCTCAGCGCACTAGCTCGGGGTCTGGTGCCGCGCGGTCGAGTCGTGCTCCTCTTGGCGGACTCGACGCTGGCCGGCAAGGCGCTGTTTGCGGAGCGCGTCGTCGAAAAGCTCGCGTCTGGCGCTGGACTCACGCTCCACGCGCGCGCCTCTCAAGCACGCCCTCACTTCCACGCCGGCTCGCGCGACGCGTTCGCCAAGCAGCCGCGCCGCGAGCACCTGCTGCTGCTTTCGCTGAACGACTCGGCTCAGCCTTTGGGCTGAAGCCTACCGCGGGCAGCGATCGCGTCGCTCGAGCAGCCAGGCCACGACGACGAACGGCGACAGTAGCGAAAAGCCCCTGGCGCGCCAATCGCCCGCGGACTTCCGCCGTGCTAGCGAGCCCAGACATGGCCGCAGCAAATCGCCTGGCGCGCGAGACCAGCCCCTACCTGCTGCAACACGCCCACAACCCGGTGGATTGGTATGCCTGGGGTGAGGAGGCGCTATCGCGCGCGCGCCGTGAGGACCGGCCGATCCTGCTGAGCATCGGTTATGCCGCCTGCCACTGGTGCCACGTCATGGAGCGCGAGTCGTTCGAGAACACCGAGATCGCCGCGCTGATGAACGACTCCTTCGTCTGCATCAAGGTGGATCGCGAGGAGCGTCCGGATCTCGATGACATCTACATGAGCGCGACCGTGGCCATGTCGGGCAGCGGCGGCTGGCCCATGACGGTATTCTTGACGCCCGACCAGCAACCGTTCTTCGCCGGGACGTATTTTCCGCCGGTCGATCGCTATGGTCGCCCGGGCTTCAAGACCCTCCTGACCAAGATCGCCGAGCTGTGGCGGACCGAGCGCGGCACTCTGCTAGACGAGGCCCAGAAGCTGACCGCGCACGTCCAGCAGCTGTCGGCGCCGGGCACCAGCGGCGCGTTGAGCCTCGAGAGCCAGGCGGCTGCGGCGTCGCAGCTCGCGCAGAGCTACGACCATCGCTACGGTGGCTTCGGCCGAGCTCCCAAGTTTCCACCGGCCCAGAGCCTGGAGCTCTTGACCCGTTACGTGCGTCGCACCGGCGATGCCATGGCGCTCGCGATGCTACGCGGCACGCTCGACGGCATGAAGGCGGGCGGGATGTACGATCAACTGGGCGGCGGGTTCGCCCGCTACTCCACCGACGAGCGCTGGCACGTGCCGCACTTCGAAAAGATGCTGTACGACAACGCCCAGCTGGCCAAGGTCTACACCGAAGCCTTTCAGCTCACAGGCGATGCCGAGTATGGGCGCATCGCGACCGAGACTCTCGACTACGTGCTGCGCGAAATGCAGGGACCGGAGGGCGCCTACTATTCGGCGACGGACGCGGACAGTGAAGGCGTCGAAGGCAAGTTCTTCGTTTGGGAGCTGCACGAGCTCGAGGAGCTCTTGGGCACGCAGGAAGCGCAGCGCTTTTCGGCCTACTACGATGTGACGGCCCAAGGTAACTGGGAGGGCTTGAACGTGCTGCGCGTACAGCGCTCGAAGGAGGCGGTCGCGCAGGAGCTGGGCATCAGCGTCGATGCGCTCGCGGAGTCGCTGGCAAAAAGTCGGGCTATTCTGTATCAGGCGCGCCTGCGCCGCGTCCCGCCGCTTTTGGACGACAAGCTGCTGGTGGCCTGGAATGGGCTGATGATCGAGGCGCTGGCGCTGGCGGCTCGAGTTTGGCCGGAGCGCGGCTATGCAGAGTCGGCCGCGCGCGCGGCCAGCTTCATCCGGGCACACCTGAGTCGGCCCGACGCGGGCTTGTTTCGCACTTACCGCGCCGGCAAGGCGCACCTGCCAGCTTACCTAGAAGACTACGCGTACCTCGCGCAGGGGCTCGTCAGTCTGTATGAAGTGTCCGGCGACGAAGGCTTCCTGAACGAGGCGGCGCGCCTGGCGCAGCGCGTGATCGACGACTTCGGCGATCCGGAGGGCGGCCCGTTCTACCAGACCGCCCATGCTCACGAGACGTTGATCGCTCGAGTGCGCGACGGTCACGATGGTGCGATCCCGAACGCCAACGCGATCGCCGCGCTCGCGCTCGCGCGCCTGTCGCGCCACCTCGCCAAACCCGAATGGGAGGACCACGCGCGCCTGGCGCTAAGCGGCTACGCCCGCTCGATCGAACGCCTGCCGCGCGCGTTCGGCAGCTCGCTCAACGCCCTCGACTTCCTGAGCGAGGCCAGCCTCGAGCTGGTGCTGGTCGGCTCGCCCGACACCCCTGGCCATGCCGCGCTCGCCGCGAAGATCGCGGGACGCTACCTACCCAACCGCATCGAAGCTCGACTCCCGGCCGGCGCCTCATCCAGCTTGCCGCTGACCAAAGGAAAAACCTTGGTCGACGGCAAGGCCGCGCTCTACGTCTGCCGCAACTTCACCTGCACTGCCCCCGTCACGAGCCCCGACGCCGCCGATACGCTGCTCGCGGCAGGCGCTGACCGCCGAGCGGCCATCTAACCCCGACTCGATAAACTGTAACGGTCGTTTCGACCCTGGCCGCAGGCCCGCCGGATTGCCTGTTCGTACCGATGCGTTAAGATGTTCGTACGATGACCAAGAAGTTGACGCGGACGGGCAACAGTTTGGCGCTGGTGCTCGATCGACCCATCCTCGATGCGACGGGCATCGACGATCAAACTCCACTAGAGGTCTCCACGGATGGGGACGTTATCGTCGTCACGCCGATTCGACCGAAGCGGCGCACGTCGAAGCTGAAGAAGGTGCTCGAGCGCTTGCATCGCGAACACGCAGGTGCATTCAAGCGCTTGGCTGAATGACGCGCCTGGCGAGTAACCACTAACCACTAACCACTATTCGGTCGGGGCGAGGCGGATTCGAGAGGAGTCGCAGGGCTCTCGGACGGTGGCGCAGCGGCTTGCTCGCCCACGCTGGCGCGCTCTTTTTCGTCCAGGGCGGAGGTCGCCCGTTCTTGCTCGGGGCGGTTTTGCTTCCACCACAGCTCGGCGCGCTCATCGGTCCACGGATGATCGAAGTGCAGCCCCGCAAGCGCGTCCGACAGCTCGCGCGCGGTTTGCGGACGCTTGTTCGGATTCTTCTCCAGGCACTGCATCACGATGGCCTCGAGGCCGGCGTGCATCGGGCGATCCACACGCCGCGACGGCAACACCGGTTTCTGGTGCGCGTGCATGACGAGCATGTCGTGGCGCGTCTCGGCTTCGAACACGCGCTTACCGGTCATGAGCCAATAGCCGACGCAACCGAGCGCATACAGATCCGCGCGCGCATCGACCGGCGCCTGAAAGCGCAGCATTTCCGGCGCCATCACCGCCGGAGTGCCGACGAACTGCTTCTCGTCCTCCAGCTCTCGTGACGTCAGGTGCCGGTCCAGCACCAAGCCGAAGTCGAGCACTTTGACGAAGTCGTAGTCGCCACCCACCACGCAGGTCAGGATGTTGGCCGGCTTGATGTCGCGATGCACGAAATTCCGCGCGTGGGCTTCCCGCAGCGAGTGGCAGACTTGCTTCATCAGGCTGGCGATGCGCTCGGGCGGCTGCGGACCGAAACGCTCGACCAGCGTCATCAAGTCGATGCCGTCGAGGAGCTCCATCACGTAATAAAAGGCGCCCTCACGCGTGAGACCGAAGTCGTAAACTTGAATCGTGTGCGGTGAACGCAGCGACGCCGTGGTCCGCACTTCGCGTGTGAAAAGCCGCAAGAGCCGCTCGGAATCCGCGGGGCCGTGGTCGATCAGCACCTTGGGCCTGATCAGCTTCACGGCGGCCGGGCGCCTGAGCATGCGGTGGTTGGCGCGCCACACCTCGGCCATGCCGCCGACGCCGAGCCGCTGCACCAGCTTGTAGCTGCCGACCTCGCGCGCCTTGGCAATGCCCTCCGTCAAACGGTGCACCACCTTCGAGATCTGCCAGGCCACGAGCGCCGCCAGGATCGGCGACGACAGCACGACCAAGAGCTCGCGACCGCTGTACTGCACGTGGGCCTTCATCAGCACCAGCCCGAGCGGATCCATGGCAGCTGCAGTCAGCATGACGACCAGCGCCTTGCCGGGCACCGTCGGGATCATCGCGCCGAACGCCAGAATCGGAACCACCACCGGCGAGACCTGACGCAAGAGCTCGGTGTCGGCCGAAGTTTGTGAGTGCCGCAGGATGCCGAGCGCGAGCGAGATCGCAATCAGGTAAACGTTGCCCAGATCCGCGACGTTGTGCGCGGGCACCTTCGGTAACTTGGTGACAGCCAGCAACAGTAGGCTCAGCACCACTCCGGCGATCGCCACCTTCAGTGCGATACCGGCAACCGGCCCGAGCGCGGCCCCGCCGAGCAAGCCCAACCCGGCAAAATATGCAGCAAACGCCGCTGCCGCAAACAGACCGATATTGCCCAGACGCTGCACCACCGCGTCCAGCAGGCTGCCAGCAAGCTGGCGATTGGCAGCACCCCGCACCGCTTCAGCATCGTTCCAGACGCTGAGATCGAGGCGCCTGGGCTCCGCCTCGATCAGCTGAACGTCGTCAGGCGGAAGCGGCGGCAGGTCGCCTTCCTCGGGCGCGGCGCCCGCCGGAGCCTTTTCGGACGACACGCCTGGAGCATAGTGCATGCGCCACGGCTCAGGGGCGGCGGCCGCCCCAAGTGCCACGGAACGTAGAGAAACTAAGCCCTTTCCGGGGTGCCGAGCGCAAACACTTCGCGGTCCAGGAGCGCGCGCACGCCCTCGAGCTCGACACCGAGGTCCTCTACGACCTGGTCCACACGGGACAAGTCGCCGTCCTTCGCCTGACGCTCACTGCCCTCCGCGATGCGCGCCATGCTCACGGCGCCGAAGTTACCCGAGGCACCCTTGATGGCGTGAATCACGTTGAGGTAAGCGCGCTGATCGCGCGCCCTGGCCGCAAGCCCCAGTGCGACCAGACGCCGCGCGACGTCGTCCAAGAAGATGCGCGACAGCTCCTCCACGATCTGTGGCGAGCCAGCCTCGACGGCAAGCTCGTTGAGACGCGAAAGGTCCACCGCGGGCGCGTGCGGTGCCGGCGGCGGTTGCGCGCCCGGCTCGCCCTCGCGATCCTCATCGCGCGGCGGCGGCTCCGAATCGATGCCGGGTAGCAGCCACTCGAGCACCTTTTTGCGCAGCCGGCCGAGCGAAAACGGCTTGGCCAAGAAGTCGTCCATGCCTGCGTCGAGGCAGGCGCGGCGAGCACCCGACACCGTACCGGCGGTTACCGCCACCACCGGCACACGCGTCTGCCCGCCTTCCAAGCGACGAATGTGTCGCGTGGCGGTCAGGCCATCCATTTCCGGCATCTGGCAGTCCATCAGCACCAGATCGTAGTGACCCGGCTGGAACAACTTCACGGCTGCGGTGCCGGAGTGTGCGCTATCCACCCGACAACCCATCGGCTCGAGCACATGCGCGATGAGCGCGCGGTTGAAGCCGTTGTCCTCGGCCAGCAGCACGCGCCGGCCGGACAAGATCGCCGAGACGCGCGGCGCCGCCTTGAACTCACCCGAGCTAGGCGGCGCTGACTTGCCGATCTGATGCGCGGCCAGCAGCTTGTCCACGACCTCCAGCAAATCGCGACCCGAACGATGCACGTTTTCCGCTGCCAGGCGCTGTGAGGTATTGAGCTCGCTTTCCAGCAGCAGCTCGGTCGAGCCGAGCACGTTGGTCATGGGCGTGCGAAGGTCGTGGCTGAGCCGGCGCAGCAGCTCGAGCGCCTCACCTTCGAGCCTGGGATAGCTGCTGTCCTGCTTGTCGCCGCCCCGGCTCAAGCGACGTCTCGTGACAGGTCCAGCGTTGCGATGCGCCGATACAGCGTGGCACGACCGATGCCGAGCAGCTTGGCGGCGCGACCGACGCTGCCGTGCGTCGCGCGCAGGGCGCGTTGTATCGCGCGACGCTCGAGCTCACGCAGCGGGATGATGTCGTCCTCGCTGGGCTCCTGGTAGCGAGCGCCGTTACCGTTGACGGCCACGCTGGGTAGGATCGCCGGTAGCGCGAGCTCGCGGATATCGGGCGGCAGATCCGCCAGTGTGATTTCGTCGCTACGGCAGGCTAGCAGGCTGCGGTGCACCACGTTTTGCAGCTCGCGCACGTTGCCTGGCCAATGGTGGCGGCCGAGCGCCTCGAGCGCCTCCGGCGAGATGCTGTGTACGTCGCGCCCGATGTCCTTCGATAGCGAGCGCAGGAAATAGCCAACCAGCGTCGGAATGTCCTCGAGACGGTTGCGCAGCGCGGGCAGCGCGATCGGGTAGACGACCAGCCGGAAGTACAGGTCCTCGCGGAAACGGCCGGCTTCCACCTCGGCGCGCAGGTCGCGATGCGTGGCGCACACGATGCGCACGTCGATCGGGATCTCGCTCGAGCCGCCCACGCGGCGGATCGTCTTCTCTTGAAGGGTCCTTAGCAGGCTGGCCTGAGTCTGCAGGCTCATCTCGCCGAGCTCGTCGAGCAGCAGGGTGCCGCCGTTGGCTTGTTCGAAGCAGCCGCGCCGCATCTGCGTCGCGCCCGTGAAGGCGCCGCGCTCGTGGCCGAACAGCTCGGACTCCTGCAGCGACTCCGGGATGCCCGCGCAGTTGATGGCCACGAATGGCCCACGGCGGCGCGCGCTACCGGTGTGGATGGCCCGCGCCACCAGCTCCTTACCGGTCCCCGACTCGCCGAAGATGCAAACCGCAACGTCGCTCTCGAGCACGCGCTGCACTTGCTGCGCCAGCTCGCGCATCGGTGGGCTCTTGCCCACGATCGAGCCGAGCACCGAGCGCTCGGTCAACGCCGACTCCAGCCGGCGCACGTTCCACAGCAACTCGCGGCGTTCGCTGGCGCGATGAACCGCCAGCAGCAAACGGTCCCGATCCAGAGGCTTGGTCACGTAGTCATAGGCGCCCGCCTGCATGGCCGCGATCGCCGTCTCCAGCTCGCGCTGCGCGGTCACCACGATGATCGGCAGCTCTGCGTCTCGCGCTCGGAGGTGCTGAATCACCTTGATGCCCGTGACCTCACCGAGGCCCAGGTCAACGCACGCGAGCGACGGCGGCTGCGCCTCGCTGTCGAGGACGCTGCGTGCCGACTCGTGCTCGAGGACCTGGTATCCCGCCCGCTCCAGCCAGAAGCGCATCAGCCGGCGCGCGGTGGGGTCGTCATCCACCACAGCCACGCTGACGGGGCTGGGCCCTATCGATGCCGCCGTTTCGTCGTCGAGCATTGCTACTCTCCCCAAAACGCACGATTTGGTCCCAGCTTTAGACGCCTTCGTCCGACTCGCTCAGCTTGAGACGTTAGCTCGAACATTCAGCGTTGCTAGAAACCTGGTCAACAGCTGAATATCACTTCGCAAAACCCCACGTCGACGGTGAGAGTCTGCTCGAGCTGACGGGTGGAATGAGATTCGCAGCGGGGGAGCGTCTTGACCCCAGCGTACCGAAAGCCCGATGCCCGAAGGCTGCCCCTGCAGCGCGGCTTGCTCCAGATCACCGGTGATACCCTCGAAGGCTCTCGCGAGAGCGATGCCTTCGACATCGTGACCGGCCCCGGCGGTGACGTGGGGGTGGTGCTGCTAGACGTCCAGAGCCGCCACCCGGACCCCGGCGACATCGCGCAGCCGCTCTTGCAAAAGGCGGCGCGAGGCTTCGCGGAGCGCACACCGCTTCACGCCATCACGCTCGATCTGGTGCGCACGCTATTCGAGTTCGCGGGTACGGAGCTGCGCGTCACGCTGATGCGCTGCTCCGCGGCGGACGCGCGCGCCGAAATCACCACCGCCGGCATGCCGCCGCTCGCCTGCGTGCATCCAGGTGGCAGCATCACGCTACACCCCGCGCCGTCGGCGCCGCTCACCTCGACGACGAGGGTCCCACCGCCCGTCGAAGTGGTGCCGCTGATCTGGGGCGCGACCTGGATGGCGGTCTCGGATGGCTTCACGTCGGGCTCGGACCACCCCGAGCTCGTGCGCCGCCTGGCTCAGGATCTCGAGCTTCCCGAACGTGGTTTGACGCTCAGCGGACTGTCGCCGGGTGCTCTCTACGATCTGCTGGCAAGCCGCGTTTCCGAGTCCGAGCGCTTCGCTCGCGACGACGCCACCCTGATCCTGATCGGCGCCGATCCGAATGCCCGCTTCCAGAGCGGCTTTCGCTAGATCTAATATCGCGATTCAGGCTAGGCTAGTTCGCGGCGAAAAACTCGGAAGCACGCGGAAGGCAAGTGCCAAAGGCCGCTTAGCCGAAGGAATTCGCGACGGTTGGACGCGGGGGGTGATGCTCGGACGGAAGCTGAATCGGAGTGGGCTGCCACCGTGCAGCTCGAATTGCAGCTGTCTGCCGTGGCGTCGATCGGTACCGCTGTATCGCGGGCGCTCGAAAGAGTGCCGTGGTTACCTGCTCCAGAGCTGAGGGCTCCTCGCCCATTCCGTTCGCTCCCATATGAGGGGATCCCTCAGCTCCAGAGCAGGCGAATGGGCGCGGGCGTGGCTCGAGCCGCGGTGGGGCCCGCGCTCGACGGTGGAGCCCATGGTCCGAGCCGAAAAATGCCGGGCTGACAGCTGAACCGCGCGACTCGCACGACATAGCGCGCTCCCGGCGCCGGCGATGGCGTGGTTGACGGCTTTTTGGGCCTTCGGAGAGATGGGATGAAGCGGGCCAAGAGCCTGCCACGTCAATGCTGACTGACACGCAAGGGCTCGGGAGACTTGAGGAGCCCCGCTGTTTCCGTTCCTCCGCCTCGGGCGCCGGCGCAGCGTCTGAAACGCACGAAAGTGCATCGCGCGGACGATTTTTGTAGACAGGGTTGCGGAGCAAGGTCGCTCGTCGAAGCTTGCTCGCGTAGGCATGACGGCTTGCCGCGTTTCAGCCGCGCTGTGGCGCGCGATCAGGAGCATCGATGACGTCAAACGCGTTCTGGCTCGCGAAACGCGCTCCTGGCGCCCTTGAGAAGCTCGAAAATCGTCGCGTTATGGCAGATGGATGTCACCGCTCTGCTCACTGCCTGACTCCGAGCTCGTCGCGCGCCTGCCCGCGCTCGTCCAAGCCGAACGCCATGCCATGCTCGACGTGATCGAGCACCTGGTCGAAATGGAGCGCCGTCGGCTCTACCTGCGCTGGTCCGTCTCGTCGCTCTATCGCTACTGCATCGACCGGCTCGGCTATGCCGAGGACGCCGCGCTCAAGCGCCACCGCGTCGCTCAGCTCGCGCTGCGCTTGCCCCAGGTGCTCGATGAGCTCCGTGCCGGAACGATTCACCTAACCGGGCTATTTCTGCTCTCGCAACATCTAACAGAAGACAATTCGGCGGCGCTGCTCGGCGAGGCACGGGGCAAGTCGCGGCGTCAGATTGAGGAGCTCATCGCGCGCTGGTTCCCGCGACCGGACGTGCCGCCCAGGCTCGAGCCCGTGAGCCCCGAAGTCCCGGGGCCCGCAGCGGTGCAGCTGACGCTGGGAGCCACCCAGCCATCG
>DATEDZ010000037.1:0-4588 GCA_035281385.1 Polyangiaceae bacterium
TCAGCGAACGCCTCCGCCGTCTGGCAACTTTCCTGCCACTGCCGAACTCGCTCAAGCCACTTCTCGTCGGTCTTCGTCATCACGTCGAGTCTGCCGACTCGCGATCATTCGTGGAAGAACGGGGTCCGCGCTGCGGATACGCCTTCGTGGTGGTGTTCCTCGTTGTGCCAACCGAGAAAGGTCTGGCAGTAGGCGCGGCCGTCGAGCAGGGATTCGAAGCGTTCGGGGAAGTCGGGCTGGTACTTGAGGGTCTTGAAGCCGGCTTCGCTGAAGGCGTTGTCGTTGGAGACGCGGGGCCTGCTGAAGCTGCGGGTGACTCCGAGCTGGGCAAGGAGCTGAGCGAGATTCTGGCTGCGCATGGGACCGCCCCGGTCAGCGTGAACGACGAGCTGGCCAGGCTCGATGCCGTGGCGGGCGAGCGTTTCGGCGAAGAGTCGCTCGGCCAACACCGCGTTCTCCTTCTCGGCCAGCAGCCAGCCGACGACGTAGCGGCTGAACAAGTCGATGATGACGTAGAGGCAATAGAAGATGCCGCGCTCGGGGCCCGCCAGCTTTGTAATGTCCCACGTCCACACCTGGTTGGGCGCTGTAGCTACCAGTACCGGCTTGACGGGCCGTGGGTGCGTGCGTTGCGCCCGTCGTTCCTGGCTCTCACCGAGAGCTTGCAGGATGCGGTACATGGTGCGAATCGAGGCCAGGTAGACGCCGCGACTCAGTAGCGCGCCGTACACCTCTCGTGGTGGCTGGTCGGCGAACTCGGCGCTGTGCAGGACGTCCACAATGGCCTGCCGCTCTTCATCCGCGAGCTTGCGCGCCACTCGGCGCTCCGACGGCTGAGACGTCGGCACCGGTGGAGTGCTTGTCTGCCGGTACAGGGTGGCGCGACTCAGCCCGAGGGCGTCGCAGGCGCGTGCGACGGACACCGGTGGCTCTACCCGTTGTGCCAGGTCGATCATGTGTCCTCGTCGGGCGGCAGCGTCGGTAGAGCTATCCCCAGGATTTCGTGCGCTTTTTTTTGGAGCTCAACCAGCTTCTGCGAGATGAGCAGCTCGCGCTCCAGTCGCGCGGTCTTGCGCTCCAGCTCCTGGATGCGGCGGTCTTTGGCGTCGAGCTTGGGCTTACGACCCGGCTTGGCGCCGGCCAGGCCTTCCGTGCCGCGTGCTTGGCGCTGTGCTCGCCAGTTGCTCAGGTGCGAGCTGTAGACGCCCTCACGACGGAGCAGCGCCTCAAGCTCGCCTCGCGCGGTGCAGGCGTCGGCCTCCGCCAGGATGCGCAGCTTCTCGGCTGCAGTGAAGCTACGCCGCGACCGTTTCGGCGTGGTCTCCAGCTCAGCGCCGGCTTCGGCGCTCGCCTTCGACGAGATGGGGTGAACGTTGGTGGGTTTCGGCAAGTGACATGACCATTCTCCGCCCTTTGCTACAGATATTTCCAGGGGGAAGCTGTCTCACGTCACGTTGGCACGCAGGGGCGCTCGGGTACGAATCATCGGAGGTCACGGCCGTCAACCGTGCCTACGCCTATTCCGCGGAGCCAAACTTCGCCGTGCCACTAATGATACTTACCAACGAGGTACCCGCGGACAGAGTCCTGTTGTTCGGACCGTACTCGTTGCCGAACCATGACTACGAGAGCACGCAGCTTCGCTTGCGCCCGGGTGTGGACAAGGTGGTGAGGTCGGGATTCGATGGCGACGACAAGATCGACGCAGCCATGTACTTTTGGGATGGCATGAGCCGCGACAATCGACCCGCGGGCTACTACCAGCAGAAGCTTCAACACAACTCAGCGCTCGGTCCGGCCACCCTTCGCGGCCTCCCGCCATTCGAGACCGGTGATCACACGCAGCACTTCTGGATCAAGTTCAACTACGAGGAACAGGCGATGCTGGACGGATTGGAGCTGTTGTGCCAGCTCGGCGATCCCGGTCTCGCTTGCAGTGCGCCCCCCGAGATCACGAGCGTGGCTGATCTCCCTGCGGCCTCCAGCGCCATCAGGTGCATAGCTGATCAGATCACGCGCGCGGCCGGCACTGCGGTATTGAGCGAGTTTCCGGTACAGGCGCTCGACCCGCTACGACGCGAATCGAGCATAGGGTCATTCCCCGCGACAGGCGGAGCCTTGGGGGTCGATATCAGCAGCCTTCGAGGCGCCCTTGCTGAGCTCGCCGATGTCCCGCTACTGGTTGGCGATCAGATCAAACAACTTTCGGCAGCCATCGACTCCGTCTACCTCGCTGTACAAGATGGCGACCTCTCCAAGAAACTGGCCGACGTCGAGCTGCAGAGCACGATGGCTAGCCAGATCAGCACTTGCATGGCCTCGGCGGCGGGGCTCAGCCCTGGAGCAATTGCAACGTGCGCCAACTCGCTCGCCCAGGTCGGATTTGCGGAGGAAATCAACTCAATTAGCAAGCAGAAGGCCGAACTGGGTGTGGAGGCAAACTTCAACGACTTCACGGCGCAATTTTCGACAATCTCCACGACCATGGGCCAGCTGGCGAATCGGCTTACCACCGCGTTGAGCACTATTGATGCCCAACTCGTAGCGATCGAACAGCAGCACAACCAAGCAAAATTGGCACTGGCCAGGGCGCTCTATGTGCGGACCTTCACCTCTCAGTTCGAGACGCGCATCAACGCCGTCCACGCCTCCCGCTTCCAAACCGCCAGAACGCGTTATGAACAAGCGCACACAACGGCCCAGCGCATGGCCTTCCTCGCCAAACGCGCAATTGAGATGCGGCTCGGGCTCAGGCTTTCAGAGCTCACGGACGAGTTGCCCCTCGTTGAGGCACCCGCTAAGTGGGAGTCAACCGTTTGCGCCACGACCGGCATCAACTACGAAAGCCTTGCTGATGGATCCGTCCTCAATTATGCGGACGCGTTCATCGGTGAGTACGTCGCCAAGTTGGAGCACGTCGTCGAGTCCTACCGGTTGGTAAACAATTTTCACGAGGGGGCCGACGCCGCGGTCATATCCTTGCGAGACGATGTCCACAACATGAAGGCAACATGTGCCGCGCCGGTAGGAAATGAACTCTACCATGCTGGTCAGCTGAATACCGGTTCGACAGGAACGACCCCGGGCTGGGATCGAGTCGGCTGCCGAACTCAAGTTGTGGGTGTCCAGACAGTTCCTGTTCCGAATTGCATCGGGATACTCGAGGAAGATGGCGCCCCGGTACTCGGTGTACCAGAGCGCTCCACTGCCAGAGCCCACCGACTCCAGTTCGGTGACCTCGAAGGCTGTACATCGACGACAATGTGCGGCTATCAGACGGGCGCGGCCTTGGCGCAGGAAGTTGAGGTATCTCAAGGCACCTATCGGGCCTCAGTGTACGTCCGCGACCGAGCCTTGTTCTCCGATGTTGGGCTGAGGATGGCTCTCGACGGAGTGAATATTACGGGGCTTACCCAAGCCACCCAGCCTGCCACGCTGACGGCGTGGGCACGCGTTTACATCGTATTCGATGTCCCCAAGGTGCAGACGCTGCGTTTTGCGTTCGGGAGGCCTACGCTAGTTTCGGGGATGACTCCCGCGGATGATATCGTCTTGGCCGCTCCGATGCTGGAGCGCCTCCCCACGTTCGATCTCACGGAGATCGGCGCTCACCCTGTTGCCTTCGCGAATACAACGGCCAGCCTCACCTGCCTTCTACCGGTGTGCGAGGACACAACCGGAGAGGTCTTCAGAAACAAAGCTTGGCGGCGCGGCAGTGCACGGTTGTGTCCAGACGGCTTCACCGGTGAATGTGCGGGCTCTACAGCGCGAGAAATCGGGTACTGGGAGACCTCGTTCAGCATCAACCAGCGTGACATAGAGTCGGGTCGCATCCTTGGAAACAGCGGTTTCGCCAAGGGGAACTTCAACTACCGAATCGACTCGATCGGGGTGAACTTCGTCGGGACGGGTGTTCGCAACTGCTCCGAAAGTACGTCACCTTCCACCTGCTACGCGTCTGGCTTCGTGCCCTACTCCCTAATTCACAACGGCCCCTACATCGTCCGAAACCACCAGGGGAAGGACTTCGAGGCGAAGTTGTTCACTGGGCGCATCGAGCACGCGCGAGGACTCGCGACGGAGCGTTACCTCACGAGCCCACTCTCCAGCTCTGACCGTGACCTGCTCACCGATTTCAAGCGCCTGGAGCTGCAAGGACGCCCGCTGGATGGGAACTTCGTTCTGCGCGTTTGGGATGACCCAGGCGTTGACTTCGGAGCGCTTGAGGACGTCCAGATTGTGCTAAATTACCGATATTGGACGCGTTTTAACTGACCCCGGGACCCCGGGATGGTCCATAGCGCGAGAGGATGGTTGCCGGGGGATGAATCGACGCCGTGACTCGCGGCCGCGCACGTCGGCTGCGCCCGATGCCTACTGCTTGAGCCACGCGTCCGGTCGCTGCTCGAAGAAGTCGAGCAGCGGCACGCCGCCGCTGCCCACTACCAGCAACTTGGCGCGTGGAAAGCGGCGTGAGAACGCCTTCAGGCCTGACGCTGCCGCCGGACGGCCGCTCTTGACCTCCAGAGCGACGACACGCTCGCCGTGCTGCAGCACGAAGTCCACCTCGTCGTTGCCGTCGCGGTAG
>DATEDZ010000038.1:0-44498 GCA_035281385.1 Polyangiaceae bacterium
CTGCAGGCCGACACCTACGTCGGTAGCGTCCCCTGACGCCGAGCACGGCCGCCCATCATGCCCTGCCTGCCTACGCGCGCCCGGCGTGATGCCCATCATTCAACTGGCGCGCTCGCCCATCAACCAGCGCGCGCGGCAACAACTATGCCGACAACCACCAGGCGCAACCATCGCAGCAGCGTCGCGCGAGCGCCACGACGAACGCTTGGTCGGGCGAGGAGCGACATGCTCACGCCCTAACGCCCGAGCAGCAGCCCTATTCCGGGGGCACGCTCTGCCCTTCGATCGGCTCAGGGTTGGCAGCGGTTGAATAGCACTTTGACTAGGCCGCTCATCGCGACCGATCCGTCGCCGTAGTTGTAGTCGGCGGCTGCGATATCGACGCTCGAGTCGCCGTTGAAGTCCGCAAGTGTGACCGACACGGGACTTAAACCGACTAGGTAGTCGACCGATTTCAGGAAGCTACCGTCGCCGCCGTTCACGAGCAGACTCACGTTGCTGCCTCCGGCGTTTGCGACGACCAGCTCTGGGGCGCCATCGTGGGTCAAGTCTGTAGCGGCAAGCGAATACGGGCTACCGCCCTCCACTGGATAGGCGACGGCGGGGTCGAACTCGCCTTGCTCGCGGTTCAGCAGCACGGCGACGTCGTTGCTGCCGAAGTTTGCCGCAGCGATGTCCCGATCACCATCAGCGTCGAGATCGATCAGCGCGACTGAGATCGGGGCCGAGCCGACCTCGTACTTTACCGGGTCGTCGAAGACCCCGGCACCCAGATTCAACAGCACGCTGACCGAGGTGCCGAGCCCATTGGCCACCACGAGGTCGGCGACGCCATCGTCGTTGACGTCTCCCGCAGCAACGTCGCGCGGACCTTCTCCAGACAGATAGGCTTCGGGCTCGGCAAACATGCCGCCGCCTTGATTGAGCAGCACGCTGACGGTATAGGTGTCGGTCACGACGGCGAGGTCGAGCAGGGTGTCACCGGAAAGCTCGGCGGCTGTGAGCGCGATCGGCACCACGTCAAAAGGGAGCGTGATCGGCTCGTCGAATTCGCGATTGCCTCGATTGACGAGCACTCGCACGCCGGTGCTGCTCGCTACGGCGATGTCGACCAACCCGTCCCCGGTCAGGTCGGCGACAACGCCTTGACCCATGTATTCGGTCGGACCGGTGGGATACAGGGCCAGGCTTTCAAACGAAGTGCTGCCTTTGCCAAAAGTGACGCCGATGTAGGGCGAAAGTTGGCTCGTGGTGACCAAGTCCATTTTGCCATCGGCATCGATATCCGCGGCCGCGACCCACAACGGTCGACTTCCGACAATCAGGGGAGGAGGTGCACGGAAGCGCAGCGGCAGCGCGCACCCGTCTGCCATCCCTCCCGCTCCGCCCTCGCTCAGAATCGGCGGTGCTCCGCCTTCTGAAAGGATCGGCGGCGCTCCGCCTTCTGAAAGGATTGGAGGCGCTCCGCCTTCGGGCGCGATCGCGGGCGCTCCGCCTTCAATCGGAGTCGGCGGCGCTCCGCCCTCAGGCAGAATCGGCCGCGCTCCTCCTTCGGTCGACGACGTTCCGCCGACATTCGGTCGGACTACCCCGCCCGCTACTTGCCCGCCTCCGCCTTCAGGAGCGCTCTGCTGGTCGCGCTTGTCGACCTGACCACAGGCAGCCGACACGGCCAGAGCGCAACCCCAAAACAAGCTCGAGACGCCGCCGCGGTTCATTGCCCGCCAAGCTAGCGTCTGGCCACGCGCTACGCAATCTCCGCCAGGAGAAGTACCACGTCGGCAGATGCTGCTGAATCGAAGCGCGGGCGCAGACAGCCATTCGAGACTTTGACGGAGCGGGCAAAGCCCGCGAGCACCTGCGAGTTGGGGCAACCCTACTTTGCGGCGCTCGGCGGGTCCCACTCGCAGACGTAGCCATCGCGTTCATCGCAGCGGTGGTCGGTCCAGGTGCCGTCACCCATCAACGAAACACAGTGCTCGTTGAGGCTGCCGCCAAAGCGCTGGGGAAAGGAGACAGCGCCACTAGTGAACCCGGTCTTCGCCGGGGGAGAGAGTGAACCGCCCTGCGGGCGGGATCGGTGAACGCCTGCGGCGAGAGAGAGCACGAGACTAACGGGGCCTCGGGCTTGTTTGAGCATACCAGCGTGCTCGCGGCCGTCGAGGCCGGGGCCCCGATCGGCGCATGCCATCGCCTCGCCGACATCTGCTGCGTCATCTGGATGGGGTTTCCAGAGTCGCGTGGGCAGGTCCCGAGCTCGATCAGACGGCATTGGTAGATCCTGCCCTTTCACCTTTGGTTGTCCAGCGGCGAAGGGGCAGGACCCCCCTTTCAAACCGTGCATGCGGATTTCCCGCACACGGCTTACCGATGGTCTCTCGCGTTGTTCTGCGCGACCATCACAGGTACTACTGTCCCCTCGGACTCCCGCTGCACAGCGCACGACTTCGGCTTCGCCTTATACGTGCCACCTTGCCCTGACCTAGGCCTTGCAGACGGGTCTCTCGTGTGCCGCGCTTCTCCTTGTACGTGTGCTGCTCCCTCTACCCCGCCGAGATCCGCTGCGACCTTCGGTACTGTCGCTCCAGATGTTGCCTTCGCCGTGACATGAGCGGCTCGGCTCTCGGATTGTTTATCTGTCGAGGCTGCAGGCTTCACTTCATGTTGCGGCCCACGTACTTGCTCCCCGCTGCGCGGCTCTCGCCGCCTCACGGGCTTTTGTCGCCCCGCTTGGACACCAGGGTCTCCCCTTGGTGCCTGGGACCTGCTACCCGACGCACCGACGCTTACCGGCGAGGGACTTCCACCCTCTGGAGAAGCGCAGCGTGCGATTGAGCGTCCCACCCGGCGCCGGGTCGGTTTCTCCATCGCGTCACGACGCACCATGTACTCAACTTACTCCCAAAGGCGCTTCCGGCCAAATCCGCCACTGGCTGTGGCAGACCCGCATAGCGAGGTTCGTGCCACCAGGAGGTGGCCTCGAAAGCGGCAAGAATCGGGGGTCCCGTGGAAGATGCGACATGGCGGCTACCGGCGCGTGGCCGCCATCCCGGCCACCCAGGAGCGTTACTCGTCTGTGGCGCACGCGACGCTCGGAGGACGAAGCAAGGATTTGGCGCGCGCGAGGACGCGCTCGGGCGGTGCGCGTGTGTGGCAATTGCCATGACTCAGCAACATTCGTTCGTGTTGCTTCAACAAACTCACAGGCCCCACCTCCCCCTCACGCGTCACTGGGACCAGATCTTTCCATCCTTGGACCTCTCACGGATTCGCACGACGGGAAACCTTCGTGACCTCCCGCCCTCGCGCACCCTTGCCCGCGGACAGCCCCTGGACTTCTGTACTCTTCACGAAGCCAGGTGATCTGACGGAGGCTTAGATGCAACGGGATGAGCGATCGTTGAAACCAGTCTTATTTATCGGTTCCTCGAGCGAGGCACTGCCGGTGGCGCGGGCCATTCGGCAGAACCTTGCCAATGACGCAAGCGTGAAGCTTTGGGACGAGGCCGGAGACGCCAGACTCACTGAGAGCACGCTCTCCTCGTTGCTGCGCGTCCTTGACTCTGCGGATTTTGCGGCCTTTGTCATGGCGCCGGACGACAAGGTCATAAGTCGCGGCAAGAGCAAGCCAGCTACGCGCGACAACGTATTGTTCGAGCTTGGCATGTTTGTTGGTCGACTCGGGCCGGAGCGGACCTTCCTGGTCCATGATCGATCGGCTGCACCGCGCATTCCCTCCGACCTCAAGGGCATTCAAGTTGCGTCCTACGAATCCCGTGGCGAGTCACTCCGTCAAGCCGTAGGTGTTGCCAGCGATCGGATCAGGGAAGCCATTGAACGCGTCGGCATCTCGGACAACAAGGTCATTGACCAGGTGAAGCAACTGGCGCGCGCGGTGAAGGAGATATCTGAATCCGCGAGCACTAGGGGCGTCGGAACGTTCCCCGCCTACATGAAACACATTTCCGGTGTCGTATCCGAAGCCCGACGAGAGCTATTGGTCGCTTCCGATTTTGCTAGCTATGGCTCGTTCTCTAGCCACGTTGACTACGAGCGCTACAAGTTAGCCCTGCGCGAACGGGCTCACGCTGGACTAAGCGTCCGTGCGCTCCATCTGGACACGGCAAGCCAGAAGCGGCTCCTGAATGCGCAATTCGGAAGCTGGAGTACATGCATCCGACAACCTGAGTTTCAGCGGCGTGTGAACGAGCTCGCAGACCGTATGGGTGGTCGCCTCATCAAAGACCGCGACGCATTGATCCAATGCGCTATTGATGTGGAAGAGACGGAGCATAGGCACTGGAATTTTGCCACCGAAAGGCGGGCCGTTGCCTGCTTCATGCCCACGTACGTTTGGATAGCGGATGACTCGCTGGCACTGTTCACGACACCGGTATTTCACGATGCTCCCGAACAAGCCTTCGTCACGCGGGATCCAACACTAATTCACGCGTTGCGATCGATTTGGCGTGGCTACGAGCTTTTCCGCGTCGATCCAGTGCAAGGCAACGACCGCAAGCGGAATGCTGCAGCACGTGGAAAGTCCTCGATCCCGTCCGCAAGACAACCGTCTAGGTCATAGAGGCGGCCTCAGAAGCCGCACCTCTCGGCCACCATGACCGCGTAGGCTCAGGCGCTCCCTCTGGCCAGCTCCGAGATAGGGCGAGCGCGCCACTCACCGGAATGGTCACGGACGAGTCTCATGTCGGCCGCGTCCAGTTGGCCGATGTAGCGAAAGGCGGCGAAGCGCTCCTGGTCTGAGCCGTCGAACGCAAACTTGACCATGGCTGGCGCAGCGGACGCCGCGGCGGCACCGATCTCGTACAGAGCCTCGAGCACGGCCTCCGTGCAGACTGGATCGAGCTCCTCGCTTAGAATTTCAACTAGCGCCGGAACCAACGGACCGCCGTCAGGTCCAAGGGCACCAGCGGCCTCCGCTGCTGCGAGGAGCAGGTGCGGGTCGCCATCCGCAAGCCACGACCGAATCGTCGGAAAGACGGCGGCCCCGCCTGCGATGAGCAGCCATCCGGACTTACAAGTCTCTCGATCCCCATCCTCGACTTCGCCATGCACGAATTCAATCAGCGGTTCAAGACACTCCGCTGGCAGCCGTCGCATCCTGGCGAGGTGCGATGCCGCATAGCGACGCGCCGACCGGTCGCTCTGCGAGAGTAGTGGGGCCAGGGAATGGACGATGGATTGCAGCACCTCTTCGTCACCGCCCACGGGGTCTATCCATTTGGGCCTCAACCCTGCCTGCAGCGCTTGCCAGACGACTGCAGCGAGCACGTCTGGGGCGAGCGCGGGTCCGAGTCGCACTAGCATCGGGTGGTGGCTCGCGGGGGCGGGGGACACAATCAGGTGTGGGTGTTGCTGGAGAAAGCGTGCCGCCTTGGTCGCCGCCGCACTGCCCCATTTGCTGAGGATATCTACGACGCGGTGACGTTGAGCTTCACGTTCATCCAACAGAGTCGCGACAAGCGCATCGATCACCAGGTCGGATCGCACGCAAAATGACAGTTCGTTTGTGCTTGGTGCTGGTGCTTGGTGCTGGTGCCGACCAGCCGCCGACGATTTCCTTGCCTTCGACGTACGGACCGTCCGTCACCGCACCCTTTCTGACCACCGCTGCCGCGCCGCCCGGCTTGGACCCAGCCTTGGGAGGTGCCTGCTCGAGGATTTCCTTGGCGTACTTCCCCATCCAGTTCTTCCACTGCATGTAGCCGTCCTGCATTTCGGCGGCAGAAGGCTGGGCGCTCGGGTCGACGGAATTACGATAGAGAAAGAGAAACATCATGGCTCTGACCTTCCTGAATGACCTGCCTCATCGCAGGTTCCGATCGAACGACGCCGGAGCATCGTCGAATGGACACCCCCCGATCGATTCTCTACCGCGGACCCGATGCTCAACCTGATTCGTTCATGATTTCAGGAGGTTACCTCAGGCAGCAGAGCCAAACTATTTCTTCTTCTTCGCGGAGTTCAGGGCGACCGCAGCCTTGATGAGCGCCTTGAACGCCGCCGCGTTGACCTTGGCGCCTTCGGGGATGTCGATCGCGCGGCGCGTGCCGCCCGCCATGCTCGAATTGAAGAGCCGCGCCGGGTCCGGGAGGCTCGCCCCGTACATGAACGTCAGCTTCACGACCTTCGTGTAAACCTCACCGGTGCAGACGATCCCAGCGTGCGACCACACCGGCACGCCGAGCGGCTTGGTCGGCTTGACCCATTTGCGCTCCTCAATCATCTGCGGATCGGCCTCGAGGATCAGAGTCCGCATGCGGCCCAGCGTCTCCGCCCGCCAGTCGCCCGGCGCGGCCCCCTTCAACGGCGCCTGCGCCTTCGATGCTGGCGTGCGTGGCTTGCCCGCAGCAGCCGTACTCTTCGTCTGGGCCTTCTTCTTCGCCTTGCTCATGGAATCTCCAGGCAACTAACTCGCTGAACAGACGGCGCTTCATGAGACACGCGTCAAGCGAAAAGAAACGGTCGCGGCGCGCACGTCCTCGCCGGCATCGCCCTGGCTTCAGAGCTCCGCCGCCGCGATCGTTTCCACGATCCGCGCCTCGGGTTGGCTCATCACGGCTTGGGCGGGACCGTTCCAGATCGCCCTCAGCTTTTGCAGCAAACCTTCCGCTTCAGCGACCGTTTCGAGCTCTAGGTCGATGAGCACGAAATGGGGATCGGCTACCGGGCGCCAAATGCGGTACCGCCGCACACCGCTCGCCTTGCGGCCTACGGGATCGGCATCGAAAGCCCGCTTCCAGGCTTCAAAGGACTGGATTGGATGCTGAATTCGCAGTGTCACCATGTTCTCTCCATGCGCGCCGTGTCGTTGCGCAGCTGCAGATGGCCGAGTAGGCCGCACACGGTGAATCCCAGCGCGTTGAGGATCCCGTGGCTTACCACCATGCGACGTATCGTGATGAACGTGTGCCCGGTAAGCTCTCCGACGCCGTAGACGCCGGCGAGCAGCATGGCGCTGAGCAGCGAACCCGCGGACACGAGGAGCAGCCAGCGAGCGGGGCGACTCGACGCGTTCAGCGCCACGGCCGCCATCGAGCTTGCCAGCGCGATCGTGCTGAGGATCATCGCCGACACGCCCATGAACTTCAGAACCGGAGCTTGCGCGATGTTTCCTGCGGCGATCAGAAGCAGACTCACCACCGCCCCGATCGCCGACACCCGGTGCAGCTCAGTCAGGCGGCGCCACGTGCCGGGCAAGCACAACCCCGTGGCGGCGATCAGGATCTGCAGCGCAAACCCGCTAAAATGGAAGTGCAGCGCCGCGAGAAACACCCTCAGGGGGGTAAAGTCGCGTGGCACGATGTCGAGCCGAAACAATAGCAACCAGGCGCCGCCGATGGGGAGGAACACATGAGCCGAGACCAAGCTCAGCCTCGAAAGAGGACCGCTCAGCCGCGCTTGAAGGATCCGCCGACCATCGCCGAGCGCGAGCAGCACCGCCCAGACGAACCAGGGAGCGGCCAGACATCCGGCAAGCGTGCCCTTCGCTACGAAGAACGAGGCGAGCAGCATCACGGCCGCCATCGGCTGGATGTAACGAACGGTACGCCAGCCCCATGCATCCGCGAGCTCGATCGGATGCAGCAGGCTCGAGAGCAGCCGCAACGCCAGCGGGGCTGCCACCAACGGCAAGAAGACGAAGACGTGTTCGATCGAGCCCAAGGTTGGGGGCGCACCGATTGGTACGAAGGGGGCGGCTACCCAAAGCGCCGCGCCGAGAGCCGCCGCGAACCTCGACATCGTTGCCAGGACCATACGGTCTGCAGCCCCACATCGGCAGCCATCGCTTCCGACCACCGGCTATGCAAAAATGCATAGCCATGAAGCCACGACTAGAATCCCAGGGGCGCCGACGTGCGGAGGAGCCGCGCCCGCACGCGGTTCCGAGCTGGGACGACGTCCGATTCTTTCTCGCCATCCACCGCGCCGGCAGCCTTTCGGCGGCAGCGAAACCGCTGAAGGTCACGCAGCCGACGTGCGGACGCAGGCTAGCCGCGCTCGAGGCGTCGCTGCATCTGAAGCTGTTCGATCGGACGCCGGATGGGCTCCGGATCACTGCGGCAGGCACGACGCTGCTCGACGCGGCGCGACGGATGGAGCAGAGCGCGGAGGACCTCGCGCTGCGCGCCACGGTGAGCGATCGGGATCTCGAGGGCGTCGTGCGCATCGCGACCACGGAGCTTTTCGCTAGCTCGTTTCTCGTCGGCGCCCTGGATCAGGTGCGCGAGAAGTACCCGGGTATCCGTGCCGAGCTGGTCCTCTCGAATAGTGAGACGGATCTGCTCCGACGCGAAGCGGACATCGCGGTCCGTTTCGGGCCCCAGGCCTCGCGCCCCAAGCCGCCGACTCTGGTCGCACGAAAGCTCGGTGACGAGCCGTTCCGGCTCTACGGAGCGGACACCTACCTGCGCCGGCGCAGCCAACGTGTCGATCCCGACGATCTTGCGGGCCATGATGTCGTCGTCTACGCAGGTCGCCACCCCGCCGGCGAGTGGTGCGCGAGGGCCTTCGTGCGATCGACGGTCGCGCTGTCGGTACCGAGCATGCAGGTGAGCGGCGCAGCGATCGCGGCCGGATTGGGGCTCGGCGTCCTTCCGCAACGCGCGGCGCGCCTCTTCCCGTCGCTGCGCGCACTATCTCCGATCATCACGCATGCAGCCGGGTGGTTGATCGTCCACCCCGACTTGCGGCACGTCCCACGCATCCGCACCGTCGTGGACACGCTGGTAGCGACGTACCGCGCCGCTCCGACGAGCTGAGGCCCGCTGGTACCCACGAACATCAGCGCCAGCAGGCTAGCCGCGGGCAGCGGCCATCAGCGCGGCGGTCAAGCTGTCCGCCGGGACGCCGCCCCGCGCGACCCGCATCTGCCGAAGCTGCGCCGGGGGTTGCTCGATCACCGACGAAGCGAGCGCCCAGCTTGCCAGCCAGAAAATCCAGAAAACGATGCGGCGCCAGCGTGCTCATCGCCAAGTCAGGCCCGCCGATCATGTTGACGCTCCCCAAGATACAGCGCCATCAGCACGATCGAGAGCAACAACGCTCCCGGGGCTCCAAACAGCACCACCGAGAAATCCATCGCTCTGCTGCCCGTCATCGTGCAAATCGGAGCCTGGAGCTCGCGCTGGGTCCCCGACGCCAAAAAGCTCGACGCCCCCGCGCGCAAATTCCTTCGCGAGCTCCAAGAAGCGGGCCCGCGCGCCTGGGCCAAACGCATGGACGACCTGCGAGCCGAACACCTCCCCTAAGTTCGAAGGATGCTCGCCATCTTCTTGCCCTTGGCGAGCTCATCGATCAGCTTGTCGAGGTAGCGAATCTTCTGCATCAAGGGATCGGCGACGTCTTCTACCCGCACGCCACAGACGACACCTGTGATGAGCCCGACGTTTGGGTTCATGCGGGGCGCCTTGACAAAGAACGTTTCGAGGTCGACCTTGGCGTCGATGACTCTCTGAAGCTGCTTAGCGGTGTACCCCGTGAGCCACCGGATGATCTCGTCGACCTCCTCCTTCGTCCGCCCCTTCTTCGCCGCCTTCTGCACGTAAAGCGGGTACACACTCCCAAACGATACCGTGAAGATCCGCGGCTTCCTGTCCATCCTGGTCGCTACCTTCGCACGGGCACGCCGGACATCAAGCCCGGTTGGTCGACGAACCTCGACAAGCGATGGTACTAGAAACCAATGGTGGCCGAGGACTACCCGACCGAGTTTTGCAATACGCCGCGAGGGCCCAGCGGTACTTAGACGAGGAAGGGAGAAGAAATGCAGGGCGAGGCCAAGCTGAGGAAGGCTACACCGAAGAGAGCGGAGCCGATCCTCGAGTTCTCGCGCGCCGCGGAGTGGTCCGCGTGGCTCAAGTCCAATCACGCTCGCTCGCAAGGCGTCTTGCTCCGCATCGCGAAGACAGGGGCTAAGAAGGCGATCACCTACGCGGAGGCCCTCGATGTCGCGCTCGGGTGGGGATGGATCGACAGCCAGAAGCGCGCGCTCGACGCAGACGCATGGCTGCAGCGCTTCAGCCCTCGCAAGGCCAACAGCCCCTGGTCGAAGATCAACCGCGCGAAGGCGGAGGCAAGGTGTCAGCCCGCGCTCTCAACTTCGCCCTGCAACGCCGTCGGCTGGCCTGTGCACCCGCGCTCTCAACTTCGCCCTGCAACGCCGTCGGCTGGCCTGTGCACGCGTTCGGTCGAGCAGGCCACAGGCCCTCAGCGCCAGCCGGGCCGGTGCCGGTGCACCTCACACGGTCCCGTCCAAAATGACAGTTCGTTTGTCCTTGGTGCCGACCACCAGCCACGGACTGCTAACCGAGTGGTGCAGGACAGCTGGAGGAATGGGACACTGTACTACACGGGCGTGCAGCTCACGCGTCCGTAGCCCTGACTCCTCAGCCCTCTCCTTGCCCGCAAAGCAACATGAGTGCTAGACCCCGCTTCTCGAGGTAACGACGTGCCCCAACGCCAGCAGCCACCACGCAAGATCGCCCTGAAGGGGCCTGCGGCGCCGGCCAAGCTCGTGCGGCAGATCGTTCGCGGCACGAGCCGCCTCGGACAGCTCCATCAATCCGAAGAGCCGATCGGCGGCCGCCGCGAAGCGCGCGTGCGTCGCGTCGCTCGCTATGGTGCCAGTGCTCGGAATCTACCTGCTGATCACCGCGTCGAGTGTGTCGGCCGTCAGTACTCGCTCGAGCCACCGATCCAGCTCTACCTCGCTTGCGCTCGCGATACGGCGCGTCGTTGCCTCCGGTAGCGCCCCAAACTTCTGCGTCAGCTGCTTGCGCAAGGCTTCAGCTTTGCCTTCAGCTTTGCCTTCAGCTCGACCTTTGGCTTCCCACTTTTCTGCAATGGTCATCAGGGCATCCTTGACTTCGGGCTCAGCGGCCTCAAGCACCGCGGTCAGCGTCTCCGTCATTGAATCGTCGGCAACCGCTCCAATATAGCGGAAAAGAGTCCACAGCGCTTCCCGCCCATTCGGCGCATGCAGCAGCTCGGCCATCGTCCGTACCCAGTGTCCCAGCGATTTCGCCAGCCGCTCCGGACTCCGCGCATCGCGCAGCGCCCATAGCGTCAGCACGGGAACCAAGCCGAGAGCCCTACCTTCAAGCTCCTCATCCGTCAGGTGGCTCAAATCGTCCAGCACGAAGCTGAGCCGCGGAATCAGCTCCGCAGCTCCGGCTGCCTTCACCAGCTCCGCGTCGAACAACTCCTCGACCCGTCGCGCTACCGTCCAGCTCCCCTCGCTGTGGTGCAACACTACCGGGATAACCATCGGTAGCGGCAGCGCTTCACTCGGCGTCTTCGCGTCGTCGACGTGCCGCTCCAAGATGCGCACGATGTAGCGCAACAGCCGCAGCGGCATCAGCTTGTCAGCGCTGCTCTGGTGCTCGAACAGCACGTACAAGAGCGCGGGCTTGCCCGAGACTTCCACCGAGAACAGCAGGTCCGATTGCGACCCTGCAAGCGCCTCATCAACGTAGCTGCCCGCGCAAAGCGTCAGCGTCGAAAAGTCTGTCAATGCCAGCAGCGGCGCTGGCAGCACCGCGCGAAACTCCGCCGCCGCGTGCTCCACCACCGAGAACGTTTTCTTGAACAGCGCGTCGTGGGCCTGCTTCGGGTCGGTCAACGCGCGACAACCTATCACATCGCCGTGTGCTGCAGAGCGCTCGGCTGCCCGACGCCAGCTCGAACGCCTTCGACTTCGAAGCGCCCTCAGCCTGGCGCACGGCCAGACTCGCGAGAGGGCGCACGCGGAGTGCCGCGCAGCGCCGGAAGAACATGTGCAGCGACATGAGCGGCTGCGCGCGGCACGCCGCCTGCGCCCGAAAGGCTTCGTCTGGCCGCGCGCCAGGCTGAGGCCGCACCATGAAATCAAACAGCTCTCAAATCTTGTATCGCTCGCTCAAGCTTCGCGGCCACACCGCTGCCATGCGGCCTGGCACGCCTTCGGAGCGCGCGCTCTGGGCCACGTTGCGCCCGCTCGCCGCAGGGCGGATGTGCGTCATGACCGCAGGCTCCAAAATCATCGTAATGCGGCTTGATTTGGCTCGATTTAGTTTTCGGACAGGACGAGCGTGAAGCAGCTCAACCTCGATCTTCATCCTCACGCTTCGGATCTCCAACGAAGGACTCGAAACCAGAGTCGCCCGTCCATTGGATCAGAATTCTCTGACAATTGGGACATTGGACCAACAGCCCACCAGAAAGGAATAGGGCTCCGATCTTTTTGCGATCCAACGGGTCCTCTACTTGGTCGTACCGCTCTTCCGAAACTATTCTGTAAGTATTTGGATTCGGAAACGCGCCAATACCAATTCTTTTGCCACATGGGCAGTGCACCCAGGATGACATCTTACTTTGCGACAATCCGAATGGACTTGATTTTCATGACGCCGCCTGCTGGTTCGATAAGGTCTCGAACATCTTGCATAAGCTGTTTGGGACCGCCGAGGGACTCCATGGAGAGATGGGGATTATTTCGAATGTTCACAATGATATTTGGCGCCTGATTGTTCTTCGACGCAATACCCAACGCGACGTTCGCTGGATTCTCTGTTCTTGGTGTCAGGACATCAAACACATCCGCGCCAGCTCCGGTACCGCGCTCACCTCCGACAAGAAGGTCTGCAGTCTTAGGCCCTCGCTGACCTATGGGAGTCTGAAAATGAACGTTCATGCCCTCCGCCCGAAGTACTTTAGCCGCTTGAATCTCACCAAGCGCTTGCACATTGCCGGCCTTAGCTGCACGTGCCTTTCCCATGATCTCGCGAAATCCGGACACGTATCCCTTTGCGGGAGGAAGCTGATGTGAGATCGGCGTGTACGCTGCCGCCTTCTTCCAGCCCTTCATGAAGGCCTTGCCAAGCCCATGACCACCGCCGCCGCCCATGCCGAGGCCCATCGCCCCGCCCATCTGCGCCATGCCTTCGGCGAACTGCCTCAGCTTCGGCGTCGCGCTGGCCGAAACCTTGCGCGCGAGTTGGCTCACCCCTTCTGCGACGACGGAGGTCGCTTTGCTGGCGCTTGCCCTTGCCCCGGCCACGACCTCGGCCCCCGCTGCGCGACCGCTGCCGGCTTCCGCCGTGACACGCGCCAGCGTTTCGAGCTTACCCGCGATGGCTCGGTCGAGCGCCTGCACTGCCGACCTGGCCGTTGAAGCCGCCTCCTCGAGCCGGCTCGCTGTTTTCGCTGCAGCCCCCTTGCCCGTCACGAGCCCCATCGCCAACTCCACAGTGTTCGCGATCGCTCCCGGGTCGCCCTCCAAGGCAGCTTGGCCTGTCTGCGCGGCAGAGCTACCTATCTGCTTCCACGTCTCCAGCTGCGATAGCGCTACGACCGTGTCCCCGATCTTCGACGTCTCTTCGATCGCCGAGTCGGCCGCTTTTCCGCTGAAGTCATTCGGGTAGAACTGGCCCGCCGTGGCGACTGCCAGCGGGGCGCGCGGGGGCAGAGGTCCCGGTTCAACAATACATTGGAACGGTGCAAGTGCCCGCGACGGGCAGGCTCAGCGCAGCGGTCTTCGATGCCGCTGGCAATCCTGTGCGGCGACCACGCCATCGAGGTTGGCATCGCCGTAGGCCTCGCTGCGGCACCTTTCTCTGGGCCGCCGAACTCGGCCGGTAGCGCTGAACCCCTGGGAAAAGCCCGGTAAAACTGCCGCATCCGCTTGAGGCCGGTGAGGTTGAAGCCCTTGCCGAAGCGCTGCGCGAGCCTGGCGGCCAACTTCTTCAAGAGTTCTTCGCCGTAGGCAGCGCGCCCGGCTCCGTGCTGCTCGACCTCGACGATCTCGCGCCCGATGAGCCAGTACGCGTGGACCATCGCCGTGTTGACGGTGCGCGCGATGTGCGAGCGTGCCATCGTCGAGGATGGCGGCAACACGACTGAAGAGCGCGTCCTCGCGATTCGCGATCGACGACTTGGAGATCGCGGTCGTCTTCCTGCGCGGCGTTCTCTTCAACTGTGCGCTTATACGCCATCCTGGTGGCGCATACAACGCGCGAGTGGCGCTGAAGCTGTAAACCGGCTCGCGCGGATCGCAGCGTGCTGTTAACCGCTCTCAGAAGTTCTCGACCCGCGGGGCCTTTCAGAGAGCACGATCGCGCCCCGCTTTTTTTCGTAGGCGGCGCGGCCGGCTTGCTCGACCAAGGCCAGCACGCTCTCTGGAATCGCAATGTTGCCGAAGGTCCAGGGGCTCTGCATGGGACTCACCAGATGTAGCGCTTCCCATTTGATGGGGGAGAAGTAGCGGTCGCTGCGGTCACAGGCGATGGTGACCACACGCCGCCGCCCTGCTCCTCGTGGAGGCGAGGAGGCCGGTGTACCCGACCGCGACGCAGAGCCGGACGCTGGATCCCGAGCCCCTACTTCGCCGAGGGCGTGCCGATGATCAGCCAATCTGGCTTCTCGAAAATCGACGTTCCGATCCCAGTCCTGACCGTCGCCGACGTAGATGCGGTTCTTGGGTGTGCTGGTCGCGCCGACCCATTTGAACGCGGAGACCTAAGCTGGACAGCCGAACCCGTCAGTGCGCCACTACCCAGCGCGGTGATCCGCCAGTTGTCGTTCGAATAGAGGGGGCCACTGAAGTGCCGTCCCGCGCGCGATACGGTCGATGGACCGCGTCGTTCTCTCCTATAGGGAAAGATTTGGTCTAATCTGTCCTTGAAGTAAGGACAGCTTGAGACCAAGGTATCCTTCTAGATGGCCAACCTGGAGGCTCTGCTCGAACAGTTGATGGCGGACGACCTAGAGCGCCCTTTTCAGGACGGTACGCCACGGGAAGCGGAGCTGCCCTGGATCTCGGGCAAAGCCGACGCCCTGATCGGGATGCGGCGCAGCGGCAAGACCTGGAAGATGCGCCAACAAATGAAGAGGCTCACGGCGGCGGGAGCCCCGCGCGAGTCACTGCTCTATCTGAGCCTCGAGGACGAGCGGCTCTGGCAGCTCGACAGCTCGAGCTTGCAGCTCATCGTCGACGTGTTTTATCGGCGGGCACCGGCGCTGCGCGATCGGGAGTGTGCGTTCTTCCTGGACGAAATCCAGATTGTCGAAGGATGGGAACGCTTCGTCAGGCGACTGATGGACACCGAGAACATCCACGTCTGCATCTCGGGTTCTTCGTCCAAGCTCTTGAGCCAGGAGCTCAGGACCAGCATGCGGGGTCGCTCGATTGCCACCGAGATATTTCCTTTCAGCTTTCGCGAGGTGCTCGCGCACGCCGGGGTAGCCTTCGATTCCGCTGCGCGACCCGGCAAGCGCCAGCGTTCGACTCTGGAGCACGCCTTCGGCGACTACCTGGAACGCGGCGGCTTCCCCGAGATCCAGGCGGTAGATGCGGGGGCCCGGGTCAGGATCCTACAAGAATACCTAGACGCCGTGATCCTACGCGACGTCGTCGAACGTCACCAGGTGAGCAATACGGTCGCCCTGCGCCGACTGATCCGGCGGATCATCAACGCGCCGGCGAGTCTTACGAGCGTTCATCGTCTCTACAACGACTTTCGCTCCCAGGGCATCAGCGTATCCAAGGATACCTTGTACGCGTTACTCGACCATCTCGAGGACGCCTTCCTGTTGTTCTCTGTGCCAATCCACACGGCATCGGAGCGCGCCAAGCAGAGCAACCCCAGGAAGATGTATCCGGTCGACACCGGGCTCGTTACCGCCTGCGCCGACTTGCCCGGCCGGGGGCTCGGGCAACTACTCGAAACCTGCATATTTCTCGATCTGCGGCGGACCACGCGCGAGATCTCGTACTTCCGGAACGATGACGGCACCGAGGTCGACTTCGTGGTGGGGAGCGGCAAGAGCCTCGAGCTCATCCAAGTTTCCGCCGACATCACCTCGAGCGACACTCGCAACAGGGAGCTCACGGCGCTCGGACGCGCCATGAGTGCGTTGGGGGTTTCCGAGGCCACCATCGTCACCCATAGCGCCGAGGAAACTCTGAAAACGCATGCGGGCACGATTCGCGTCGTACCCGCCTGGTACTGGCTATCGAGAGCGGGAGGCCGGGGAGCGTAAGCGCCGCGTGGCCGCGACCCAGAGCTTGCAGAACCTGGCTGCGTTCGAGCCGCGAGCGCTCGCCTGCATGCACGGCAGCGCCTTCGCCGGCGATGGTCGGAGTACCTTGCTAGCCCTCGCGAAAGCACTCGAATCGTAGCGGAAAGGCGACCGGCATTTACGGCGCAACGGGCGTCCAGCTGCTGAGCGCTCCGGCGGGGATCGACCCGCCGGTTAGCACCGTGCTGGTCTGGACTTCGAGCGTCGCGCTCAGGGTGTGCAGAACACCGGGTCCAGGCTGGTAGTACCTCGAGTCGATCGGCAGCCTCAGCGCCGGCCATTCTTGCAGTGTGTACTCGACGATGTCCGCGCGCGGGGCGTACGTGAAGCTCGGAACGTAGCCGCCGAGATAGATGCTGGGGGTTTCCGCTTCCTGGCTGGCGACGACGAGCTCCACGTCCGAGTCCGCGGTGTAGATCACCAGACCGCGAAAGCTGGCGGCCTCGACCACCTGCACGAGCGTCGCCTCCTCGAGCGCCAAACACACGAAAGCTTGAGGATTTTGGACCGCAAGCTCGATGGTGCGCGGCACGCTGGTGGCGCCGCGACCGAGGTAGCTCAGCACTTCCGGCCCGTTCGTGCCGACCGCCTCCAGCGTGACCATGTCGGCCGAAGCAGCCGGTTCGACGAAGCGACCGGTTGCGCCAGCAAAGCCGGCAATACGGAGACGCGACGCCGTGACCCGGCAGGCCTGCACGCGGCTCGCAGCTTCGTCCGCACCCGTTGCGGAAAGCGCGAGCAGCGTGCCATCCGCCGTGACTTCGATGCCCACGGTGGCTGGCGGCAGCGCGCCCAGGTTGGTCACGGCGCCGTCGACCAAGCTGATGGCGTGCAGCGTGTCGCGCAGTGCCAGCACGCGATTCTGGGTCGCATCGACGGCCAGATCGGAAACACCCGCAAGCTGCGTGTCGAACAGCTCCACCACGGTCTTTGACGCAGGCTCGATCGAAAGTAGCGTGAAGGGAGCCTTGCCCGTGAGCCCGTACACGCGGCCGGCCATTGCGTCCCAGGCCAGGGATCCTACCGCGCCGCTGCTCGGCACCGCGATCTCACTGCTGGCCTCGGGCAGGGTGAGGCGGGCGATGCCACCGTTCTGATTCAAGAAGAGCGTCTGGGGATCAGCGCCGCTCGCCAGCCCCGTGGTGTCCACTTCAGCGAGCGGTAGCGCCGCGCCCGTGCTGGGGTCGAGCGTGGCCAGCACCTCGCGCGACTGGTAGCTGGCCAGCATGACCAAGGTTTCCGCGCTGCTCAGGCTGCGCTGGCAGTCTCCGCCAGCGGCGGCCTCGAAGCCGTCCGTGCACGCCACACAGCCCTCGGCGGTGTAGCCCAGATCACAGACGCAGCGCGCAAACCCGACGCTGTCGTCGCACTGACCGTGCTCGCCGCAGGCTTCGCCGGCCGGGCCGTCACACGACGGCAGACAACTACCGGTGCTGGGATCTTCCCGATAGCCTTGGGCACAGGCGCCACAAGTTGCGCCGGCATAGCCCGGGGAGCACTCGCAACGGGCGCCCGTCGACGCATCGACACAGGTCTGGTTCCTCGCGCAGACAATGGTAGCGGCAGCGCAGGTCGGGACGCAGCTCGTGCCGGTGTCACGAAAGCCGAGGGCGCAGCGCGAGCAGTCGTCACCGGTGTAGCCCGCAGGGCACTCGCAGAGCGCCGTACCCCGCGTGTCCGAGCAGCGGCTCGGAGCCTTGCAGTCCAGACCCGCGCTGGCGCAGGTCGCGCGACAGCTGCCGTCCGAGTCGTTGTCCTGATAGCCGCTCTTGCACAGCTCGCATAGTCGACCCGCGTTGAGCTCATCGCACTCACACACGTCACCGCTCGATTGCTCTAGACAGCTGCCGTGCAGCCCGCAAACCGTCGGATTGTCGTCACAGTCGATCGGGATCAGCTCGCACTTGTTGGAGTTGATCTTCTTGTAGCCCGACGCGCAGCTGCCGCAGCCCGAGCCTTCGAAGCCTTCCGCACAAACGCACGCGGGCCCTGAAGGCGTCTCGACGCACTCTTCACGCACGCTGCACACGTCGATACCGCAGCTCAAGAAGCCGGAGACCGAGTCCTCGCAACCGGACAGCAGAGCGCCCAGCGCGATCGGGGTGAGCGCGCGCCATTTCATGGAGCTACACCTACCCAGGCCAGCGCCGAGCCCACCGGCTGATAGGCGAGATCGAGCGGCAACGTGGCCTGAGTGGCCCAGTCCATGAGCACCAGACGCGGCGCCGGTCGGGCCCCGAGATCCGCCAAGGTCGTGAGCCCCAGGTTGCTCCAAGACTGCGCCTCGTACTCCACGACGCCGCCGCTCGGTCCCGAGATGGTCAGCCCCTCGGCGGTGTAAACGACGACGTTCGCGTCGCCGGTGACGGCCGACAGGTCGAGCGCCACACCTCGATCTGGCGCGACCACGAGCAGAAAGCTGGCGCGCGCTTCCGCGGTCAGCACGACCTCCAGCTCGGTCGTGCTGCTACCCTCGGCGACGACGCAGACGGCGACGTCCGGATGCGCGACGTTGACGCGAACACGGTCCACGCCGCTCGCAGCCAGACTGGCGGCCAGCAGGGCCGAATCGGTACCATCGTACTCGAGCGTGAAGGGGTCGGCGCTCACGGGCGCCTCTTCGACGACCTCGGTCTCCCAGGCCGGGACCGCCCCCAAGCGCGTGAGCGCGTCCCGACAATAGCGCAGCAGCCGAGCTTGCTCGGTTTCGATCTCGGAGCCCAAAAAGTAGGCTCGTGCCGTTTCAGAGTCGAAAGCCATGGCCAGCGAATCGAGCTCCGGCGCCTGGCCCACGCTGAGCGGCACGCCGCCCGAAAGCTCGAAGGTGGCGCCCATCGCATCGACACCGATCAAGAGGTCGCGCGCCGTATCGTACTCGAGCGCCTGAGCCCCAAAAGCACCAAGCTCGGTCACTTCGAGACTATCCAGGTTCACCTCGTACACCGCGTCCGCCGAAGCCGTGAACGCGCGCTGCCCGGCCGGGTCGAGACATAGGGCGCTCCCGAGATCCTTGCCGGTAGCGGTTCGAGCGACGGCATCGCCGCTCTTCAAGTCCAAGCTGAATAGCCTGCCTCCGTCGAGCAGGTACGCGTTCTCGTTGGAAGTGTCGTAGGCCACGTCGGTGACGCTGCTGGAGACCGGCGCCAGCGGCAGGAAATCCCACGTGGGTGGGACGAGCGCACCGAGCATGACCTCCTGATTGACGCTCGACAGTGTCAAAAGAGAGGGGGGCGCTAGCTCGCCCAGGCACTGACCATCCGCATTGACGGCCAGGCCGCTCGCGCAGGTCGAGCAGCTCGTCCCCGTGTAGCCGGCATCGCAGCGGCACTCGGCGCCCTGCCCGGTCTCTTCACACGTGCCGTGCGCGCCACAGTCGATCTCGGGCGCGCTGCAAGTCGGAACGCAATCAGAGCCGACCAGCGCGGGGCGATAGCCTGGCTGACAAGGACTGCAGTTCGGGTCGCCAACCTGGCAACTGCAGTCGCGGCCCTCGCCGCACCCGGGCGAGGGCTCACGGCCTGGACCGCACGCGACTGCCAGAACCGCGCCGGTCAAAACCAAAGCGAGCGTAGGGCGGTTGATCATTTGCCGATTCCTACATTGAGCATCAGCCACAGCTTCCACGCGCTGTAGTCGTAGCTTTGCTCGGCGCGAAAGCCCGGTCCTTCGGCGTCGACGTCGAACAGCCCGATATCGACGCGCTGCACGAGCAGCTCGGCGCCGAGCGTGTTCACGCGCGAGAGGCGAAACACCGGCCCAGCGTGAAAGCCGTAGATCCAGCTGAAGCGCGTGGCCGAGCTGGCGTCGCACTCCCCCACCTGGCTGCCCAGGTCGTTGCACAGCGCCTCGTAAGCGTCACCGTCACGCCCCTGAGCGCTCCCGCCATCGGCGAACAGAAACTCCGGCCCCCCGAAGGCTCCGAAGCGGATTGCGATCTCGTCCGCGACCGGAACCACTGCCCCGAGCAAGAACGGTGTGGCAAACTCCCAGCCGATGCTGCGCTCCGCCAGCACGTATTTATCGCTGTCGAGCGTCGTGCCGGTCGTGAACCAAAAGCCGAAGCCCAAGCTGATCGGCTCCGGGCCGAACATGAGATCGAAACCGAGCAGCGCGCGTGTGGTGTCATTCACCTCTTCGCTACCGTTGCGCAGCGCGAGCGGGCAATTGCCGGCGCATTGACCTTTGAAGTCGATCGAGCCGCTCGAGTAAGCACCGTAGCCGAATCGGAAGACCGAGAGCGGCACGGACTTGGCCTTCTTCGGTGGCTCGGCCTGCTCGGGCGCGGTGTCGGCCGGCACAGCAGCGGCGGGCGGCGCGGGCGGCGGCGGCGGATAGCCCTGATTGGGATTGGGCGACGGGTAGCCCGTAAACGGCGATGGTTGTAAAGGCGCGGGGACGGGTGCGGCTGCAGGTGCAGGTGCAGGTGCAGGTACTGCCGCAGGTGCAGGTGCAGGTGCAGGTGCAGGTGCAGGTGCAGGTGTGGGCGCAGGCGCAGGAGCCGGTGCTAACGGTGCAGGAGCCGGTGCGGGTTGCGCTCCGACGGGCGCAGCCCAGGCCGCCATGCTCGCCAGCAAGGCACACGCTCCCGTGCGCGCGCGCGCTCGAGCTGGGACCAAGACCCAAAGTCTGCTCACTCAGCCCTCATCCTACCCCGACTCAAGCAAAGCTTGGACCATTAGATCCAGAGCCTAAAATGGCTATGCTGGCGAGTGGCACCGTGACATCGGTGTCAGTCGCACGATCGCGTCAGCGCAAACCGATGCGCGGCTTGCAGCCGAGCCTCACGTCCACTCGACCCGCCTGGAAGCGCGCGCAGGTGCAGGGACACACCGAGATCTTCGTGGGATTATTGGGGTCGTCGTAGTACCAGCCGCCGTTGGCGTTCTTGGCGCAGGCCGCGAGATTCGCGATGCTCGGGACCTCTTCGGACCCACCCGAAGCCGGCGTGTAGACGACCTGGACCCGGTCCACGTCGATCCTCATGCCGTTCGGCGGCTCGGGGAGTCGGTACTCGCAGGCCAGCTCACTGTTGGTGATGTTGCTGAGCGCGTCGACGAAGCTGGCGCTGACGTCGTCGGATTCGGTCAAGAAGGCCTTGGTGGTGCCGCCCGCGCGCGCGTAGTTGTCCAGGTTGAACCTGGACGACTGGCCCACGCCGATCACGAACGTGCGGATGTGCTCGGGGCTCTCGTAGCCTGCCTTGGCCGCCGCCGCGATATCCTCGGGCGCCGGACTACACTGCGTCGGGAAGCCGTCGGAGACCAGCACCACCACGGTGGCGCGATCCGAATTGTCCTGCGCCCAGGATTGGGCGTAGGTGATGGCGCCTTGCAGCGCTGGCACGGTCGGCGTGAGGCCCGCGGGCGTGACCTCTTCGATGGCCGCCACCAGATCCGCGCCCACGTCCGCGAGCAAGCCGATCGGTACCACCGGCTCGGCGTAGTCGTCGACGCTGCAGTCGAGATCATCGATCGCGCCGCCGCTGATGCTGAAGAAGCCGATACCGGCGCCGATGTCGCCCGCGGCCGGATCCTCGACGAAGCTCTGCACCGCGTCGCGCAGCGCCTCCCAGCGCGTCATGTTCGAGCCTTCGACCGCAAAGCCCATGGATTGCGAGCGATCCATCATCATGAACAGGTCGACCGGAATGACTTCGGCTTCCACCGACACGCCGATGCAAGCTTCACCGCTGTCGCCAGCAGCGCCAGCCGCGGCTGGCTCGGCCGGAGCGCCGCCCACCGCCGGCTCGGCCGGAGCGCCGCCGGCTGCCGCGCCCCCCGCCGCGTCACCGGTGCCACCAACACCGGTCGCGGGCGCGCCACCTTGCGGGTCGTTGCTGATGTCGATGGGCAAACCCTTGCACGCATCGGTCGGAATCTCGGGAATGGTGCCCGAGTCGCCGCCGAGGTTGGCAGTCCCCGCGGTGCTCGAGCCCTTGCCGGCGGAACCCGACGTGCTGCTGCCGCCACTCGAGGAGCCGCCGGTATCGGGCAGGTCGCTGACAGCGCTGCCTTCCTCGTCGCTACAACCGAAACCGACGCTCAACAGCAACGTCGCGAACAGGGCCAAGGTCGAATGTTTGCGCATCTGGTCCTCAATTTACCGGCTTGCAACCGAAGATCACGTCCACGCGTCGCGCGCCTTCGTTCTCGATCTGAGTGCAGACATCACCCGACAGCAGCACGAGGTGGGGATCATCGGGGCGGCCGGCTTCTTGCAAGCTCCAGCCGACACCGTCGCCCTCATCCCTCGGTACGAGCTCGCAATCGACAGCCACGTTGACGCGCATCCGGTCCGGCGGGAGCGTCTCGAGCTCGACCTCACACGACCGCACCAGGTGCGTCGTGATGTCGATGAAGGTCTGGGTGAGCTCCTCCACGCCGCCTTCGGCCGACACCGCGTAGTAGTCGGGCGGCGCATTCGGGTTGGGCAACGTGCCAGCCGTCGCGAAGGTATCCAAATAGCTCGAGTATTGCTCGGTGCCGGGGATCCCAATCACGAACGTCGGTACCCCAAGCTCCGCCAATGCTTCGATCTGCGCCACCACGGCCACGTCGTCGAGACAGGCTGCCGGCTCACCGTCGCAGCAATTTCCGGAAGGACACTGCTCATCGAGGTTGGAAGTGCACGTGTCAGCATCGCACGTGAGCTCGAGGTTGCAATTGGGCCCACCATCGGTGGCGAGGAGCACGAAGCGATCTCCCTCGAGCGTGCTACCGCTCCCCGTTTCGAAGTACTGGTGTGCCGCCTCCAGAGCCTTTGACGTCGGTGTGCCGCCGCCCGGACCGACTTCGTTCAACGCGTCCATTACCAGTGAAGTAGTTTCGGTGCCTGGCCCGATCTCTACGCGAATGGCGGCGCTACCATCGGGCACCTCACAGCAGTTGACGCAGTCGTTGAGTGGAATCTCTTTGAGCTCATCAAACGGGTATAGGAGAAGGCCAAAGCTCATCTCCTCTGCCACCTGCTCGAGCGCCGGCTCGAGCGCTGTTTTGAGCGCATCCCACTTGTTCACGTCGAAGCCTTCGGGCTGGTCGTCCATGCTGCCCGACTTGTCGATCACCAGCAGCACGTTGGCGGCACTGTAGGAGGCCTGCACCGACGTCAGACCGCAGTCCATCAGCTCCGAAAAGTCACACTCGACGACGTCTGGTCCAATTGGCCCGCTCGAACTGCCGCCCGCGGCGGCGGCCTCACCGCCGGCGCCCCCGTCTACGGGATCCAGATTCAGTGAGCCTGCCTTGCCGCCCGACCCCGCCGAGCCTTTACCGTCATCCACGGTGGATCCTTCACCCTCGCAGCCGGTCCACAGCGCGAGCACCAAGATCGACCAACCAAGCAAAGAAGCGCGCCGCATCCCGGTCATTCAGCGATGCCTCGACGATTTGAACCGACGAAAAAATTTTCCGCCATCTAACGATATCCTCTACACCTTCTCGATGGAGGTCAACTTGATCAAGCGGTGAAACCCCTCGCACAGCGCTCCGCCAGCAGCGTTCGGTCCGAAATTGCCGCAGGGGCTGCCACACCGCGGCTTTCTGATACCGACCTCATGATTCATCACATCATCGGATCACCCTGCGGGACCGGGGTATGGAGCACGGGATATTAGCTAATATTAGGCAATAATTTTCTAGAAGAGCTGGGTATTGCGCGGCTTTCGTCACCAATTCGAAGTGCATCAGCGGCCCCGCTCAGCGATCTCGCTGCATCACGAAGGCCCAATTTTTAGTGGGATGAGCTGCTCCTATCAGCTGATATTACCTAATAATCCGATCGCGAGGGCGCACGCCGCCGCCCTCGACCTCACCGGACAGCGAATTTTTCTCATGATTCACAGTCGATGTGACGAATGAAGAGCCAGAAGCTCACGTGTCGGTATCCGGTGCCCACGGTAGTCTCGTAAGCCTCCTCGAGCACGATGGCTTACGAACAAGACTTCATCCTACGTATGGCCAAGCGGATTGGTGAGGTCCTGGCGCGCGCGCTGGGGCTCGCCAAGCAAGGCAACCACGACGAAAGCGTGGAGGTGCTCGAGCAAGGCGTGGGCGCCGAGCTGGGCATCCCGTTCGTCATGCTGATGCGGCTCGATGCTGCGAGCGCAGTGCGCTTGCTCGGCAAGGAGAAAGCGGTTCAGCTCGTGGCGGCCCTGCGCACCCGCAGCGTGCTGTTCGGCATCGCCGGACGCGAAGACGACGCGCGCACCTCTTCGAGCCACGCCGACGCGGTCGAGGCAGTGCTTGGCTAAACCAGAGCAGCACAGCCGACCGGCTGTCGCACGCCAGCCCCCACCTCCGGCACCGGAGTGGCACGGTGAGATTATCAGCCACGGTGTCACGGGAACGAACGGCAAGACATCCACCGTGGGTCTGCTCGCAGCCGCGCTCGGCACGCTGGCTCGACCCGTGCCGAGCGTCACTACGCTGGGCGCCTTTCTGGACGACGCGCCCTTTGCCGGACCGACGACGCACGACGGCATGCTCGCAGTACTGGCAGCCGGCTTGGCTCGAGGTGCGCGGCATGCGGTGCTCGAGATGACGAGCGAAGCGCTCGCGCTCGGCTACGCCAAAGCGTGGCCCTGCCACGGCGCCACCTTCACCAACCTGAGCCACGACCACCTCGACGCGCACCAGTCACCCGAGCACTACCTGGCCAGCAAGGCGCAGCTCTTCATGGCGCTACCGCCGGGCGGCTACGCCGTGCTCAACGGCTGCGACGAGGCCTGCGCGTTGCTCGCGGAGGTGCTGCCCGCGGACGTCCGCACCCTTCATTACGGCGTCCAGAGCCGCGGCGCGCCCCACACCGCGCTCGACTTGGAGGGCGTGGAGGTCACGATCAGCTGGCACGGCAGCAGCGCGCGCTTGCGCTCTACCTCGCCCGGGGTGCCGGGAGAGCTGCGCCTGCGGGCCATCGGCGCCGAGCACGTCGAGAACGCGCTCGCAGCGCTCGGAGCCGCGATCCTGGCAGGAGCTTTACCCCTCGAAGCTGCGCGGGCCATCGAGCGAGCTGCTCCCCAGCCCGGCCGCTTCGAGGTGCACGGCTCGGGCCCGCACGTGGTGATCGACTTCGCCCACAGTCCCGACGCGCTCGCACGCACGCTTCGCACCGCGCGCCAGCTGTGCCGGGGCAAGCTGTGGCTGGTGTTCGGCGCAGGTGGCAATCGTGACCGCGAAAAGCGACCCGCCATGGGGGAGGCGGCACGCGCGGCCGACCGCGTGCTGCTCACCAGCGACAACTGCCGTGACGAGCACCCCGGCGCGATTTGCGCGGCGATCGGCGCTGGCCTTCAGGGGCATCCCGACGTGGCGCAGGAGCTCGACCGCGAACGGGCCATCAGTCGGGCCATCGCAGCGGCCGACGCCGACGACGTCGTGCTGGTGGCTGGACGGGGCCCCGAGCGCGAGCTTCAGCTGGGATCTCGGCACATTCCGCTGGTCGACGCCGAGGTTGCTGAAGCCGCGCTGCGCCTGCGCTAGATGGGACGTAGACCCGTGCGAAGCTCATGAACAAAAAAGTCGAAAGCCCGCTGCTCATCGCCGCCAAGGCGCTGTCCGACGACCTGAGCCGCTTCGAGGCGCTGAGCACGGAGCTCGGTCACCTCTCGATCAACTCGCAAAAGTCCTTGCAGCGCGCGGGCCAGAGCCTCGAGGCGTGCTCGGTTCACGAAGCCAAGTTGGCCGAGAGCCTCGGTGCTTTCGCCCAAGCCATGCAGCATCTGCACCTCACCCAGCAGCGCTGCATGGAGCAAGCCGCCGCGGCGGCAGAGCACGTGCGGAAACGCCAGCTCGAGCGAGCCGGGCTCGAGGAGCGCCTGGCGCTGCTGGGGCAAAAGGCGCGCGAGATCAGCCTGCCGATGCCCGAGCCGTCCACGGCCCTGTCGAGCGAGCTATTGGGGCCACTCGAGCAGCTGGAGCAGCGGCTCAGCGAGCTGGTCAGCGAGGTCGGCGAAGTGTGCGAGCTGGCGCAGAATCAAGACTGGCAGGACCTGACGCGCGAGACTCAGTCGCTGCGTGAGCAGCTGCAGGCGCTTCGCAACCGCGTGCTGCTGTCACGCCGCAAGCTAGCGCAGAATAAGCCCTCGTAACGCGCTGAGGGAACGGTGAATTACGTGATGCTGGCGAGGGGGCCGGCGCAGAGCTCGGGGTTGCCGAAGGTCGTGGCCGGATCGCCGAACAGGTTCAGGATCGAAACCAGGAGGTTGTTGTGCGAGTTGGCATTGTTGGCGGTGTTTCCGTGATGCAGCCAGCGCCCGCCGCGCAGCCCTCCGCCCTTGCCAGCGAGCATGAATGGCATGTCCTTGAAGTCGTGGATCTCGGGGCGCGACAGCTCCGACCCGAAGAACACCACGCTCTCGTCGAGCAGCGTGTGCCCGTCCGCTCCCATCACCACCTTGTCCATCTCGGTCAATAGGTGCAGGTGCATCGTCGAATACCAGGTGCAGATCTTCTCGCACTCGACCGGGCGGAAACCGCCGTCGTGCTGGTAATAGTGGTGATGCTCCGGTAGCTGCAGCCAGGGGAAGGTGTGCTTGGCCTCGGTATCGGTCCACTGGAACGTGCCGACCCTGGTCATATCGCAAGCCAGCGCCATCACCATCATGTCCATCATGTAGGTGCCGACCAGTGGGATCTTCTCGTCGGTGGTAATGGCCGCTCCGCCACCGCCGCATTGATCGCCGCAGCCCGCGTCGTAGCCGGTGGTGTCGACCTGCGCCGGCACCTTGCAGGTGGCCGAGCCATTGGCCATCGAGGTCAGGCCCATCTCGATGTCGCGCAGCTTATCGACGTGCTGCTGCACTGTCGCGCGGTCCGTGGTGCCGAGCTTGGGCAGCAGGGTATTGTACTCGCCCAGTACGTGGTCGAGGATCGACTTCTTGCGAGGCAGCGCGGGGTCGTCGGCCCCGCCGCCCACGCCCATGCCGAACAGATCCTTGAAAATCTGCACCGGATCGATGCGCGGTGCGATCGGGCTGGCCTTGGGCGAATCTTCGAAATTGGCGCAGCTGATCGGTGAGAGCAGGCCGTGCGCCTTACCGGTGCCCCAGCGCACCGCCATCTCCAGGCTCGCAAACTTCTTCGCGCCCTGGGCTTTGACCAGTGTTGCTATGCGCTGGTCGACCGAGGGTCCCGAAGCGTACGAGTCGGTGCCCGCCGGCTCGCCGCCGTTGGGCGGCGCATTGCGCTGAGCCGTGCCGCTCATCCAGGCAATGATGCCGGCCTGGTGCTGTTCGCCGTCCTTGCTGGTCATGTCCAGGCCGCTCAGAAACAAAAGCTTGTGCTTGATCGGCTCCAGGGGGGCCAGGATCGGGCTCAAGATCGGCGCCGCCTCAGTGCCGGTCGGACGCCACTTGTTCACGCCTTTGGTGTCGTTGATGACGGCGCCGCCCGGGGTGAAGACGCCCAGGAAGCGCTGGGCAGGGCTTCCCACGGCCTGCGCGTGGGCACGCGGGGCGTCCATGATTTCGAGCCAGGGCAGCGCGATCGCAATCCCCCCAGCTCCTCGAAGCATAGCGCGGCGATTCAGTCGGAACTTTGCCATGACCAGTCAGTCCTTTGCGGGCATGTAAAGGAAGGAGTCGGTTTGGGTTAGGCCGACCAAGAGCTGCTTGACGTTGCCGCCACTGGCTTTGAAAGCCGCGTTCAGATCCGCCTTCACGCACTCGTCGCCTTCGTCGTGAGTCTTGCCGTAGCCGAACTCCAGCCAGTGCTGGGCGAAGCATTCCGGGACCAGGTCCGAGGTCACCAGCTTCTTTACCAGCTCCACCGGGCCGTTGGCGGTTCCTTCGACGCCCGGGACGCTGCCGCTGGCGTCGATCATCGCGCCGTCTTCGGTGTCGCGCCACTGACCGATCGGATCGAAGTTTTCGAAGGTGAAGCCCACCGGGTCGATCAGCGCGTGACAGCCTGCGCACACCGCCTGCTGGCGATGAGCGGTGAAGCGCTCGCGCGCGGTGGTGCCGGTCACGTTCTCGGGCACCTTGACCATGGCGAGCACCGCCGGATCGGTCGGCAGGTGGACGCTCATGCACATGATCTTGTTGATGATGAACGAGCCGCGCAAAACCGGGTTGCTCTCGTTGGTCACGATCGTGCCGGTCATGATGCCGGCTTGCGTCAGCAGGCCCATGCGCTTGGTCGGGTCGGGCCAGGTCACCTTGCGGAAATCAGGCCCGGTCACGCCAGCCATGCCATAGAAGCGCGCCAGCTCCTCGTTGACGTAGGTGTGCGGCGCGGTCAGGGCCGAAGCCCACGTGCCCGGGCTATCGGTGTCGAAGATGGTGTGCTCGAGCAGCTGCTGCGTCTCCTCGCGCAAGGCCGACGCGAAATCCCGGGAGTAGATCGGGAAGCGCATCGGGTCGCGCTTCAGGTTCGTGAGGCCGCTGATCGGCAGCAGATTGTCGAAGAAGAAGCGCACCACCGACTTGGCACGCGGATCCCCCAGTAGCCGCTCCGCCTGTGCCTTCACGCCCGCCGGCGTGTCGAGCTGACCGGTCTTGGCCGCCATGCGCAGCGCGTCGTCGGGGAGAGAGCCCCAGAACAAGAACGACAGGCGCGCCGCCATTTCGTCCGCCGTCGGCTTGCGCAAGGCCGGCTGATCCGGCGCTGGCACGCCGTGCTCGACGCGATACAGGAACTCCGGACCCTGCAGCACCGCCTCGATTACCGCGGCCATACCGGAGGCCCAAGTGCCGGTGCCCTGCGCAGCCTTCGACAGGGTCAAGAACGCCTCGACCTCGGCCGGCTGCAGATCACGGTGGTAAGCGCGTGACGCGACGTTCGTGATGACTTGGCGGGCGCAGGCGTCGTCGGCGGTGGTGCTCGCACAGGGGGCCAGCTTGCCCAGCGCCTCCGGAGTCGCGGTGGCGCGGCCGGCCACTTCGGCGGCGACCGAGCCCCACTTTTCGGCGTGCGCCGCCGACACCGAGAGCAGCGCCGCGTCGTTGCCGAACAGGTTGCCGTGCTGAGCAATCGTTTCGGTTGGCAGCTGACCACCCGGGTTGCTCGTGTCCCCGAACAGATCACGAATCGCATTCGAATACTCGAAGCGGGTGAGCCGGCGGATCTGCGCTTTGCCCGGTTTCACGGCTTCACAGCCTTGGGGCCCGGGACCTGAGCCGGTCCCACCCACGCCCGAGCTACCAGCCTGCGCACCACCTGGCGGGGCCTCTATTACCGATGAACAACCGCCTAACCACGCGAGCGCGATCGGGCCGACCAGTCCCAGCCACCTCAGTGGCTCGACGCTCATCGCTTTCGCTATCATCCGGGGCTCCTTCACTGGGACCTCGAGAGTCGCACATTTTCGCCCTTTTTCAATCGGTTGAGGGCAGCTTTGGACTCTCCCCTACTGAGTGCTTGGGTAGCCTCCATTCCATGCCGAATTTGACTATGGAATCGGAAAAGGTTTCCGGTGGGGCTGCCAATCCGCAGCCTCATTGCAGAGAGCTGCCTGCTTCGGCCCAGGGTTCAACCTTGGGTGAGGCCCGTCCTCGAATTGTTAGGGAGACATCGCGAGGGCGCGGGTGAGGAAGGCCCATTGGTCGGCGACCTCGTCGATGAGCTTTTCGGTGGGGATGCCGGCGCCGTGGCCAGCGCGCGTTTCGATGCGGATCAGCACCGGGGCGTCCCCGGTTTGGACCTTCTGGAGAGCCGCCGTGAACTTGTAGCTGTGGGCCGGCACGACGCGGTCGTCGTGGTCGGCTGTAGTGATGAGGGTCGGGGGGTAATCAGAGCGAGGGCGCAGGTTGTGGAGCGGCGAGTAAGCGTAGAGCGCCTTGAAGTCCGCGGGATCGTCGGGGGAGCCGTAGTCGTCGGTCCAGGTCCAGCCGATGGTGAACTTGTGGAAGCGCAGCATGTCCATGACGCCGACGGCTGGGAGCGCGGCGCCGAAGAGATCGGGACGCTGCGCCAGCATCGCGCCCACGAGCAAGCCGCCGTTCGAACGTCCGAAGATGGCGAGCTTCTGTTTCGAGGTGACACGCTGCTGCGTCAGGTACTCGGCGGCAGCGATGAAGTCGTCGAAGACGTTCTGCTTGTTTCCCTTCTTGCCGGCCTCGTGCCAGGTCTCGCCGTACTCGCCGCCGCCACGCAGGTTCGGCACTGCCAGCACCCCGCCGAGCTCCAGCCAAGCCAAGAAGGACACCCGAAAGCTCGGCGTGACCGCGATGCTGAAGCCACCGTAGCCGTAAAGTAAACAGGGCGTCTCGGGCGTCGGCTGCACACCCTTCCTGAAGGTGAGAAACATCGGAATGCGCGTTCCGTCCTTGCTCGGAAAGACGACTTGCCGGGTCTCGTAGTCGTCGGGGTTGAACTTGAGCGCCGACTTCCGGAACACCTCGCTGGTCTTGCTCTTCACGTCGTAACGAATTAGGCGGCGTGGCTCGGAATAGCTCTCGAAGCTGAAGAAGGTTTCGGAGCGCGCCGCGTCACCCTCGGTGAACCAGACCGTCCCGAGACCAGGCAGCGGCACGCTCTGCTCCAGCGCGCCAGTTTCGCTGAACACGCGCACGTCAGCGCGCGCATCCTTCAGGTAGTTGGCGACGAGCTTACCGCCCACCTGCTCGACCTGCTGCAGCGTGTCGGTCTGTTCGGCAACCAGCTCGCGGAGCTCCGGCTTTGGATCGGCGACGTCGAGCAGGACAATGCGGCCGCGTGGCGCCTGTTTGTCGGTCTTGAACCAGAACTTGGTCCCGCGATTGCCGATGAACGCATACTCCGCGTCCAGCGCACCGAACAGCTCGACGGGGCTGGGCTTGCGGCGCTTGAGATCGAAGTACAGCACGCCGTACTTGTTGTCGGTACCCTCGGCGATGGTGACAATCAAGTAGCGACCATCGCGCGTGACATGCGGATGAAAGCTCCAGCGCTTCTTGTCCGAGCGCTCGTAGATCAGAACGTCCTTTGCCTGGTCCTCACCCAAGCGATGGAAGTACAGCTTGTTGAAGTAGTTGCTCTCTTCCAGCGCGGCGCCCGGCTTCGGCTCGGCGTAGCGGCTGTAGTAGAAGCCGCGCCCGTCTTTGGTCCAGGCCGCCGTCGAGAACTTCGACCACTTCACCAGATCGGGCAGATCCTGCCCACCTTCGACCTTACGAACGTGCCACTCGGTCCAATCCGAGCCGGCGTGGGACAGGCCATAGGCGACCAGCTTGCCGTCCTCGCTCGGAACGACGCGCCGCAGCGCGACCGTGCCATCAGCCGCCAGCGGATTGGGATCCAGCAGCAGCTTGGGTTGACCTGTGAGCGACGGCAGCCAGTAGAGCGCGGCCTGATTCATCAGCCCCGAGTTGTACGAGTAGAAGTAGCGGCCCCCGCGCTCGGTCGGTAGCTCGTAGCGCTCGTAGTCCCACAGCTCACGCAATCGGCCGCGGATCTTCGCGCGCGACGGAATCGCGGCCAGGTAGCCCTGCGTCAGGCGATTTTGCGCCTCGATCCAGCTGCGCGTCTCGGCGCTAGCGGAATCTTCCAGCCAACGATACGGATCGCGCACCTCGACACCGTGCAGCTTCTCGATGACGGCGCCTTGCGGGCTCGGCGGGTAGGCCAGGCCGGGCCTCGTCGGTGCGGTCGAGGCGGTCGAGGCGGTCGGCGCTGCGGAAGGAGCGGGGGACGGCGGCGGGTTGGCAACAGGGGCCGAACCGCAGCCTGCGCCCACCGTTACGCCGAGCAGAACCGTCATCAACCCGCGGGATGGTTTCATGGCCCTTTTAAGGCGACCCTGGCGCCGGCAAATCCGGGATCGGCTTGAGCTCCGGATAGACGGTCGCCGGGCCCTGGCTGACCGCAGGAGCCGGCACGAGCGGCGTCGCGCTGGACAGGGGCCGTGGGCGCCGCGGCTTCGGCGCGACGCTCGGGACAGCCGAAGCCACCGGTGCGGCCGACGTGCTCTCGAGGGCACTCGGCAGCGACGCAGGCGGCGTCGGGCCAGGTGCGGGCTCGATCGGCGTCGCTTGAAAAGCCCGATGGACTCCGATCGCCGCAAGCCCGCTGGCCGCCATCAAGATCACGACTACCAGAACGCGACGCCCCAGGCCACGCCGAGGCATGCCGGGAACCGAGGCGGCCTCGTGCCCGGCACCGCTAGCCTCGCTTTCGAGCGCCTGGCCGTGGAGCGCCAGGAGCTCCGCAGCAGCCGGCACCGGCGTGCGACCCAGGATGCGCTCCACGCGCGCCGCTGCCAGCGAGGAGGCCGCACTCCCGAACGACTTGAGCGCCATCCCGAGCTCGGCCACGTCGGCATAACGGCGCTCGCGATCCTTCTCCAGGCAGCGCAAGATGACTTGCGAAAGTCCGTCCGGAATCTCGTCACGATGCAGCTGCGGCGGGATGGGCTGGGTCGTCATCACGTTGGCGCACAGCTGCGGTGTCGTGTCGCCGGAGAACGGTAGCTGTCCGGTCAAGACCTCGTACAGCACCACGCCGAGTGACCAGATGTCGGTACGCGAGTCGACCCCGGCCGGATCGATCATCTGTTCGGGCGACATGTGGAAGGGCGAGCCCATGTTTTCCGTCGGCTCGGTGTGCACGCGATTCGACGCCAGCGGACCGCCCTGTTTCGAAATGCCGAAGTCGAGCACCTTGAGCAGCGGCGTTGCGTCGGGCCCCTCGGTCACGAACAGATTCTCGGGTTTCACGTCGCGGTGCACGATGTGCTTGGCGTGCGCCTCGGCCAGCGCCTCACAGGCTTGCAGCGCGTAGGACACCGCGTCCTCGATCGGCAGCGGTCCTTTTTGGTTGACCAGCGTGCGCAAATCCGCGCCCTGCAGCAGCTCCATCACGATGTAAGGCGTGCCGCTCGGCAGACGCCCGCAATCCACGATGCGGCACGCGAACTGGCTCTTGAGCTGCGCCGCCGAGCGCGCCTCGGTCAAAAAGCGAGCGACCGCGCGCTCGTCGGCCCCACGCTCAGGCCGCACGAACTTGATCGCGATCGGCGTGCCCAGCTCCACGTGCGTGCCCGCGCACACGATGCCCATGCCGCCAAAACCGATCACGCTATCGACCCGGTACTTGTCCGCGACCACGTCACCCATGGCGATGGGCGGAGTCGGGCTGAGCTCGACCGGAGCCGCAGCGCCTTCGCTCGCGACCACGCCTTCGCTCGCGACGGCGCCGGTTGCGGGCACCAGCGGAGGCCACCTGGTCGTCATCGCCCCCGTCTTAGTCCCGAGCGATCGGGCCGACCAGCCCAGCCCCGCGAATTCGGAGCCGCTGGTCGTGACCCCGTCGACCGGTGCCTGAAACATCACCGATTGCGCCGCAGCATCGAACCAAAAGTAGGCGTTTAGCTCGTAGGAGCCGAGCTCGGGCTGCTGGATTTCAGTCGGGTCTCGGGCTCACAAGTGGGCAGGTGAGCTTCCAATTCGTGAGGTCGAGCAGCTCGGCCGGTAGCGCCCCACCACCCGCACCGGTGCCGGCCACGCCGCCGCTCGCACCAGGGCCACGGACCCAGTTTACGACAACGGGGCATGACGCCGCAGGTAGTCTGCTTCCAACCGCGTGATTGTAGGCACTATGCGGCCCCCACTTTTTGGCTCGGATGTTGCTGGTCGTGACCTGGTGCAAATCTCTCACCGGACTCAACCAGTCGATACGTTGCCCAGCATCGAGAAGCCCAGCAAGTCGCTCGACGCGTGCGGGCTCACCGATGTGGGACGTGTTCGACACACCAACGAGGATGCTTACCTCATCGCGACGCTGCAGCGCTCGATCGTCGTGCACGACGCGAGCCCCGCGGGTCGCGGTTGGTTTCCGGGAGAAGCCGCCGGAACGTTGCTGGTCGTGGCCGACGGCATGGGCGGCCAGGGCGGCGGCGACGTGGCGAGCCGAGTGGCGGTGAGCACCGTGTCGAGCTACCTGCTCAACTGGATGCCTTGGGGCTCGGCCGGGCAGGCCCAGCGCGGCTCATTGCCGGGCGTGCGTGACCAGCTTTCGTCGGCGGTCGTGGCGGGCGATGAAACCGTGCGGCGCACCGGAGCCAAGAGCGGCGCGCCGCGTATGGGCACCACGCTCACGATGGCGCTGGTGCTCGGAGTCAAGCTCTACGTGGCCCATGTCGGCGACTCGCGCTGTTACCTGCTGCGCGCGGGCGCGCTGCGGCGCTTGACGACGGACCACACGATGGCTCAGCGCGTTGCCGAAGCTTCGCATGAGCCGCTCGCACCGGACTCACAACTACACCACATCCTGTGGAACGCGCTCGGCGCGACCGAGGACGCGCCGCAGCCCGAGATCGTCAAGCTGCCCCTCGAACCGAGCGACCTGATCCTGGTCTGCTCCGACGGGCTGACCAAGCACGTAACCGACGCCGAGATCGCGGCGGTTTTGGGCAGTCCCGCGCCGCTCGCCGAGCGCTGCAAGATCTTGGTGGGGCGCGCCAACGCCGGCGGCGGCACCGACAACGTCACGGTCGTGGTCGCACGCGCACCCAGCACTAACGGTCACGCAGCGTCACCCAGCGCTTGACCAGCTTTTCGAGCGCCGGCCGTTTTGCCTTCACGTCGTCCAGACTGTGGAACTTGGCTTCGCGGCGATCCTTGTGATTGCCCTCGAGCAAGCCGCTCGCATCGTCCATGCCGCCACCGCCGGGGAATAGCAGGATCAAGTGCGCGTACTCGGTCGCGCGCGGATTGAAGGCGCCCAGATCCTCTTTGTAGTGAAAGCTGGGTGCGTTCCATTTGATGCGCTCGGCGAGCTTGTCGCTGGCGCCGAGAATGATGGCGCGCACCGCCTCGATCTCCTGCTTGAACGGATGATCGAGATCGCGCAGATATGCGTCGACCACGGCCTTGCCGTCAGGCAGCGGTGCGAGCGTGCGCTTGATGGCTTTCTTGAGCTCGAGCGCTTTGCGCGCGTCACGCGCTGGCGTGGCCTTCGGCCGGACGAGCTTCTTGCTCGCCTTCTTGCGCGGCGTCTGCTTTGCCCTCTTGCGCGGGTTCTTGCTCGCCTTCTTCGCCGCCCGCTTTTGCTTCGGAGCTTTCTTGCTGCCCTTCGGCTTCGCCTTTCGTCCTGCCATGGTTGATTCTCTCTAGCTCACGGTTTCGGGAAGGTGACAACAATCCCTTCATACCGTAAGGAGCGTATCCTTGTCAGATGACACCCCAGCTGGCTCGCCATGCCGGGGTGTTTGCGGCCAACGGAGCTCCCACTCCCAGCGTCCGGCTCTGCGTCGCGGTCGGGTGCACCGGCCTCCTCCGGCGCCGCGGGCTCGGCCCGCGCAGGCTGCGAGTAACGGGTCACCAGAATGAAAAGTTTTGGTCCTCGGGCGACGGGTGCAGACCCGTAGGCACGGCGGGGCAGACGAATTGAGCAACTTTCTCGCGCGAGATTGACGATTGGAGCTAACCACTCACCGGTTGCGCGCGCCGGGACACCCTGGACTTGAATGCAGACCAGATCGCTCCACCAAACAGTAGTGCGACGGGCAGATTCAGCGCGATGAGAACGATTGAGCTCCAAACGCCCGAGCTACCCGCAACGTGGTTGCGACTCGGGTCGGCCGGATCATAGTAGACGTCGACCTGAGCGCCCTTCTCCGGACGGGAGCTGGAGCAAGAGCGAGTCGCGAGTCGCCGCGTTCCGTGTTGGTCATTGAACTCGACGTGCTCAGAACAATAGATTGCCTGGTCGAAACCGCTGCCGCTCTCGCCGCCGACCACGATGCCACTGGCGACCTGCCCGTGCTCGTCGAACCAGGATATCCTGGCCACGTTCACACCCGCTAGGACAACCACTCCGGTCGAGATCAGGGGGGCCAACGCGAACAGGACATAAAACGGCACCATTTGAGCGTTGCTGACCCAACGGTGCCACATGCGCTGCGGACGTTAGCACCAAACGTCGCCGACATGCCCCGCTGGTCGCTGCGGCCGAGCGAGGGGTCACTGTGGCCAATCGCCAGCCTGGAGAAACGACAGGACTATGCCGCTCCGGTAAACACCTCTGCGCCGCCGAACGGGTGCTCCGGTGGTCGTTCCGCCCTGCCGCTACGCCAACGCGGCATAATTCGGGACGCGGCATAGCCATGCCGAAAGGGAGCCACGAGCCTTCGTTCTCTGGCGTAAGCGCTCTTTCGGCACCCAGAGCGACCGCGGCAACACCTTCGCCGAAAACCTGATGACCGTCGCCTACACCGCGCGCAAGCAGCACAAGAGCGTGCTCGACTTCTTGACCGCCTGCTGCGGTGCCGCGCGCGACGACCAGTCACCGCCCTCGCTGTTCAGCACCACCCCATGACTACACCGATGTCACTTTACGACTTCGGGAGGCTTGGGATCGCCCATGTCGATCTGCACGCAGGACGCGAGGTCGAATAGCATGAACTCGAGCACGCGCTCTTGCGGGGTGAGCGGCGCGCTGTCGCATTCCATTGGAAAAGTGCCCACGGCTTTGGGGACGGGATCGAAAGGGTCATTCGTTTGGCCGGTGGCGATGTGAAAACTGCTGTAGGCGAAGCGCCCACACTGTTGAGCTTCGGTGGCGCCGAGCGGCGTATTGAAAGTGAACGACTGCAGGGAATCAGGCGTTGTCGAGTACAGCCAGCGTTGCGTCGGAGGGTTGACGGAGAGCGAGCGCCGGAACGTTTCATGCAGCATGATTTCCCCCCGCGTGGTGGTCGCCCCGATCCCTTGCAGCCAATCGGCCAGCGCCTGACCCTTCGGAAACGAGGTATCGATACGGCTATCTAGCGCGTCGAGCTCCACCAATACGGACGCAGGCCCGGGGTCATCGACCCAGTTTGCCGCGGTCGCAAAGGGCGAGCCCTGGTCCCAAATCCATGGGTAACTCAGGTCAGTCGCGAAGACCCGTCCCCCAGCATTCGCATAGTCCGCAACGGCTTGGTACGAGGCGCTGTAGCTTCCGGGAGAGGGATCGCCATACAGAAAGCGGGGAGCGGATGCGCAGGGCAGCAGCACCATGTCGTAACGCGCGAGGGCGCTCGGGTCGTCCCACAGCTCTTTGCCACTGGGCAAAGCATTCCCGCCGCCAGTGCCAGTTCCCCAGAAGAGATGGACGCGTCCGGCCTCGGTGGGTTTCGTGAATTCTGCGTCGTCAATACCGATCTTGCGCAGAATGCACTCCTCGAAATCGTACTCCGACGTGACCAGCGCCACGTGAGGTATGTCGCCCTCGTTGCGATTCCGTGGCAGGCGCGTCAGTTCTTCAGGGAGGACATTGTCTTGGCATGCCACGACTTCGGGCAGTTTGACTTGTCGCCGCCAGCGGCCCATTTGAACGACGAGGGAGATGTCATGGCCCGACGGCACACCGTCGAGCTTGAAATGGCCGCTAGTGTCGCTGAGCGCAGCGGCGACGGGCTTGCCACTCACGTTGCCGCAGCGATCACAGCTCACGCCCGCCGAAAATGGCTCAACCGCAGCGCCGGGTAGGTACACGACCGCGTTGTAGAGCGGATCGGGACTCACCCTGGCGGGTGTGCGCACAGTACCACTGATGCTGGTGGCCTTGCCGACTTCGCATTGAGGGTAGCCACAGTCGGTGCACGTGGGTAGGGGCCGACCTTGCGCCGGTTCGCCCGGTGACAGGAGCGATCCCCCCAGATTGAACGGAGTACCTGCTGAGCTCGACGTGCCCCCAGCTGCATCGCCCGAGCTACCACCCTGTGCCTTGGGACGAGCCCCTGCCCCTAAATCAGCGGCTTGAGAACATGAGACCAGGGCAAGGCCCAGCTGGCAGACGGCGGAACGTAGCTTGAACATTTGATTTCGAGAAATGTCCTGGAAGGGCTCTCCAACTAATGCTCGGATCCCGTACAAATCTTCCCCTCTTCACTTCACTTCACTTCGGCAAAAAAAGCCGTCAGTTTTTCGGAACGCCCAGCCAGCCGACCACGGAATTCAGCCTGGCCTCACCGCACTTTGTAGACCCGCACCAGCTCGGCGAGCCCCTTGACCGTCACCTGACCGCAGAAGCTAGCTGGGCGGCGATCAAGTCTGGCCGGTCTCTCGCAGTCAATGTGGCGACGAACAGCCAGGCGAGCCAGACCGCGGCGCTATCGGCCTGCCTGGTCACGTAGAGCGCGAGACAGGCGACGTAGAACAGCACCGGCATCTCGAGAATGTCGAAATGCATGACGTCTTCGCGCGTGCCCAGCTTGGTGTAGAGCGCGATGGCCGGGTCGTCGCCGTAGTCGGCTTGGACATAGACCACGTACGCGCCCCGCTCGGCCGCGATCGTACATCTTCGATCTGAGCTGGGCTTGACGCACGCCATCTTCCATTTCGTGGACGGGTAGTGGACAGCCGCTCGGGACGCGCGAGTTGGGCCAACCGCTACCTTCGGAGCGGCCCGGCGGCCGACGGTCGACGTGATCTTCCTTATCGGCCGTTTTTATGTCTGAAGGCGCCTTGGTGAAGCCGCTGCCGCTGGCTCGGTTGAAGCGCGACGACCAAGTCGACGCGCGTCGGCATCGCATCGATGCCTGGGTCCTGGCTCTTTGAGTTCGCCGGCCATGCGCGTCTGAGGTATGCTTAGGCATGGATAGGAGTAGGTGGGCCGTGCTGGTGTTTTCGGTGGGGCTCGCAGCGTGCTCGGCGAGCGGGTCGTCGGAGGAGCGAGGGGGAGCACGCGCACAGGGGCTGGGCGCCGAGGATGAGTGGCTTCAGAAGGACGTTCCCATACCGCCGCGCGGGCTCTCGCTGCTCGTTGGATCGCCAACGAAACTGGTATGGGACGGTGAGCAGTATCGCTTCGTGTTTGTGCAGCAGGACTCGATCCGGGGGACGCGCCTGTCTGCGGCTCTGGACCGGTTGGATGAGCCGGCGCTGCTGGTGCAGCCGACCGTGTGGAGGCCTCCCCTGGGCATCCCCGATTGGCCGCCCGGTGGCTCGGATGAGACACCGCTCAGCCCACGTCTCGCATGTGCGGGCTCGCGCCAGTGTCTGATCAGCTGGAGGATGCCGCGCGTTCCCGCGAACAGCGGCGCCATAGTGATTCGCGGTCGGTTTTGGAATGCCGACGGCTCGCTGGGGGAGGCGTTCGACCTTCCGAGCGAACTCGGTGGGTGGAGCGGTACCTGGGGCGGAGGAGACGAGATCGTCGCAAGCGCGGACGGCTTTCTCGCGCTCTGGTTGAAGCCCGGCACGCCCGGCACGTTTAGCCTGGAGTCGTGGAGCATCGACGGAAACGGCAAGCAAACCCAAAAGCAGGTTTTGCCCGCGACCAGCGAGGTCGGTCTGCCACTGTTCGCTCACTGGACGGGTAGTGAATACCTGGTAGTGCTCGCGAACGGCGTTTTGCGGCTCGACGCGAGTGGGACCCTGTTGGCAAGAAAGGCCAATGCCTTGCCGTTCTACTCGCTGGGTGTCACTGCGGACGGGCACGGCGGCCTCGCCGCTTGGGGCATTGCGCTGTCACACAAGTTGGTAGCGGTCTCACCGCAACTGGAAGTGAGCCAAGAGAAGGCCTTGGCGCTGCCAGCTGACTGCTCGTTGTCACTGCTTCAGCGAGCGGCCGGCGGATACGTCGCGCGTTGCTCGCCGACGTTTTACTTCCTCGACGATGCTGGAAGCGGCCTGAAGCTCGATGCTCCGACGACCGGCCGAAGCCAAGCCATGGCTCTGACCGCGGGCGGTGGCGCGCTGCTGGTTGGGCATGATGGTGGCGGTCTTTTCGCTCACGCGGTGAGCCCGAACGGACAGCTATTGCCGGGAGCGGAGGGCAAGCTTGCAGCGCTGGTTGAGTCTTCGCAATTGAATTTCAAAGTGAGCTCGTCGCCGAGCGGCTACCTGCTGAGCTGGAACGAGCCCCGCTACGATCGGCCCGAGCTGAGTCACTACGTGCGCGTCGACGCTTCCGGAACGGCACTCGATGCGGAGCCGCAAAGCTTCGATGTCGGTAACGGCGAAGAGACCGTCGACCATCTCGCGCTCGGCAGCGAGGCGATGATGTGGCTGAAGGCGGGCGCCTACGTGAGCCTTCACGCTGGCGAGCAGCTGGACATCCCGCGGCCGGCAAGCCCGCCGGCCAACCAAGGCATCGTCGCTGGCAGCGAGGGTTTTCTGGCCTATGGCGTGGACCAGGGCGAAGCCTTCATTCGTTTCTTCGACCGCCAAGGCAAGCCGACCGGGCCTGCCCAAGTCTTGGACAAGCCGGTCTTCGCGGCTTACTCGAGCGGAGCATACTACCTGCTCGTTCACGGGCTGAGCGCATCGCTCGTGAAACCCGACCGCAGCGTGGCGAGCGTGGAACGCGTGCTGCCGCCGGCATCCGAGCTCGTCTTCACCGGCGCGGGTGGCCGCTTTCACGTCATCCACGCGCAAGGTCAGGAGCGGTTCGTCGCCACCATCGCAACCGACGCGACCATGAGCGAGTTCGAACCGCTCGACGCGCTCGAGCGGCGTCTGCTCTGGCTCTCGAACACCGAGCAAACGCTGGCGCTCCGCGCCGACTCGAGCCTCACCGAGCTGATCGATAGCGAGCTCCATTCGATCGCGACTTTCACCGATCCTTCGCCCTTCGAGCCGTGGCTCGTCGCCTCTGCCGTACCCGAGACGCTCCTCACGGTGTGGGACCGGGGCGCTGAAGCTCCTGTCGTCACGTTTCATGCGCGCGCGGTAGCAGCCGGTGCCCCCTGCCGCGTCGACGCGCAGTGCGGCGAGCTCGCTTGCTATCAGGGCACCTGCCAGGCGCCCCCACCAGCGACGGGCGGCGCCCCGTCCGACCAGGGCGAGGGCGGTGCTGCAGGCACGTCTGCCGATCCTGGCAGCGGCGGTGCGCCCCCCGAATCCGCGGCGGGCGCCTCCGAGCCCGCAGCCGGGGGCTCTGACGACGAAGGCGGGGTCGGCTCGCCGGACACGGACGGCTGCAGTTGTCGCACGCCCGGCGCCCGAAATTCTGCAGGCTGGCGGTGGGGCCTGCTGGCTCTGGCCTGGCTTGCGGCATCGCGTAAGAGGGGCCTGCGAAGCTGCGCGGGAAGCTGATTGGACGCCGCCAAAGCGCGACAGCTGCTCGCCGTCATGGACGAACCCGGAGACCCGAAAGCGCCCGCAGAGCTCGACGGAGAGCGCCCCCACGCAGTACGGGTCACACTGACGGACCTCAGCAGCGGACAAATCAGACTCCGATACCGAGCCACCGTCGACCCCAGCTGGCTCAGCCCAACGACACGCGCAGAATACGCCAGCGGAATCGACGGATGCGCGCTGGCAGTCGACTTGAGGAACGCGCTGCTGGGCAGAGTCGCAATAGCGCAATGAGAATTTTCGTGGCCGTGGGCGCCGCCTTCGGCGTGCGAATCCGTGGGCGTGGGCGCGCCTGCGGCGCGAATCCGTGAGCGCGCTTCGCGCGAATCCGTGAGCCACCTGCGGTGGATTCAGTGGGCCGCGCTTGCGCGCGCCTCGATCGACTCCTTCAACGCGCCGAAGCCCGCGGTCATGCGCGAGTCGAGCGAGTCGATTCGAACCTCGAGCCGATTGATGCGACCACCAAGATCCTCGCGCAGTTGCACCATCTGCCGCTCCAGACCATCGAAACGCCTGTTCATGGTCCCGAGCAGAAGCCAAACGTCCTGGAGCTTGGGGCTCTTCTCGCTCATCGATCCTCCTGGATTCTACCGCCCATCCCGAGCGGGTCAACCAAACCCACCCTCGCTCATCGGCACGCGGCGCCCGCAGTTGCGCCAATTTCATGAAGGGCTGCCAACCCGCAGCCCACTTTGCAACAGGCCTCCGTGTCGGAGCCAGGCCACCTTGCCCAGCCAAGATCAATCGACATTCGTCGACGCACCGCAACGTCTCGGTGGGCCGCGCCTGCGGCGCGGGTCCGTGGGCGCCGGCTTCGCCGTGCGAATCCGTGGGCGTGGGCGCGCCTGCGGCGCGGGTCCGTGGGCGCCGCCTTCGGCGAGCGAATCCGTGGGCGTGGGCGCGCCTGCAGCGCGATTCGGTGGGCCGCGCCTGCGGCGCGGATTTCGTGAGCGCACTGCGCACGAGTCCGTAGCGGCTCACGTTGAAGGCACGTTACTCTTCGATGGCCAAGAACCAGCGCAGCCCAGCACTCACGGTGCGGAGCAAGCTGGGCGGCACCGTTCCGGCGACCTCGACAAGGTCCTCCTTGTTCACGGTTGCGATCTGTGACGCGTTCGCCACCGAGTCCCGCGGCAGGCCAGTGGCACGCTTCGGAAGCAACGTGTTGCCTGGCGCCTTCGCCAGCGCCTTGTTGCTCGTCAATACGCAGACCACGACCGTCGCCAGCTTGCTTCGGTTGACTTCGTCCCGTTGAATGACGAGCGCCGGGTGCCGGTACGCAGGTTCCGACCCGCGCGGCTGCCCAAAGTCGACCCACCACACCTGCCCCCGCTTGATCAACGACCTTTGCGCCACGACTCCCTGACCAGTCGCTTGGTTCGCGTTCGAAATGCCACCGCTGCCGCTTCATCACCGGGCTGCCCCGCTCGAGCGATCGCCCGATTCCAGGCCTCCGTCGCGTCGCCCTGCGGCCCATGCCTTTCGATGAACTCCCGCGCCGCCTGGGCTAGCAGACCACTCCGCGACATCTTCAGCGCGCGCGCCTTCGCATTCACCGCGTGGAACAGCTCGTCCGGCAGAGAGATGGCGGTCTTCATCAGTATCATGAGTATAACCGGTATTACCGCTGGCCACCAGGCGCGGTTCCACCACCTGTTGGCGAGCAGCGTGCCAACCCAATCGCGGACAGCTTTCGCCGGGGTCGTCGACGAGCCGGGAGTGCTTTGGAATTCGGCCAACAACCCGCTGTATCTCCTCTGCTTTGCAGTGGGCAATGAGCGAGGCAAGGACATCGCGCTGCGCATTGCTAACCATCTGCTAAAGGGGGTGCGCTGATGGCGCTCGGTTCAGGCATCGAGTGGACCGAGTCCACCTGGAACCCCATTACGGGGTGCAACAAGATCAGCCCCGGCTGCAAGTACTGCTACGCCGAACGGATGGCAGAACGCCTGCAGGCCATGGGGCAGCCGAACTACAAGGACGGCTTCAAGCTCACCCTGCAACCGAAGATGTTGGAGCTTCCGCTCCATTGGAAGAAGCCTCAGACGATCTTCGTCAATTCCATGAGCGACCTGTTTCACAAGGACGTGCCGCTCGAATACATCCAGCGAGTCTTCGGCGTCATGCACCGGGCACACTGGCATCGCTTTCAAGTTCTCACCAAGCGCGCTGATCTGCAACGAGCGCAATATGAATAGCCTCGCGGCTCGATTTCGCCGCTTGCTACGGGCTCACAATGAATCATCTGCCACCGGCGACGGGACGTCGCGCGTCGTGCTTCGTCACGCGGAGCTCGAGATTTCCGGCGGAGCGCGTAAGACACGTGAGTATTTGAGCGAGCTAAAGCGCCTGGGATGCCGAATGGTTCAGCCCGACACCGAGGCACTCGCTGCGCTGGAAGCCGTGCGCAGCTTGATGTCGGACGCGCGCTCGGGAGACCTCAGCACGCGGGGTGACACCCTCGAGCCGGCAGACGTAGGGCGTTGGCTCCACACGCGGGCAGCGCCATCGTTACTACCGCTGCTCGGTGCGCTGGAAAGCGGCCCATCTTCCAGCGAGCCCGTCGAGTCCAACCCGGCAACGGGAAATACCGCATAACCGCTATCGCGCGCGTATTGCGTTCGGCGCGAGGAGTATCAGCCGCCCCGCTTCCGGAAACGCGCGCGACACCTGACAGGAGAGCGCCGATTTGTCGCTTGACGCGCGCACGGAGCGGCGGGACTTCGTGGCTCGTGAGCCAGATTCATTTCATCGGCGGTGAAAAGGGGGGCGTCGGCAAAAGCGTCGTGGCTCGCGCGCTTGCTCAATATTGGATCGATCGCAACCTGGCCTTCGCAGGAGTGGATGGCGATACTTCCCACGGCGCACTGCTGCGTCACTACGGTGACTTCAGTCAGGCCGTCGATCTTGCCGCGCCCGACAGCGCCGACCAGATTCTGGATCGAGCGCTCGGTGCGGAGCGGCGCGTGCTCGTTGACTTGCCAGCGCAGAGCTCGAGAGCGCTCGCCGCCTGGCTGTTCGAGGCCAACGTACTCGGCTTGGCTCGAGAGCTGGGGGCGACGATCACTTTCTGGCACGTCACTGACGGAGGCTTCGCGTCGGTCAGCCAGATCGACAAGGCGCTCGAGCTGTACGGCGATCAGGCCGCGCACGTAGTCGTCAAGAACCACGCGCGTTCGCGAGACTTCAGCCAGCTCGACGCATCGCCTGCCTCCGGAAAGCTCGCTGCGCTCTCTGGCAGGTTGCTGAATCTGCCCGAGCTCGACGCGGGCGCGATGTACAAGATCGATAGCGGGGGCCTGAGCTTCTGGGCGGGCGCCCATGCGTCCCAGGGGGACGTGGTGCTCAGGCCGCTCGAGCGCGAGCGCGTCAAATTGTGGTTGGCCAAGGTCTACGCGGAGCTCGACAAGCTCGGCGACGCGGTATGAAGTCGAGGCTCAAG
>DATEDZ010000039.1:0-30680 GCA_035281385.1 Polyangiaceae bacterium
TGCTCGGCCCGCGGGAGCGGGCCTGCGCGCGAGCGGGGAAGACCAGTATCCGCGCGGCTTCTGTTTCACGGACATGTGACGTAGAGCCGCGCGTTGCCGTTGACTCACTTTGACTGTCAAAGTGATGCGATGCCTCCAGTGCTGGCATCGGGCCAGGCTTCGCGAGAGGGCGCACGCTGCGCGCCGCGCCTCGTGTTTCACGGAAGCATACGGTGGGGGCGCGTCACGCAGCCTGCGCCTGGGCTGGCTACGCCTGGCCCGATGCCAGCACTGGAGGCGACATGCATTCACGGACATTCAAGGGTCATCGACGGCAGGTTCAGCTAGACCAATACGCTTGGTGCAACCGGCGGGCGCTCACAGAGTCGGAGGCGCGGCTTTGGGACGCTTTGCGCGGGCGGAAAATGGGCGTGCAATTTCGGCGACAGGCACCGCTTTGTGGGCGGTACATCGCGGACTTCCTCGCGCCAGCGGTGCGGCTGGTTGTAGAAGTGGACGGTGGCAGTCACATGGGACGCAAGCACCAGGATACTAAGCGCGACGCTCACCTGCAGCTTTGTGGCTACCGGGTGCTCCGTGTCGACGCCGCGGTCGTGCTGTGCGACCTGCCAGTGGCGCTCGCGCTGATCAGGAGCTCCCTTGCTTGAGCCAACCCACACCGATCTCCCAATATGACCGAGGGGGTCCATGAGGGACGATAACGCGGGACACTACCGACTGATCTCGAGCCACGGAGTCCAACGGGCGGGTGCAACGAGCTCGCCGCAGAAGTTTGTCTCCATAGCTCCGGGCGAGACTCTGACGCTGTGTCGCGTGGTAGGAGCGGGTCGCTTCGTGCGCCTCTGGTTCACGCTGCCACTTTGGGGCCAGCGCAATGCTTCTACTTCCAGGGCGCACCCTTCTGCACACCGACTTATGGCTGTACTCTGCGCAACTTCTTCAGCGGGCGTGTCTCCGCCTACCGCTTCCACGAACGCGACCCAATTCACTTCAAGCAGTCCATTCGGGTAACGCTCGACCATGGGCTCCTCAATTCGATGACCGGCGACTACAGCGCAGTCGCCTACTGGTACCAACACGACCCCCATTCGCCGCGTCCACCGCTTCCTGACCCGCAGGGCCGGCGGGCCACGTTCCCGTGGCTCAACCCTGTCCAGTGGATCCTACTCGTAGCGATGCCCGCAACGCTCGTCGCTGCCGCACTCTACCTACTGGCTTGGTCCTGACCGGCTACCGTATCCTTTGCCGACGGTGGCGCTCGTGATGGGACGAGTTTCCGTTCGGATAGGCTCCCCAACGCGCGACAGTGCAAATATCTAGTCTGACGACGGCGCCGTTTATCGCGTCTGCAACGTGAGCCTCGACCCTGGGGGGAGCTGTGCCACGAAACCGAGACGCTGAGCGGCCCGCTCTCCACTTGCGGTGAGCCGTTCAGCTCGCCTGTCGACGTCCGTGCCGAAGCCGGCTGACGCCGGCGGTGCGGGCACAGGTGGGCAAGGCACTTCAGGTAGCGCGGGCTCGGGCGGTGCGACCGGCGCCGCCACGGGCGGTGCCGAGCCCATATCGGGCGCGGGCACGTCGGTGACCGGTTTGGCGGGCATGAGCACCGGCGGCGCGTCGGCCGTGTCACCTCTTCCGGACGAAGCTCGAGCGGGCTCGGGCAGCAAAATGCTCGGCGAATGCGCCTGCCGCGCTGCTCACGGCCGAGGCGGTTGGCGCACCCTGGCCACGCTGCTGCTCGGTGTGGGGGTATTGTTCGCTCGCCGGCAGCGCGCCCCATGTTGACCCTCGGCCCCCTCGATCCTCTACCCCGCCAGTTCTATGCGCGCCCCGTCCTCACCGTGGCGCGGGACGTCATTGGCAAGCTGCTCGTGCACGAGACGGCGCGGGGCACGTTGGTGGGGCGCATCGTGGAGGCGGAAGCGTATCGGGGCCCGGAGGATCGGGCGGCGCATTCGTGGGGTGGTCGGCGCACCGAGCGCACCGAAGTGATGTACGGGCAGCCGGGGCTGGCTTACGTCTTTTTCGTGTACGGCATGCATTGGCACCTGAACCTGGTCACCACGCGTGAGGGTGCGCCGCACGCGGTGCTGCTGCGCGCGGTGGAGCCGCTGTCGGGCGCCGAGCTGATGGCGCGTCGGCGCCGTCTATCAGCCGACGACGTCAGTGTCAGTAACGGGCCCGGCAAGTTGTGCCAGGCCTTCGGCATCGATCGTCGCCACTACGGCGTCGACCTGACCCAGGGCAGCTTGTTCCTGAGTAGCGGGCAGCTTGCGCGCGGTCCGCTGGGCCGTTCGGCCCGCATCGGCGTGGACTACGCCGAAACATGGGCGGAAAAGCCCTGGCGTTTCTTCGAGCGCGACAATCGTTGGGTGTCCCGTGCGCGCCCGTCGCGGGCCGGGGCGCGGGCTACTTGACCGGCAGCACGTAGGTGACATGGGGCGAGGCCCGTAGAAGTTCTAGTATAGTCGTACGAGCGTCTCGCTCATTCCGTTCTCGTGATAGAAGCACAGCCTGGTCGATGAACGAGTCGCGTCGCTCCAACTCGCGCTTCGGTGGGGTCACCACTCCGCCGCCACCTGCGCCGTCAGCGAACACAGCTGAAACGTCAGTGGATCGCCCGCGCAGCGGACGACTCGCTGGCAAGCGCATCACGCTGTGCGTGACAGGTAGTGTAGCCGCCTACAAAGCCGTACTTCTCCTGCGCGCGCTCAAGCAAGAAGGTGCCGAGCTCGAAGTGGTGCTCACGCGCAGCGGCGCCGAGTTCGTGGGGGCTGCTACGTTTGCCGGCCTCACGGGTAGAGCGCCGCACACGAGCATGTTCGGCGAGGCCGCGCGCGGAGAGCTGCATGTGGAGCTGGCACGTCAGACCGATCTGCTGCTGATCGCGCCCGCCACGGCCGACGTTCTAGCGCGCCTCGCACACGGCCGCGCGGATGATCTTCTCACCGCCACCGCTCTCTGCGCGACCTGTCCAGTGCTCGTCGCGCCCGCCATGCATCCCAGCATGTGGTCGCACCCTGCGACCGCGCGCAACGTGCAACTGCTGACCGCGGATCGGCGTGTCGGTTTCGTCGGGCCGGTCGACGGCGAAGTGGCTTCAGGTGATGTCGGCCTCGGCCGTCTCGCCGAGCCGGACGTGATCCTATCTTTCGTGATCGCGCAGCTCTCGAAGGGCTCACTGCGCGGCCGGCATATCGTCGTCAGCGCCGGCCCCACCGCCGAGGACATCGATCCGGTGCGTTTCATCAGCAACCGCTCGTCCGGTAAGATGGGCTTCGCACTGGCGGAGCGCGCGGCCGCGCAGGGCGCGAAGGTGACGCTGATCGCGGGACCGGTGGCGCTGGCGACGCCTGCCGGTGTGACACGCATCGACGTGCGCAGCGCGGCGGCCATGCGCGGGGCGCTGTGGCAGGCGCTCAAGCCGGATCTGAGCGGGGCGGACGCGTTGATCATGACCGCGGCGGTCGCCGATTTTCGGCCCGCCGAGACGCACGCCAGCAAACTGAAGCGCGGCGCGTCCAGCATCGGCCTGGAGTTGGTGCCGAACGACGACTTGCTCGCCGAAATCGGCGCGGCCCGTAAGGCGAAGCGCCCGGTGCTGATCGGCTTCGCGCTCGAAACAGAGCAAGACGAGAGACTGATCAACGCTGCGCGCGCCAAGCTGGCCAAGAAGCGTGTGGATCTGGTCGTCGCCAATCACCCTGATAGCTCGATCGCTCAGGATCAGATCTCCGGCAGTCTGGTGGGCATACGCGACGCCGAAAGCTTCGGTCCGTTGCCCAAACACCAGGCAGCGGATCGCATCCTCGACTTCGTCGCGATCCGCCTGCAAGAGCTCGACTCCGCTCCATGAACGGCCTGAAGCGCACGGTGCTGGCGCTGGTCGTGATCACGGCCGCCATGGGCTTCGCCTTCCGTCTCGAGCTCGCGGGCAGTGCGCTGTTCTGGGTCGCGCTGGGCGTGCCGTACTTGCTGCTGGCCGCCCTTTCGCTGCACAAGCTGTGGAACGAAGGCGCGCTCTCGGACGTGCTCGGCCCGCGCTGGGGCGATTTTTCGCTCGGCTTTCTGACCGCGGCGCTGCTGCTTTTGGCCTCGTGGGGCGCGCGCGCGGTGCTGGCGCCGGCCGGTAGCACGCGCCTGGGCTGGCTGTTTCGCATCTACGCGCAAGTCGGTGATCCCGACGTCGTGCAGCGCTCGTTCATCTACAGCGGCGCGCTGCTGGTGATTGTGGTCTGCGAGGAGCTGGTGTGGCGCTCGATGGTGCTCGACGAGCTGACGCAGCGCTTCGGCACGCGCCGCGCCTGGCCGATAGCCGCGTTGTGCTATGGAGTCACGGCCCTGCCCACCCTATACACGCTGCGCGACGAGGCGGCTGGCTACAATCCGCTGCTCGTGACCGCGGCCCTGGGCTGCGGCATCGTCTGGAGCTTCCTGGCCATGCTCAAGGGCGGGCGGCTGCTGCCGGTGATCATCGCCCACGGGGTGTTCACCTACTTTTCGCTCGTGCAGTTTCGCTGGCCCTGGGGTTAGAGCGAGAGAGCGCGCGCCACATCGCTGATCGACTGGCGCAGCCAGCGCTGGGCCGGATCGCGATCCTGCTGCTGGTGCCAGACTTGTCCGATCACGCCCCGCGGCAACTTGAGCGGAGGCGGCAAGAGCCTGAGGCCCAGTGGCCCCGCAAACACCTCAGCCACGCGCCGGTCGAGCGCCGCCACCAGATCGGTGCGGGCCACCAGCGGCGGCACGCTCAGGAAATGCGAGACGCGCGCCCCGACCCTGCGCTTCTTACCCAACGCGGCCAGCGCCCGATCCACCGAACCAGGGCTGTTGCTGCGGGCCGAGACCAACACGTGCTCGAGCTCGAGGTAACGCGCCAGCGTCAGCTTGCCCTTGACCCGCGGATGACTGCGCCGCACCACGCACACGTACTCGTCCTCGAGCAAACGCTGCTCGTGGTGCTGAGCTGGCAGCTTGCCGTAAAAGCCGAGCATCAGGTCGGCCTCACCCCGCGCCAGCTCCGGCGGCGCTTCGTGCAGGCCCCAGGGCCGCAGCTCCAGGCGCACGCCCGGCGCGTGCCGCTGAAGACGCCGCAGCAGTGGCGGCAGCAGCACGAGCTCCACGTAATCGCTGGCCATGATCACGAAACGGCGCTCGCTGCTGCCCGGCTCGAAGCGGGGCTCGGAAAGCGCCCCCTCCAGCAGCTTGAGTCCCTGACGGATCGGCTCGGCCAGCTGCTGGGCGCGAGCTGTCGGAGTCAGCCCGGTGCGATGACGCAGGAACAGCTCGTCATCGAACAGCGCTCGCAGCTGCGCCAGGGTGTTGCTCATCGCGGGCTGCGTGACGCCGGCACGGCGCGCGGCCCCGGTCACGCTGCGCTCTTCGAACAGCGCCGCGAACGCCACGAGCAAGTTGAGGTTGATCGCCGAGATATTCACAGAATGAATATCTCATATCACTAACATCACTTGTACTAGAAAGCGCGCGGGTGCCAGATTGGTCGAGCAAGCTACGGCGCTCGCCCCATCAAGGAAGTCCGTCATGTTCGAAAATGCCCCGACCGAGATCAGCCTGCAGGACCTGAAAAGCTCGCTCGCCTCGCCTCAGCCGCCCATCGTGGCCGAGATTCTGGGGCCCGCGTACTTTGCGCAGGGTCACCTGCCCGGGGCGGTCAACCTCCCGCTCGAAGGCTTCGCCGAGAGCGCCGCGCGGCTCTTGCCCGACAAGGCGGCCGACATCGTCGTGTATTGCGCCAGCCAGACCTGCCAGAACTCGGACATCGCCCAGCGCAAGCTACAGAGCCTGGGCTACTGCAACGTGCGAGTCTTCAAGGGCGGCAAGGCCGCGTGGAGCGCCGCCGGTCAGCCCTTGATCGCCGCGTAAGCCTCAAGGACGCGAGCCTCAAGGACGCGAGCCTCAAGAACGCGCGGAGGTGGGCGGAATCGAGCCGCCTGCCATTAGCTTCGCCAGCTCCTCCTCGGAGATGTCGAAGTCGCTGAATACGTTCTGCACGTCATCGTGGTCATCGAGCGCCTCGACCAGGTTCAGGCATACTTCGGCGTCGCGCTCGGTGACCGTCTTCTTGTTCTTGGGCACCCAGGCGGCTTTGCTCGACTGAATCGGCAGCTTCGCGGCCTCCAGCGCCGCGGAGATCTTGTCGACGTCGTGGGGCGGCGTGTAGACCGCCCAAAGCTCGCCCTCGTCCCGGTAGTCCTCGGCTTCCGCTTCGAGGGCGGCTTCCATCAGCTGATCCTCACTAACCTCGCTCTTATTGAGGGTGATGACGCCCAGCCGATCGAAGGCCCAGGCCGCGGTGCCAGAGCCGCCCATGTTGCCGTTGTGTTTCTCGAAGATCTTGCGCAGCTCCGCGGCCGCGCGATTCCGGTTGTCGGTCATGCCCTCGACCAGGAACAGCGTGCCGCCCGGGCCGGTGCCTTCGTACAGCACCTCGTCGTAGGACGCGCCCTCGATCTCACCGGTGCCCCGCTGAATGGCGCGCTTGATGTTGTCGGCCGGCATCTGCTGGGCGCGACAATCCTGTACGGCCTTGCGTAGCCGAGGATTGGAGTCGATGTCGCCGCCGCCCATGCGAGCTGCAGTCACCACTTCGCGGATCAGCTTCGTGAAGACCTTGCCGCGCGCAGCGTCGGTCGCGCCCTTTTTACGCTTGATGGTTGCCCATTTGGAATGGCCACTCATGCGGCCCGCTCAGTACCACGATGCCACGGGATGGTCATTCGTTTGCATGGCTCTAGCCGGAAAAACGCGCTGATTTCCCAGTCATCAGGCGACGCCGACCTGGGCAACCTGCACGAGGCGGCAGTGGTGCTAAGCTCGTACCCATGGGACAGGGTCATCTGGGTGTTATAGGTCAGAGCTCCAATTCAGTTGGGATGCAGCGCTATCGTGTCATCGCGGCGTTCGTGCTCACCTCGGTTTACGTTGCCATCAAGGCGTTCGGCCACGACTACTGGTCGGTCGGCTTCGGCCTCGCGGTGCTCGGCGTGATCTTGCTGACGCCGCAACCAGGGGATCAACCAGAACCGTGGCGCGCTCACGCCCTGCGCGTCGTCGGCGCCTGCTTCGTCGTGGTCACCCTGGCCTCGATCTGGACCACGCTCGCCGCGACATTCTGAGCGGCTAGAGCCCATCTCATAGCCGAGATGGGTTCTCTAGTTCTTGTCTCGCGGGGAGGCACGCGCCTCCCCGCCCCGCTGAAGTGAGCCGGAGTAGGCCTACGGCCCGAGCCGAAGGCGAGGGAGCGCCGCAGGCGCAGTGAATTCAGCGGGGCCCCACCCCACGCGGCTCGTCGCGTTCGCTCCTCGCTAACGGCCGCGGGCCAGGCGATCCTTGCGCAGGTAGGCGATCAGCTGCTTTTCGGAGGCGACCATGGCGTAGCGCTGCTCGAGGAAGACCGAGAGCTCGGCCCAGTCGTCGAGCGGATCGCCGCCCATGTCCTGGTGGTAGGTGGACCACAGGATCAGACCCGGGGGGTTGCGCTCGAGATCCGCCATGAAGCGCTCGGTCACGTCGCCCTGGCGCAGCTGCAAGCGGCCGTAGCCGCGGTTACAGGTGTTGGTGTTGAGCGTGGTGACGGTGCCGATGGTCTTGTAGACCGGTCCCGGTGCCAGGCGGTGGCAGTGCTCGTAGACGCTCCAGGCTTGCCAACCCCAGGCCAGCACGCTATCGCTCGGTGACAGCAGCGGCTCGAAGCGTCGACAGATGCCCGCCACCTTGTGATCGTTGCTCACGAAGTACCAGTGCAGCCAGAAGCGCTCCCAGAGCCCGGGCAGCGCCACCAAAAGTCCCAGCACGACGGGCAGGCACCGCAGCAGCTTGACGCGGCCCCGGGCTTGCACCGCGTCGAACAGCCGCGCCAGAAGGCCGCTCGGGCGCAGCGCGAGCACCGCCAGCGCCGGCCAGAGCTGCGCGTTGTCATGCGTGAAGAAACGCAGCGTCATCGTGACCCCGGCCAGCGAGGCCAGCAGGAATAGCCACGGTGCAAAGCCCAGGCGCGACGCCGGTACCCCAACGCGACCGGGTAGGCAACCAAGGAGAGCCACGCCCAGCATGGCCGGGATCTTCTCCGGTAAGCACTGCATGCCGGTAGTGGCCGCGTTCAGATAGCCACCCGCGCCCTGGACCACCAGCCCGACGTATTCCTCGCCGAAGCTCCGCACGTTGGCCAAGCCGCCGCTGAGCACGTCCAGTCGGCCGTGCAGCCAAAACGGGAAGGCCACGAGCAACGTGGCAAACAGCGCGCCGCACAGACCCCAGGCCGGCAGCGACAGCGCGCGCACCAAGTCACCGCGCGAAAGCTCGCGCAGCCAGAGCCCCGCGAACAGCAGCACGAGCGGCCAAGCTGAAGGCTTGATCGACACAGCCAGCAGCGCCAGCGCTCCCGCGAAGCTCCAGCAGACAGCGTAGTTCCATTCGCCACGAGCATGCGCAGCGCGCATCGCCATCGCCGCCGAAAGCGTGAACGGCAGCGCCATCCAAAACGAGTAGTTGATGTCGGCGTCACTGGCGACCACCGAGGCCACCGCGTGGAGCAGCGCCACACGGCGCCCCCACTTATCGCCGTAGCAAGCCTTGGCGAGCGCTCCGCTGGCAAGCGAGGTCAAGGTGCCCCACACCACGCCCAGCAGCCACACGCCCCGCAAACCACCAAGCCACAGCGCCGGAGCCAGCAGCACGAACGCGCCCGGCGGCTTGACCTCCGCCGAGTGCAGGTACGGAAGCTTGCCGACCAGCAGCAACCGGGCGTTGTAGACGATGCCGGTCACGTCCAGGTTGCGAAAGCCGGGATCGATCACGCCGCGCCCGAGCCAGAGCGCGTTCCAGAGCAGCACGAGCCAGAACACCCTGCGCCAGGTGCCGTCGTCGCGGTCGCGACTTGGGGAGACGGTATCCAAACCGACCAAGCGCCTGGCCGGTTAGCACGAAAACTCTAAGCGGCGCTGAGCTTTCGCACTGGTCGGGCGGCGGACGCGGGCGGCTGGGAGGCCTTGGGCAGCGCGGTCGCGGAATGGTCCGCCTGGCCTTCCAGGAAACCGATCAAGCGCTGGCGCAGCTCGTAAAACTGCGGGTCGTCGAGCACCGTGTGCCGCTCGCGCGGCCGAGGCAAGCTCACCTCCATGATGTCACCGACCTTGGCGCGCGGCCCCGAGGTCATCATCACGACGCGATCCGAAAGGAACACGGATTCGTCGACATCGTGCGTCACCAAGAGCAGTGTCTTCTTGTCCTCCCGCCAGAGCTCGAGCAAGACGTCCTGAAGCTCACAACGCGTGATGGAATCGAGCATGCCGAAAGGCTCGTCGAGCAGCAGCATGCGCGGCGACAGCGCAAAAGCCCGCGCCAGACCGACCCGCTGCCGCATGCCTGCCGAAAGCTCGCTCGGTCGCTTGTGCAGCGCTTCGCCCAAGCCCACGCGCGAAAGATAGTGGGCCGCGCGCTCACGGTGCTGCTGCGAGCTGGCCTTGGGCAAGGCTTGCTCGAGGCCGATCACCACATTCTCGAGCGCGGTCATCCAGTGAAACAGGCATGGCGCCTGGAAGACCACGCCGCGATCGGTGCCCGGCTCGGTCACCTCTTTGCCCGCCATGATCACGGTGCCGGCGCTGCCCTCGGTCAGCCCGGCGACGATCGACAGCACCGTCGACTTACCGCAACCCGAATGACCGATCAGGCTGACGATTTCGCCCTCGGCCACGGTCAGGTTGAAGTCTTCGACCACCGGCACCTTGCCGAGCGGGCCCGGAAAGGACTTGGCCAGGTTCCAAATATCCAAAAACTTCTTGGAGCTCATGGGCTTACCTCCGCGATCTGGACCTGGTTGGGGCTCGGCTGGCTTTCACTCGAGGCCTGCGCGCGCGCCGAAGCCAGAGCGCGCTTGGCCTTGCCGGACTCGAGCAGGTACTCGAGCACGCCCAGCCGGATGGCGCGAAAGCGCGGATCCTGATTGAGCAGCTTGCGGTCGCGGGGGCGCGCGATATCGACGACGGTGGCTGGACCGAGCGAGGCTTTCGGCCCCGCCCCGAGCGGGATGATGCGATCCGAGAGCAGGATGCCTTCGTCGACGTCGTTGGTAATGAGCAACATGGTCTTGCCGCTCTCTTGACTGATGCGCTGCAGCTCTCCTTGCAGGACTCCCCGGGTGAGCGCGTCGAGCGCCCCGAGCGGCTCGTCGAGCAGCAAGACCTCCGGCTCCATCGCCAGGGCGCGTGCCACCGACACGCGCTGCCGCATGCCGCCTGACAGCTCGTGAGGGCGCTTCGCCGTCGCGGCGCCCAGGTTCACCATCTCGATGAACTGGAGCGAGCGCGCACGACGCTCCGCCGAGCTGAGCTTCGGAAATACCTGATCGACGGCCAACTGGACGTTCTCGAGCACGCTGAGCCAGGGCAAGAGCGAATAGTTCTGGAACACCACGCCGCGTTCCGGCGAGGGGCCGGTGACTCGCTTGCCCCCGACCATGACCGTGCCTTTGTCGGGCAAAATCAGGCCTGCCAGCAGCGAAACCAGCGTCGTCTTGCCCGCGCCCGAATAGCCGACGATCGAGACCAGCTCGCCTTTCTCGATCGACAGGTCGATGTTCTCGAGCACGTCGCTGCGCTGGTCAGCCGGACCGTAGCCCTTGCAGACGCCTGAAAGCTCGATGAATGCCATGGCTCAGGCCGCCTTGAAGCGTCGCTCGACCAGGCTCATCACCCGGTCCAGCATGAAACCGACGATGCCGATGGTCAGGATGCACAGGATGATGTGCTCGTAGATCAGAGCGTTGTATTCCTGCCACAAGAAACCGCCGACGCCCGGCGAACCGGTGAGCATCTCGGCCGCCACGATCACCAGCCAGGCGATACCGAGGCTGAGCCTGAAGCCGGTGAACATGTATGGCAGCGCCGCTGGAATCGTGACCTTGACCAGCTTCTTCCAGGGCGAGAGCTTCAGCACGCGCGCCACGTTGATGTAGTCCTGCGGAATGGAGCGCACACCGAGCGCGGTATTCATCACCGTCGGCCACATCGAGCACATCGCAATCGTGAAGATGCCGGCCGGCTCCGGCTTCTGGAACAGCACCAGGCCGAGCGGTAGCCAGGCCAGCGGTGAGACCGGCCGGAGCACCTGAATGATCGGGTCGAAGGTGTTGGTGAAGCCCTTCGACATGCCCAAAAGCAGGCCAATGGGCGTGCCCAGCAGCACCGCCAGCGCGTAGCCCTTGGCGACGCGGATCAGCGAGTACCAGGTGAAGCGCAGGATGCCCTGATCCAGCTCGCCGCGCTTTTCGAACGGCGAAAGAATGTAAGGCTTGCTGACTTCCCAGGTCTTCGCAGGCGACGGCAGACTTTCGGCGAAGGTGCTGCTGGCGACCGACCACAGCGTCAACATGCAGGCCGCGCCGACCAGGGGCAACAGCAGAAACTTGACCAACTTCTCGACCAGGTTGTTCTTCATGACTTCTCAGCTCTTCATCGAGTGCACCGCGAACGACGTCGCGTACTTCTCGGGCTCCTTCGGATCGAAGACGCCGCCGTCGAAGAAGGTCTCCGGCGCGTCGCTCTGGCCAGCGTGCTGGACGCCGAGCTCCTTCATGGCTTCTTCGTAGATATCGGTGCGCATGACCTGCTTGGCCACGCCCTCGTAGTCGGGGGCGCCGGTCACCATGCCCCAGCGCCGGAACTGCGAGAGCCACCACTTGGCGTACTTGGGCTGCGGGTAGTTGCAGTTGCGGCTACTGAAGATCATGTAGTTTTCGTCTTCCTTCTTGCGACCATCGCCGAAGTCGTAGTGCCCCTGCAAGCGACCCAAGATGGTCTCGGGAGGACAGTTGATGTAGGTGGCTTTGGACACGATCGCAGCCTGTTCCGGCCGATTCTTCAGATCGTCGAGCCACACGCTGGCTTCGTGCAGGGCCTTGATCACGGCCTTGACCGTCTTCGGGTTCTTCTGCGCGAACTCTTCGGTGAAGGCGCAGACCTTCTCCGGGTGATCCTTCCAGATATCCTGAGTGTTGATGGCCGTGAATCCGATACCGTCGGCGATGGCGCGCGCGTTCCAGGGCTCACCGACGCAGAAGCCGTCCATCTTGTCGACCTTCATGTTGGCGACCATCTGCGGAGGTGGGATGGTCACCAGGGCGGTGTCGGCGTCGGGGTTGATGCCGCCGGACGCGAGCCAGTAGCGAATCCACATGGCGTGCGTGCCAGGCGGAAACGTCATGGCGAAGGTCATAGGACTGCCCTTCTTCTTCGCCTCGTCCACGAGCGGCTTGAGCGCCTTGGGGTCGGCCTGCACCTTGCCCTTGAGTGAGTTCTTGAGCGTGATGGACTGCCCGTTGCGATTCAGGATCCACGGAATGACCATCGGCTTCTTCGGGGAGCCGAGCAGGCCCATCGTCGAAGCTATCGGCATGCCGGTCAGCATGTGCGTGCACTGGATGTCGCCGTTCGAAAGCGAGTCGCGAATGGATGCCCAGCTGGCGCCCTTCACGATGGTGGCGTTGATGCCGTACTTCTTGAAATAGCCTTTTTCATGGGCGATCACGATCGGCGAGTTGTCGGTGAGCGCGATGATTCCCATGCGCAGGTCGGTCACTTCGGGCGCGCTCGCGCTGCCCGCTGCAGCGCTGGATGATGTCGCCGTTTTCGAGGCAGCAGGCGCCGCGTCCGATTTGTTGCAAGCTGGCAGCGCTAGTGCAGCAGGCAGCAGCGCGCTCGCTTTGAGCACTTCACGTCTTCCAAAAGTCGTCATCACGAACCTCCTCGAAAGTATCAGAACGCAACCGGCAGATCGAGCTGAACGATCTTGTACTTGCTCTTCTTCATCGGGTCGTCGAGCGGCATCGCGAACGCGACACCCGGACGAAACCAAACGGACTCAGACAGCTTAAAGTGAAAGCGTGGTCCGATTGCGAACGTGGTCGTATCGCGCAAGCCAAGCTGCGCGTCGTCCGGCAAAGCTTCGTCTGCCTCCACCGCCTTCGGCGTCGAGAGCCAGCGCTGGTGGCGCAAGTCGCCACCGACCGACAGCATCGGAATGATGAAGTAACCGAGGTGCAGACCGGTGGTGAAGTTGGTACGCGAGTCGTCGAGCTGGGCCTTGCCCATGCCGGTGCCGCCGCGCACCTGGGTCAGTTGGACCAACGTGGCCTCGACCTGAGCCGTCAGCCCGGCGTTCGTGTAGGCGAAGCCAACCCCTGGAAAAACCACGAAATCGTTGACCGCGAACATGGCGTTGTCCATCGCCGAACGCGCCGCAATACCGGCCGCGTTGGCGGCCTTGGCTTCCGGTTTGGCATCGTCACCGCCGCCCGACCCGACCGGTACGGTCAGCCCCAAGAACAGACCCAGCTTCCAGGTCGGTCCGAACTTCAGCGCGTAGGTGGCGCCTACCACGGGATTGAGAAACCCGGTTGCTGACTTGGGCGACGGCATCGCCATCGGGTTGTCGGGCGGGGAATTCGAGACCAGGCCGACGCGGACGAGAGGCGCGAAGTTCTCAATCACCTTGTAGCTGAAGAGCAGCGTCGAGGCGACAGTAGTGCCACGGTTACCGTTGGTCGGGTGTTTGTAGAACGCCAGCGCCGTATCGGAGCGCACCACGTTGCCCGCCACGACTGGCCGCAGCTGCCAGGGGAGCGAGTACGGTGGCGGCTTGGGCTTGGCGGCAGCGGGCTCCGCGGGCGGAAGCTCCGCTGCGGCCGGGGTCGCGGGCTGAGAGAGCGCGCTCGCGCCCCCGCAAAAAACAGCGGCAAATAGGCCAAGATTTAGGGTACGCAGGGCAGATCTATGCATCTAAGTGGGTCCTTCGAATCGGCACACTTCGACCATCCCAGTTGGAACCGGGTTTGGTGGTGAGTGCGACTGCACCTTGGAGAACCGACTCGGGTCTAGAGCTTCGGGGCCCGGCTCTCGATCAACGTGTGTCGCGTGATCTCAATATCCCAAACGCCTACATCGCGATCAAGCGAGCCCGTCGCGTTTTTGCGTTTCGCTTCCGTTTCTGAAACGGAAGCGAAATCGACCTTCGAAGCGTCGAAACAAATCAACGTGTCGAGAGTGTGGCGGGCATTGGTGTCTCTTTCAGGGTGTCTTTTTCGTGAGACATGGCGGCGAAACGCATGCGACATGAGCGCCCCGTATGCTGGGATCATCGATCCAGCGCGGCTTGTGGAGCTCCTCGTCTTCAAGCCAAGTCCCGACAGCAGATAGACCGAAAAAACAACCCAACACATACGCGGCAACCGATGGCCGCCGAGTCCCTGTACTCGGCGGCCATCACTAATTTTGCGGCTCGGCGAGCGCCTCTACTGGCCCCCCAAGCAAGCCCCTCCGCCCCAACCAAATCCCCGCAACAGCCGCAGTGGGCAGATCCACTGTACGAGGTGCAGTATGAGAGACGCTCCTTCGCGGTCGGTCGACGCGGGCAGGCCGAGCGACTCGTCGTTCGCGTGCGCCACACTGCGGGGGACAGGGCGTCTGAGGCCTGGGCCTGGAGCGTGACGACGGGAGCTCAAGATGTCAGCGTGCTGCCGCTCGCGGAAGACGGCAGCACGGTCGCTTTCCCGGCAAGCGCGGGCTCTCGCTATGCGGTGACGGCGACGGCGCAGCCGGGCGCCGACTGTTCTTTCGTCTTCGACGCCGTAGGGAACTGAGGGCGAAGCGAGGCCCGGACAGCAGGCTCCGGGCCTCGACCATCGCTCCGTCCCGGGCGCCTACTCCGCGACGCGGAGGTAGTGGACGTCGAGCTCAGCGGTGCCCTGGTCATCCCAGAGCTCCACCGAGTTGGAGGACCCGTCCAGGGTCACGTTGAAAGGCCCGAGCTCACGGCCGGTCGGTCGCGGGCTCGTGCTCGAGCTCGCCGTAATCACAGCGACGAGGTTGCCGTTGTGCCTGAGAGACATGGAACGGGTGCCGCTGGGCGAGGCGACCTTGACGTAGAGCTTGGCGGGGCCGCCCGTCGATCCGCCGAGCGCATCCCAGTGGTAGCCGGTGTTCGCGTTCAGATCGATACCCCAGGTCTGGCGTGTGCAATCAGTTCCCGTGCAGTCCAAGGTGGATTGCGCCAAGTAGGTGAAGTCCGGAACTTTATTGTTGGTGCGCGCCTGGAGCACGTCGAGCTCCTCCGTGCCCTGGCTGTCGATGAGCTCGAGCGAATTGGTGCCCGGCGACAGCTGGACGCGGAAGGGACCAAACTCCTTGCCCGTCGACCGCGGACTGTCGGTGGCGTCGGTCGTAATTGTCTCGAGTAGATCCCCGTGCAGGAACAGATCCATCGATCGGGTGCCGCTCTCGCTCGCCACCTTGACGGCCACGTTCGTCACTCCGCCCACCGCGCCGCCTTCGAGCGTGAAGAGATAGCCGGTGTCGGCGTTCAGGTCGATACCCCAGCTTTGCAGGGTGCAGTCCGCGGCGTTCGTGCACCCCGTCACCGTGTTGGCGGCGATCGTCTGTTCCGGTGGGCTCGTGTCCAGCCGCACGTGATGGACGTCGAGCTCGGCCGTGCCCTGATCGTCCTTCAGCTCGATGGTGTTGGTGCCTGACCTCAGCGTCGCCGTGAAAGGACCGAGCTCCTTGCCGGTCGGCCGTGGGCTCTGCGTCGCATCGGTCTGCAGGACGAAGATCTGAGTACCATTGACCCAGAGACTCATCCGGCGCGTGCCGCTGGGCGAGGCGACCTTGACGTAGAGGTTGGAGAGCCCTCCCGTGCCACCGTCCACCGTCCATTTGTAACCGGTGTTGTCGTTGAGATCGACGCCCCAGGACTGCGCCACACAGTTCGGCGCGCTCCCGGTGCAGCCGGAGGTGCTCGTCGCCTTGTACGTCGCGTTGGGGACCGCACAGACGGCGCAATCCTCCGGGCACGAGGTGCAGCTCTCGGTGCTGCTGCACGCGTTGTTGCCGCAGATGTCGATCATGCCCCAGCCCGAAACCGATGGCGTGGAGTAGTAAATGCCGCCCAACAAGGGGTAGGCACCCTCGTTGGTAGCCTCGGTGACCTCGACGCGTTCGACCTCGAAGGACCAGTCACGAATGTCGTACCAATAATACTGACCGGGCTGACCTGGGATCGGCTCGTTCGGGGGGATCTGATCCCAGACCATCCAGTCGTTCGCGAGCGGACCGTTCTTGATCGAGAGCTTTGCCTTGGTGCAGGGATTAGGGTTTGGAGCCGGCAGGCAGGTTGGGTTGTTTTCGGGTGGAAGGAACTGGATGTACTCCACGTCCATGATGGTGGGCTTGTGATCGCTCCAGTTTTCGGACCAGACCGTAATCGCCGTGCTCCGCACGTGCTGGTGCATGTGGCGGATGGGCAAATTGGTGTAGAACGAATCCGGCGGGCAGTTGCCGTTGGAGTAGCCCTGTCCCGGCTTCACGTAACCCGAGTCGTCGTTGTCGACGAGCGGAGTGGGGTCGCAGAGCGTGGCGGTGCTTTGATCCATGATCCCCTCTTCCCACCAGAAGTGGCCGTGATCCGCGAACACCTCATCCAAGCGGTTGTAGTTGGTGCCACAGCGACTTCGCCAGTTCCAGCACGGCCCGTCGTAGCCCTGCGAGTTGAAGGCACCGCCGCCGCTGTCCTCGCATTTTACTATTGCACCGTTCTTCAGCTTGCTCGCAGAGAAGAAGCTGTTCTTGTACTTGTGGTAGCTCTGCTGCTTCGCTGTGACATCATCCCACTGCTCCCAGCAAACGTTGTTGGTGTCGTGAGCCTGAGCCTCCGTGGGCCCGGCGAGCTTGACGCCCTTGTCGTCGATGCCGACACCAAGCCCGAGGAGGCTGAGCGCAAAAGTAGCGGTCAGAACCAGGCCTTTGCCGATCGTGCTCGCGTTCATGGCCGACCTCCCGAGCGCCCGAGCTGCCGGTCGAGCTGCTGGCGCGCCTGCGCCTGCTCGCCGGCCGGCATCTTGTCGATGGCCTTGTCGAGCATGTCGGCCAAACTGCCGACCGCGGCGGAGTCTCCGGCGGCCTGAGCCCTGGCGATCAGTCCCAGCACCTTCTCGCGGCTGCCCGGTGTTCGGTAGGTGCCGTTCAGCTCTTCGACCTCGTCGCGCGTTGCCTTGCGCAGCGCCGGCTTCTTGAAGCCGGCCTGCGCCTCGGGCTTCCCCTGCTTGGCGCGGCCCTCGGCCTGTTCGGGCATGTTCCACGCTTTCTTCTTGATCGCCTGAGTCGCGGTACCGACTTGCTCGACGGCGTCACTTTCGTACCCATTGCACGCACCGAGTGCCGCGCAGGCACACAGCGCCATTAGTATTTTAGCCATGATACTTCCCTTCCTTTGGTTTCGTGCGGTGAATTCCGCTTAGTCAAGACGACGCTCGAGAGCGTCGGCTACCACCATCATCATCACCACCACCACTACACTGCTCCGAGCCGGGCTTATAACAGCCTCACGAATGTCTGGCAAGGAGCATCCACGCAAACGTCTCATGGCGAACGATGAGCATCTCGTGGCGAACGATGAGCATCTCGTAGCGAACGATGAGCATCTTGTAGCGAACGGTGAGCATCTGACGCATCCACGAAACAACTTCGGCTCGCCTCACCCAAGCTCGACGTCAAAACACTGCCGCTTCGATCCGTTGCGACGTCGCAACGCGGGCGACCGACCGGCACGTCGGGGGAGCGAGCCTTGACGCGATCGTCGGTAAAAGGGACACTGCCGCGCGTCGGGAGTGCAAGGTGAGGAGGTCGATCAAACTCGCGGGCGACACCGCCGACACGGTCAGGCACGAGGTGCTCGATGCCCTGGCCCGTGATCTCAACGAGATCTGCCGCATGGCAACGCTCGACCTCGCACTGCAGATCGGAGGTCGCGTGCTGCAGGCGCTGTACAATGGCGATCCCGAAGAGTGGGCGCGCAAGGGCACCGGGCGACCTTCCTACCGCGCGCTGGCCGGACGCTCCGATCTGGTGTGCAGCCCGTCGGCGCTCTGTCGCGCCGTGTCGACCTACGTGCTGGTCGAGCGTCTGGGTGGCCGGCAACGCTGGCGGCACCTCGGTGCCAGTCATTTTCAGGAGGTGCTGCCGCTGCCAGCCGCTGAGCAAAAGCGGCTGCTCTCGACGGCGGACGACGAGCACTGGACGGTCACGCGTCTGCGCCAAGCAGTGCGGCAATCACGCCGCCCGCGGGTGGTCTCACTGCAACGCAGCGCGCTGCGTGCCCTGCGCGGGCTGAGCGTCCAGCTCGGGAAGCTACAGCAAGCGTTCCTCGAGGCGCATAACGGCGAGCTCGAGCCAGCGTCGCTGGGCGAGCTGCGCGAGGCGATCGACGTGCTCGAACACGATTTGCAGGCGCTAAGGCACGAACTACCACGCGGCCCACGATCGTACGTTAGGGAGCTTGCCGCGCTAGATGCCGACCAGCGCGAAGGAGCTGCCACCCGTCGCTCGGCAGATCGTCGTGGCTCGCGTGCTTAGGTCGACGGCCGTCGGTTACGGCCTGTTCTTCTGGTCCGGCTGGACCGCCCTGACCACGCAGGTGCTCTGGGCGCGGGCGCTGCGGGCAATGCTCGGTGGCTCGCACCGCAGCGAAGCCCTGGTTGTGGGCGTTTTCTTCGCCGCCATCCCCATCGGCGCCTGGTGGGTGGCTCGCTGGCTTCGGCGCTCGCCGTCTTCACGCGCGCTGTGGCGAGCCTATGCGCTCACCGAGTTGGTCTCGTCGCTCGCCATCGCCATGGCCGTACTGCTGCTCGGGCGAGAGCAATGGCAGAGCGCGACGCTCGATTACCTGCTTCTCGCCTGTCTCGGCATTCCTGGCGCTGCGCTGGGTGCGATCTGGCCATTGATGGTCACGCTGCTCGGGGCTCGCGGCGCCGCGGTTAGCAAGCTCTACGCGGTCCATACGCTGGGATCCGCTCTCGGGGCGCTCGGAGCCAGCTTGCTGATGGCGGAGCTCTTGGGTACCCGGCGCGGTCTGCTGCTGGCTGCCGCCGTCGGGGTTCTCCTCTCGTGCCTGGGACTTCTGCTGTCGCGGCGAGCCACGCAGCAGCGATCGGATGCGGAATCGCACGCGCCTCCCGCGCCGCAATACGCGCACGGCTTCCAGGCGCCGATCGCGTTGATCACGACGATCGGCGTCGCGTCGGGTTTCTTGACGGTCGCCTTCGAGTGGCTCGGGACGCGCTTGCTCGCGTTGCGCGTCACCACCACCGCCTATTCGCTCGGGCTGACGCTCTGCGTGCAGTTGCTCGGCATGGCGATCGGTGCCCAGCTCGCGTCCAGGTTCTACTCGCGCGGCCTGCCTGCGCTCAGGTTCGCGCTCCTCGCGGCCACGCTGGGTGTCTGCTGGGCGCCACTTCTGGCCGGAATACGCGCTCCTCTCGGTGGAGAGCACACCTTCTTCGATGCGGCGCGGGTCGCCACACTCGAAGCGGCAACCCTGATTGGGCCAGGCGCGATCGCGCTTGGCGCGCTCTTTCCGTTGTGCTGCTCGCTACTCAGTGAACGTGCCGCGTCACCCGGCGTGGCTCTCGCTCGATTGGCCGCGCTCAACGGCCTGGCTGGGCTCGGTGGAGCGCTGGTGATGAGCGAGATCCTGCTACCCACCTTCGGTCTCGGGTACAGCCTGCTGAGCTCTGCGCTCTTGACCCTCTTGCCGTGGCTCTACCTCACGTTCAAGACGCGCGGTGCCGGGCTCGAGCTCGCCGCCGTGACCCCGCTGCTCGCCGCCGGCTTCGTGCAAGGGGCAAATTTCAGGGTCACCCACGTCGAGGCCGGCGAGCACATCGTGGCAGAAGTCGAGGGTCCAGCGGGTGTCGCTGCGGTCATCGAGGGGGAGGGAGGGCTGCGCCGCATGCTCGTCAACGGACGCCACACGTTGGGCGACAACTTGTCTCGTACGGTCGCGCGCCGCTTCGCGCAGCTGCCGGGCCTTCTGGCCTCCGATCCGAAGCGGATGCTGCTCGTCGGATTGGGCACCGGAATCACGCGCGGCGCCGCCGAAGAGGTCGCCAGCGCCAACGGCGCCAGCCTCGACGTCGCTGAGCTCATGCCGGAGGTAGCCGCGCTCACCCGGCATTTCGAGCCCTGGCAAGCGCGTTTCGGCAAGCGCAGCCAGCTGCACGTCAGCGATGGCCGCCAGGTCCTGCGCGACAGCCATGAACCTTTCGACCTCGTGATCTCCGAACTGACAACTGACAACTGACAACTGACAACTATTCGGGAGTGACGTCCACCGCGACGGCCAATGAGTGCTGGCCGCCGCCGAGCACGATGCCGCGCAGCGGACTGACGTCGCTGAAGTCGCGGCCCCAGGCGACCGTGACGTGGCGCTCGCCGGGGAAGACTGCGTTGGTGGGGTCGAAGTCGATCCAGCCGAGCGCCGGCAGGAACGCGGATGCCCAGGCGTGCGAAGCGTCGGCGCCGACGAGCTTTTGGCGACCGGGCGGCGCATCGGTCTCCAGGTAGCCCGAGACGTAGCGGCCGGCCAAACCCAGCGAACGCAAGCAACCGACGGCCAGCTGCGCGAAATCCTGGCACACGCCGCGCCGCTCGCGCAGCACCTGCGCCAGCGGCGTGCTCACGTCGGTCACCAGCGGCTCGTACTTGAACTCCCGGAAAATCCGCTCCGAGAGCTCGCCCACCGCGTCCACGAACGGACGGCCTGGTGTGAAAGTCGGCGCGGCATATTCAGCGAGCAAATGATGGCTGCGCACCAGCGGAGAATCGAAGCAAAACTCGCGCGCCGAAAGGAAAGCCCGATCCTGCTCCAGCTGCTCCCGCACCTTCTCCCAAGCTATTTGGGTAGCCGGTGTCAGCTCGAGCTGGGGCGGAGCCACTTCGACGCGGCTCTGGCTCTTGACTTCCAGCACTTCGTGCGCCGCCAGAATCTCGACGAAGTGCGTCACGTTCCCGAAGTAGTCGCGCCCGCTCTGCAGCTCGGCCTCACCCGGAGAAATCGTGATACGGCTCTCCAGCACGCGCTGGTGCGGCAGGCCTCGCGGCTCCAAATGCAGCGCGTGCGTCGCGTGAAGTACCGGCCCCTCGTACTCGTAGCGAGTCGAATGCTGGATGCGATAACGTCTCACGACGCCTCCAGATCTTCGTTGACCCAATGCGGCGGCGATACCGCGCGCTCCTTGGACAAGTGCGCGAACCAGGTCGCGCTGATGTCGTCCGAGAGCGCCCAAAACAGCTCCAAAGCGTCCAAGAGCAGCTGCCGCAGTCCGGCGCCATCGCCGGCACAGGCCTGCTCGACATCGGCGGTTAGTAGCGCGCTTTCGAGCGCGATCACGCGGCGCTCCGCTCGGCCGCGCACGACGCCTTCGTGCCCGGGCAAGCGCCGCAGGTGATCCTTGGCTAGCTCGATCTGGAAGGCCACCGAGCGCGGATTGGTCGAGTCAGTGAGGAGCAGGTCCACGACCGCCGCGGCTTGCAGACTCGATAGGTAGCGCGCCCGGTAGGTGAGCAAGCTATCGGCCACCTCGAGCAGTGCCTCCATGTGCAGGCGCGTCGCGCCCGGCGCCAGGAACGACTGCAGCAAGATCAGCATGTAGACCCCACGTTCGACACGCCGCCCCAAGTCCAGGAAGGTCCAAGCGTGCCCACGCACCATGTTGTCGAGCGTCGTGCCGCTGACCGCGGCCAGGCTGAAGATCAGCTGATCGAGCGCCTCGATCGCCACCGCCGGGCTGGTAAGCGAGGCGGTGTCGAACCCGGAGAGCGTCCGCGTCAGCCGCCGCAGCACGTGCCAGGCGTCACGCGACAACCGGCTGCGCGCGCTGAGCGTGAGACCATGAATGCGGCCGAGCATCGAGGGCAGGCCTTCTTGTGCCGCCCGGTCCGCCAAAAGGCCGTAGAGCAGCACCTCGGCGGGGGTGGTTTCCTGCCCCGCAAGCGACGCGCTGGGCGAGCTGCCGGCCGTGCGCGGAATCACGCCGATGCGCGTCAGGGTGTCGACGATGGCCCCGAGCACCAGCGGCGCGTCCGGACCCGCTTCCGAGCCGATGCGCTCGAAACCCGCGCGCGCCAGCCGCACCGTGGCGTCGATGCGCTCGACGTAGCGTCCCAGCCAGAAAATGTCGTCGAGCAGACGGCTCGGCAGGTCCAGGCCACCGCGCCTGAGCTCGACGCGCTGGTCGGGCATGGCTGGCAGCGGCAGCTCCGCGCTACCAGCCGCTCCGGGGATCCACACGTCCTTGCTGTAGGCGTTGCTCTTGATCGCCAAAAATAGCCCGTCGGGCGCCTCGTTGATGCGCGCCAGGCCGCCGGGCATGACATCGTAGTCGCCGCCGTCGCGAACCAAAAAGGATCGGAACGCCAGCGTGCCGGTCGAGAGCGCACCGCGATCGAGCACGGGCAAGACCGAAAGCTCTGGCCAACGCTCGGCCACGAAGTCGCCGGAGTGCACTTTCAGGCGCTCCAGCAGCTCACGGCGCGCCTCGGCACTGAGCTGCGCTGGAAAGTACGGCTCACCCCGGCGATCGCCGAAGGCGGGCTTGATCACGAACTCATCCGGACCACTGAGCACCTCACGCAATGATTCCGGATCGCCGCACCACAACGTCGGCACCGACTCGAGCGCCAGGGGTTCCCCCAGCAAGTGCTGGCAAAGTGTCGGCAAGTAGGCCTTCCAGGCAGGCGTCTCGCCGATGACCGCGCCGAGCGGATTGGCCAGCCCCACATTGCCGAGCCGAGCAGCGCTGGTCAGCCCCGCAACGCCGCTCAGCGAATCCTCCCGCAACTCCAGGGGATCCGACCAGGCGTCGCTGATGCGCCGCAGCACCACGTCGACCTTGCGCAGGCCGGACAGCGTCTTCAGGTAGACGTGCCCACCGCGCACGCTCAGGTCGCGCCCCTCCACCAGCTCGTAGCCGAGGTAGCGAGCCAGGTACGCGTGCTCGAACGAGCTTTCGTCCCGGGCGCCCGCCGAGAGCAGGACGACACGCGGCTGGCCAGGCGTGCCGACCGGGGCCAGCGCCTCGACCGCGCGCCGCAGCTTGGTAAAAAATCGGGCCACACGCTCCACCCGGTACTCGCGAAATAGCTCGGGCAGCGTGCGCCCCAGCACCAGACGATTCTCGAGCGCGTAGCCAGCGCCAGTGGGAGCCTGCGTGCGATCGGAAAACACCCGGAAACTTCCGGCCCTATCCCGACCCACATCCGCCGCATACAGGTGCAGCCATTCCGCGCCGACCGGCTGCCAGCCGTGGCAAGCGCGCAGAAACTCGGGGTGTCCTAGTACCAGCTCGGCGGGCAGCAGCCCATCACGCAGCAACTGCTGCGGCCCGTAACAGTCCCGCAGCACCGCGTTCAGCAGACGCGCGCGCTGCTTGAGGCCCGCGCCCAGCGTGAGCCACTCACTACGATCGAGCACCAGCGGCACGGCATCGAGCTGCCACGGCCGATTGGTCCCCTCCGGCACGCCCAGAATGTTGAACGTGACCTCTTGCTGGGTGATGCGCTGTCGCACCAACCGGCTGAGCTCTTCGAGCTCTTTGCTCTCCCTGCTCTCCAGGAACTCGGCGAGCGGTTTCTGATGGTCACGGATTTCCCCTGCCCCATCGCGCAGCTCATCGAAGGCCCCGGCGATCCTCGACGGAGGAATGCTCGAGCGCTGCTGCTGAGTCTGCACCATGCTCGTTTCTTGTAAGCGAAGAGGCTGGCGCCTGTCGATCCGACAGGCCCGCCAGCCCAGGCAGCTCACCGCCGAATCACGGGATCCAGCGCAAATCCAGCGTCATCGGAAAGTCTGGGTTCACCGGAGCCGGCTCCGGCCGGAACTGGCCTTGCGTGTGACCAAAGGCGTTGAAGCGCGCGATGCGGCGGCCCTCGGCGGCCGCCGCGTTGACCGGGCGCTCGAAGCTGGCCCGGCCTCCGGCGTGCACGACGTGGTACGTGGCGCCGGCGATCGAACGCTCGTTCCAGCGATCGTAAAGATCGAAGTGCAACGGGCCGTGCACGCCGATGGTCGGGTGCAAGCACGACGGCGGCTGCCACGCGCGGTAGCGCACGCCGCACACGTACTCGCCACGGGTGCCAGTCGGCTGCAGCGGCAGCTCCACACCATTGACGCTCGCCAGGTGTCGCTCCGGCGCGATACCGAACAACCGCACCTGCACGCGTTCGAGCGATGAATCGACATAGCGCGACTGACCACCCGCGGCGCTCTCTTCGCCGAGCACCGGCCATGGCTCGAGCGCAGAGCGGAGCTCGAGCGTGGTCGCGTCCTTGACCACGCTGCCCAGAATCGGAAAGCGAAACTCGAAATGCGGCCTGAACCAGGCCAGATCCAGCTCGATGCCACGCCGCTGAAGCTCGCCCAGCACGTCCTGGAAATCGAGATCCACGAAGTAAGGCAAGAGAAAGCGGTCGTGGACCTGAGTGCCCCACTTGACGAGCGGCTGCTGATACGGCCGCTCCCAGAAGCTCGCGAGCAGCGCCCGAATCAGCAGCTGGGTGGCCGACGACATGCGCGCGTGCGGCGGCATCTCGAACGAGCGCAGCTCAACGAGCCCCAGCCGTCCAGTCGGGCCGTCGGGCGAATACAGCTTGTCGATGCACAGCTCGGTGCGGTGCGTGTTGCCGGTCACGTCGACCAGCAGATTGCGAAAAATGCGATCGACGAGCCAGGGCGGACAATCCGCGCCGCGCGGCGGCAGTCGCGAGATGGCGAGCGACAGCTCATGCACCGAGTCGTCGCGTGCCTCGTCCGGGCGCGGCGCCTGCGACGTAGGCCCGATGAAGCGCCCCGAAAAGAGGTAAGAGAGCGCGGGATGGTTGTGCCAAAACGACACCAAGCTGGCCAGCAGGTCCGGCCGGCGCAAAAACGGGCTATCGGCGGCCGTGGCCCCGCCCATCACGAAATGGTTGCCCCCGCCCGAGCCGATGTGAGCTCCGTCGTGCTCGAACTTCTCCGCGATCAGCTGCTCGGCGCGTGCTTCTTCGTAGAGCGTTTCGGTCTGCTGGACCAACTCCGTGAAAGTGCGCACGAACGGCACGTTCACCTCGATCACGCCCGGGTCCGGCGTGACCTTGAAGTTACCGAGCCGCGGATCCTCGGGCGGCGGGTAGCCTTCGAGCTGGACGGGCATGGCGAGCTCCTGAGCCGTCCGCTCGATCGCAGCCACCAGCTCGAGGTACGCTTCGAGCGTCTCGACCGGCGGCATGAAGATGCGCAAGATGCCCTGACGCGGCTCCGCCACCAGCGCGGTGTGCACGATGCCGCTTGCGGATTCGAAGGGGGTCGGAGCGCTACGACGCACGCCGAGCGCGTCGAGCCCTGCCCTGGGCCCCGCTGCGCGCGAGCCATCAGCGAGACCGGCGCGCCCCCGATCGAACAGGCGCGGCTCGGCCGGCCGATCGTAGGTTGGCGGCCCGCCTTGCGCGCCGCGCGGCGTGACTGGGAACGTGAACTGCCTGGGTAAGGGCGGACGCTGCTGAAACGGATCGAGCGCCGGCTCGAAGCCGCGATCGCCCGCTTCGGCCCAGGGCTGCGAATCGAGCGGCAGCCGGAAACCCGCCGCGGAATCGCCCGGGATCAGGAAGCAATGCTCGTCGCGCAAGAACCAACGTCCGCTCACCCAACCGCCCCTGTGAGCCAGCGGCAGCACGTAACCGACGACGCTGCCCAAGCCCTGCCGAAAGATGCGAGCCAGCCGCTCGCGCTCCTGCGCATCGTCGAGGCGCGACTGAAGCGGATCGACGTTCGTCGGCAGCCTGCGCTCACGCCACAGGTGGTACCAAACGTCCTCGTAGGCCGGCATCGTGCCGGGCTGCTCCAGCGAGAGCAGCTGCTCCAGCCGCTTCACGAAACGCGCTGCCTCTTCGGAGCCATGCCCGTGATTCGCTCCGCTCACGGCAATCAGGGACGGATCTTGCCATGCCCGCACACCGTCGTGGCGAAAGAAGCACGAGAGCGCCCAACGCGGCAGCGGTTCGCCCGGATACCACTTACCCTGACCGTGAAACAGAAAGCCGCCTGGCTGCCAGGCGCCGTGCAACCGCCGCAGCAACCGATCGCCCATCTCCTGCTTGCGACCGCCGAGCGCCGCCGTATTCCACTCGGGCCCGTCCGGCTCCTGACTGCTGACGAACGTCGGTTCGCCGCCCATGGTGAGCCGCACATCGCCTTCGTATAGCCGGCGATCGACCTCTTTGCCGCGCGCGACCAGCGCCCGCCATTCGGCCTCGGTGTAGGGCTTGGTGACGCGCGGCCGATCGATGACGCGCTTGACGGCCATCTCGAACTGGAAGTCCGTTTCCGTCTTCTCGAACAGCCCGCCTTCGATCGGTGCCGCCGAGGACGGTTCCGGCGAGCAAGCGAGCGGGATGTGTCCCTCGGCAGCAAACAGGCCAGACGTGGGATCGAGCCCGATCCAACCCGCTCCGGGCACGTACGCCTCGCACCAGGCGTGCAGATCCGTAAAATCTGCTTCCGGCCCGGGCGGGCCTTCGAGCGGTTTCTGGTCTGGCACGAGCTGGATCAGGTAGCCCGACACGAAGCGCGCCGCGATGCCCAGCTCACGCAGCAGGTGCACGAGCAGCCAGCTCGAATCCCGGCACGAGCCGCGCCCCTTTTCGAGCGTCTCCTCCGGCGTCTGTACGCCCGGTTCCATGCGGATCACGTAGTCGACCGCCTCGCGCAGCGCGCGGTTCACGTCGACCAAGAAGTCGACCGTGCGACGCGACGATAGGTCCAGACGGCCAAGCAGGCTCTTGAACAGTGGTCCGTGTTCACCACGCACCAGATACGGCGTGAGCTCCCGCGCGAGCGCCGGCGCGTAGTCAAAAGGGTACTTCTCCGCGCTCTCCTCCAGGAAGAAGTCGAACGGGTCGATGGCCTCCAGATCCGCGACCAGATCCACGCTGACCGAGAACAGCTTGGTGCGCTCCGGTACGACCACGCGCGCCAGGAAGTTACCCTGCGGATCTTGCTGCCAGTTCAGAAAATGCTGCTTCGGCTCGATCTGCAGCGAGTAGCTGAGCAGCGGCGTGCGCGTGTGCGGGGCAGGACGCAGGCGTACGACCTGGGAGCCGAGCAGCGCCGGCTTTTCGTAGCGATAGGTCGTACGGTGACTGAGCGCGACGCGGATGGACATTGGATTAAAGCTCGAAAAATTGTTTCTGAACGGCGCTGCCCACGTCGTTGAGCTGCACCTGCAGCGCGTCGACGTACTGGTGCAGCCCCCGCTCCATGATTTCCTCGATCTTGGCGTAGTCGAGCTCGGAGCGCAGCCGCCCGAGCAGCCGCTCCGACTCGTTCTGGAAAGCGCCCGGCGAGCCGCCGGTGATGCAGTGCAGGCTCTCGTCAGCGCGACGCACGCAGCGCAAGATGCTACGCGGGAAGTCGCGGTTCAGCAGCAGGAACTCGGACACCGAAACGGGGGTGGTGACGTGATGTACTTGCCGATACATCTGCAGCGCGCTGGCCGAGTTGAGCAGCGTGACCCAACCGACCTGATCGGCGTTCGTGAAGGTGCCATTTTGCGTCTGCTTCTGGGACTGAGCTGGCGCCTTCAGGGACTGACTCGGCCGCTGCGACTGAGTCTGCGACTTCGGCGGCTGGCTCTGGGCCGGTGAAAGCAAGAAGTACTTCACGTCCAGGATGCGCGAGGTCTTGTCGGCGCGTTCGAGCATGCGGCCCAGGTGAGCGAAGTGAAAAGCTTCGCCGCGCGAGAGCGTGGCGTTGGTCACGCCTTCGAAATAAATTCCGGCGCGTTTCACGCGGGCGCAAAAGTCGATCAGGTCCTCGGGCTCTACACCAGGCCGTGCGGCTTGCACGACCATCAAGTAGAACTCGTTCAGCTCCTGCCACATTTCGCGCGAGATGATGTCGCGAACGCTGCGCGCGTTTTCTCGGGCGCGCGCCACGCTCGAAAGGATCGAGCTCGAGTACTCGTCGTCGAACGTGAGAAACTGCGTGACGTTGGCGGGCGTGGCCTGACCGTACTTCTTCTCGAAGAATTCCTGATCGCCGCTGGTGTGCACGAGTGACGCCCAGTCGCGTTCGCCGTGCGCCGAGCTCTCCAGCATCAAGTTCAGACTCACGTCGATGAAGCGCGCCACGTTCTCGGCCCGCTCCACATACCGGCTCGCCCAATAAATCGCGTCGGCCACCCGGCTCAACATGTGGTGCTCCACACGAGCGAATCAACAGGGAGGCGGGGAGACGGGGAGATTTTTTGGCGCAGCCCTGTTCTCACGCTTGCGTCGAAACTCGGCACGCTGAGTCGGGGTGAGCGGGCGATACGCGGCTTAGGGAGCGACGCACACGACGTATCGCGGCGGCGCCAACTGATCTGCTCTTTCCGATCTCCCCGCCACCCCTTCTCCCTGTTTAATCCCCAGGAAACCAGCAGGTGGCTAGAGGTCGCGAGGGACCCGAAGGGCTGGTGGGTCATGAGGCCAGCACCCAGGTGTCTTTGCTGCCGCCGCCCTGGGAGGAGTTGACGACCAGCGAGCCCTTCTTGAGGGCGACGCGCGTCAGGCCGCCGGGGTTGACGTGGATCTCGCGGCCATAGAGCACGTACGGCCTGAGGTCGACGTGCCGGCCCTCGATGCTGTCACCCACGATGGTCGGCACGCGTGACAGCGACAGCGTCGGTTGCGCGATGTAGCCGCGCGGATTCTGCTTGATGCGCTCGGCGAAGTCAGTGCGTTCCGCAGCCGTCGAGTGGGGTCCCACTAGCATACCGTAGCCGCCCGCACCGTCAGTCGCCTTCACGACCAACGCCTCCAGGTGCGAAAGAACGTACTTGCGATCATCCTCGTCCGTGCACACGTAGGTCGGCACGTTGGGGATGATGATGTCCTGATCGAGGTAATACTTGATGATCTTGTCCGCATAACGGTAGATGGCCTTGTCGTCGGCCACGCCGGTGCCCGGAGCGTTGGCCAGCGCCACGCGCCCCTTCAGGTAAACCTCGAAAATCCCCGGCACACCCAGCAGCGACTCGGGCCGAAACGCCAGCGGATCCATGAAATCATCGCTGACGCGCCGATAGACCACGTCCACGCGCTGCAGGCCTGCGGTCGTGCGCATCTGCAGGAAGCCGTCGCGCACGACGAGGTCGTAAGGCTCGACCAGCTCCACACCCATCTGCTGCGCCAGGAACGCATGCTCGTAGTACGCGCTGTTGTAACGCCCCGGCGTCAGCACCACCACGCGCGGATCCGACACCGCGTCCGGCGCCAGGTGGCGCAGCGTCTCGAGCAAACGCAGTGGGTAGTCGTCGACCGGGCGTACGCGCAGGCTCTCGAAGATCTTGGGGAAGGTGCGCTTGAGCACCTGACGGTTCTCGAGCACATAGCTCACCCCGGAGGGGCAGCGCAGGTTGTCCTCGAGCACGTAAAACTCGCCGCTGTTGTCCCGAACCAGATCGGTGCCGGTGATGTGACACCAGATGCCGCGCGGCGGCTTTACGCCCTCGCACTGCGGCCGGTAGTCCGCGCAGGTCTTGACGAGCGCGGCCGGCACCACGTTGTCCTTGATGATCTTCTGCTCGCCGTAGACGTCCGCGATGAACAGGTTCAGCGCTTCGATGCGCTGCTCCAAACCCCGCTCGAGGCGCTGCCACTCTCTGGCCGAGATGATGCGCGGGATGATGTCGAACGGGAAAATCCGCTCGGCCTCGCCCTTCAGTGTGAAAGTGATGCCCATGCTGAGCAGCGCGCGCTCGGCTGCGGCTTGCCGGCCGAGCAGCTCGCCCTCGGGCAAGCCATTGATGCCGTTGACTAGCCGGGCGCAGCCGTGCCGTGGGCTGTCCGGAGCCTCGAAAATCTCGTCGAAAAACGGCCCGTTCTGCGGGTCATAGCCGTGGAATTTCATCGCCGCCGGCTTCCTCGAGCATCCAATCGCGCTCCCAGGGTCCCGGGAGCTTCGCGAATATTTCAGGTTTGTTTCTCTGAGGCCAGCGCTGCCAGCTCAAGATCGACGCGGCATGAGCGAGGCGCGTCCGGGGCTCGAGGCCCACTCCGGGGGCTGTCGCAGATCGTGTAACGAGGGACGCTGGACCGAAGGTTTCAGGCGCTTGGCGCCCTCGACCCGGCCCACCCACGACCCACCCCAAGCCTTTTCTCCCCGTCAACTCGACTTACATTTTGAATCCAAGAAGCAATGCTCCGAGGCGACCCAATTGGACTCGGTGTCTTTCTTGCCACGATCTTGGATTCCAAATGTAAGTCGAGTTGCAGTTGAGAAAGGGTGGGCGCAGCAGCGAAGCGGACGCTGGCGTGGGAACGGTCACGGTTACCCGGCCGCTCGGCGACTGGAGCACCTCTCGGCGCGCCCTGCTGAGCGGGTTATCGAAATGACATCAGTCGGCGCCAAATGCTGGATCTCCGTTCAGTGGTTCTGCGGCCGGCCTGGCGTGTGGGCGTTCCGGCGCTCGGCGGCCTTTAGCCCAGCTGGAGCAGCGCGGCCTTTGGGACATTCGCCGCCGGGGTGGAACAGCTCACGTTTCGAGGGCTTGGCCGTCGCCGCGGCCCTCTCGAAAAGCCATAGCAAGACGCGGCGCCCGCTCGCCTTCTGCCGCCCGCTCGCGGCTTGAGACAGGTCTTCCGTCAGCGCTTGCAGCCTCCCCTAGCCCTGGGGTAAACCCCCGCACCCTTTGAGGATGCCGCGGGGCCCGAGCCCTGCTCACTACCCAACGCAGCGGTGGTGGAACTGGCAGACACACCAGCTTGAGGTGCTGGCGCCGTAACTGGCTTGGAGGTTCAAGTCCTCTCCGCTGCACT
>DATEDZ010000040.1:0-7196 GCA_035281385.1 Polyangiaceae bacterium
GGCGCGCCTCTACATCATCGACGCTGAAACGGCCCAATCCATGTCGGCGCCGGGAACACCCCCTTCGCACCACCGCGATCCCATCATGCTGCCTGCGTGATTCTGCCCCTGGTCACGTCATCAGACGTGCGCCGTAACACCAGAGCACACGATGATGCGCCAGCTCACCCCAGATCACCTCGCCCTGGTGCGGCCCATGCCGCACCAGACGCGGAAACTGCAGGCCCTGCTTGCGAAACTCCTTGACCGTCGCCATCGCTGAGCCAGTTCGGCGAAACGTTTCGAAAAACGTGCGCAAGGTGTGCTGGACCTGCTTGTCCGGGTCGAGCACAACCTTCCCGGTTCCGTCGTAGACGAGACCGACCGGCAGCGGCGTTTGCAATTCCCCTCGTCGCGCCTTGTTCAGCATTCCACCGATCAACCGCGCGCGCAGCAGATGCAGTTCAGCCTCACTCATCGTTCCCTTGAGCCCGAGAAGCAGCCGGTCGTTGAAGTGGGCCGGGTCGTACGTACCGTCTTCGTCCAGGATGAGTGTGCCCGTCAGCGCGCAGATCTCGAGCAATCGATGCCAGTCCGTCGAGTTGCGTGCGAGACGCGAAACCTCCAAACCCATCACGATGCCCGCGCGTCCCATGCCTACTTCCGTCACGAGTTTCTGGAAGCCTATTCGATCGACCGAGGACGCGCCCGACTGCCCCTGGTCGCTATCAACAACGACGATCTGATCATGGGCCCAGCCAAGCGCGATCGCGCGTTGCTTGAGCGCGTACTGTCGCTCCGTACTCTCGGTGTTTTCGAAGACCTGCCGCAGCGACGACTGTCGCACGTACAGGTAAGCGCTGCGTTTCAGATGTTCAGCTCGGACCTTGCCTGTCGGGTCTGATGTCATGTTCGCTCCTCCTGTTCAGTTGCAGTGAGTGCCATTGATGCGACGATTCTCACGAGCTCCCCATGCACGTCTGATGGGATCCGGTGCCCGTTCGACAACGGGGGCGATTGCACCAGCGGTGGCGCCGCAAGCGCTGCTTCGAGCCACGCCCGGACTCCACGGCGCATCAGCAGCGCAAGCCCAGCTTCGCCAGAGCCCGCCGCGCCTTCGCCAAGCGCGATGCTGCGCAGGCGTTCGTAGCGGTGGTGCAGCTCGCTGTCGCCGCCGCTCGAAGTGCCTGGGGCAGCGGCGGTCATTGCCGTTTTTTTTTCTGACGTGCGAGGGCACGTTCGATGCTGCGCGGGTGCACGCGGATACCAAATCGCTCTTCCACTCGCTTCGCGAGCTCAAGAGCGGAGCCGTCACGGTCTTTATCCCGCGCCTTCAAAAGAAATTCGACCACCTCTTCGCTCAGCTTATGAGCCGCTCGTGGGCCGCGCTTCCGGGGCAGTAATCCCGACAGACCGTGAAGCCGCAGTGCCTCTTGCGCTTGGTAGAACGACGGCCGCGAAAAGCCGAAGGCTGCGGAGGCTTCCGTCACCGACGCTCCCTCCGCTTCGACTCGCCGGACCATCTCGTATTTGACTTGCACCGCGTCGCGAGCATCAAAGAACTCGTGCTCCGCAAAAAGCTTGTCGCTCACCTGACCGGCATGCCCGTTGAGCACGCCCTGTTCGCGCAGCGTATCGGCCTTGGGATCACCGGCACGTTTTTGAGCCATGTGTAAATATAATTACGCCACATCGCGAAAAGCGTCAAGACTTCTTCGCCTTGCGGTCCTTGCTCTTTTGCAACTTATGTTGGTCATTTATAGCCGATATTTCAGCTCGCACCGCCCTCGGGCCTCTCTCTTTACGCAAGCTCCCGGCGTTTTTTGGTTTACGATTCTGGCGTAATTCACTTAACACGGACTTCCCGCTCTGCGCCTCCGCCCTTGCAACGGGCGCACCGTGGGCTTTCAGCGTCCTGACGCCGTCCACCAGCTCCGCAAGGCGCAGCAAATCCTCCGGGCGGAAATGTGCTCGCCCCGCTGCCAGCACGACGAATGCAGGCGGCAGCACGGCATCCGTCCATGTCGCCGGCATGCCGCGAAGGCGCCCCTCCTCGTAGAAGAAGACCCGGTCTTCACCCCAGGTCTGGCGAACTGCCTTCAGTTCAAAGGAGCGCCCAAGCAACGGATGAAATGGATGGGTTACCCGGACAAGGCGCGACGCACTGCTTGCATCATGTGTAGTTGACAGCTTTGGCGAAGGGGAAGATCGAACGCTTCTTCCGCACGGTGCGCGAGAGCTTTCTCGCCCGAAAGCTCGACTTGTCGAGCCTCGAAGCGCTCAACCGCGCGTTTTGGAGCTGGGTCGAGGACCAGTACCACCAGCGCGAGCACGGCTCGCTCGGCATGAAGCCGCTCGACCGCCTCGCGCTCGACCTGCCTCGCATCCGGTTTCTGTCGCCGGGCGACGTCAGCGATGAGTTGTTCTTCGTCGAGCAAGAACGCAGCGTGCTGGCCGACAACACCTTCTCGCTCAAGAACACCCGCTTCGAAGCCCCACGCGACCTGCGCGGTCGTAAGGTGCAAATCCGCTTCGACCGCTTGAAATTCGACGGCGCGATCGTGTACTTCAAGGGCGAGCGCATGGGCGAGGCGCGCCCCTGCGATTTCGTTGCCAATGATCGAAAACCCTCCAAGTCGGCGTCAGGCAAGGCCGCCGCTCCGCAGTCGTACGACGTCAGCGAGGTGGAGTCGTGAGCGCGCAGCGCCCCGCCCCCGGGCCCACGCTGGCGGGAGGCCGGCCATGATCCGCGCTCACTTCGGGCTAACGAAAGACCCGTTTTCTGCGGAAAACCTCACGCTTCTGCCCCATCAGCGCGAGGTCGTCGAAATCCTGCGCGTGCACTGCCAGCAGGGCGGCTTCTGCGTCGTCGTCGGCGAGCCGGGCACCGGCAAGAGCGTGATCAAGCACGCGCTTTGCCAATACGACCCCAAGCGGCTCATCACGCCGGTCGTCAACCGGACGCTCCACACCTCCACAGCACGCTGCGCATCCTGTGCGAGGCCTTCCAGATCGAAACCGAGGGCATCGACGTGCGCTGCGAGCGGCGCCTCATCGAGGAGGCCCGGCGCCTCAACGCCGCCGGCAAGATGCTGGCGCCCATCATCGACGACGCGCACCTGATGGACGTCTCGGCCCTGCGCAGAATCCGCCTGCTCTTCGAGGATTTTCCCAAGAACCACTGCCTGGTCCTTGTCGCCCAGCCGGAGCTACTCAGCAAGCTCGCTCTGACCGTGAACGAAGACCTCAGAAACCGCGTCACTTACTCGGTCTTGCTCCGGAAACTGGCCCCCGACAGCGTCGCCGAATTCATCCGGGCCGAGCTCGACGAGGCGGCGCTCGCCCACAGCACTTTCACCGACGATGCGCTCAGCCTCATCGTCCGCTCGTCCGAAGGCGGCCTGCGTAAGGCCAGAAATTTCTGCCTCAGCGCCCTGCTCGAGGCCGTGCGCGACCGCACCAAGACCATCGAGCTCAAGCAGATCAACCGCGTCCTTTTGCAGCCACATTGGCGCAAGGAGGTCGACTTACCGCAGTAGCCGGCGACCCTACGCCCCACGTTTCATCCGGCTAACGCCGTCGTAATTGCCTCGTGGTTGCGACGGCGTTGGCCGTTTCATAGCCAGCGCTCACTCTCTGGAGTTACGACAGTTTCGGTCCTGAATTACGACCTCACCGCTGCAATCTCACCAAATTCGTACGATATCAGTCCTGCGAGGCTCTACGATGTCAATTCAGCCCCTAACATCTGCTCGCCAGCCGCCAGCTCCGGATGGGTCATTCCTGATCGAGTTTTGGTCAATCCGCATCGTCCAGTCCAGAAAAACACCTTGCTGTTAGTCCGCCTGGAATTTGTTTTTCCGAATCGCGCGACGAGCAAGCCAACACAAGAAATGGCACGCGCGCGTCCTCATAGTTTGTCTCTTCCACGCTGACGACGACAGCCCCTCCTAACCATCCTGCAAATGCCCAAGCGCCCCTTCCCCATTCGCCACGATCATCTGGCTCTCTGAAATCAGCAACCACTTCCCGAAGTGCTTGCTCGAAGCTCGCTCGAAGCCGTTCGCGCCATTGTGCGCGAGGATAGTCCTCAACGCTCCAGAATGGGCAAAGCACAAGCGGTGGCGCGATAATAGTGTCCAGTATAACTGGGTAGCTTGCTGCGGCCTCAACCAAGCCCTGCATCGGCTTCGAAATTGCCCAAGCTCTTGCTACGCAAGCGCGTTCAAACTCGGCAACAGACAAGTCCGACAGCTGCAGCAAAGCCTTCACGATGTCTGCTATCTCGAACATCGCTACTCCTTCTTCGCTGCCTGAGCCTGGGCTCGTGCATCGTAGAAGCCCTTGATGGCTTGTTCACCTTCTTTGCCTGCCGCGTTGGTCACTGTCGTCACTTCGGCGCCCGGATAATTCTCACCAATCATCTTCGAGCAGTACGCCCCGGGATTGGAGCATGGCGCACGTTCCGAGAAGATCCTTGTGACCTGTGCTTTCTCCACTCCAAGATCGGCCCGGACCTTGTCGGCGATCCTTTCGGAGTGGCCGAAATAGGTTCCTTCGGGGAACTCGCCCTTTGCACCACGCAGGCTCCTAGCTGCAACGTAGTAGTATGACTCGCCAGCTTTCACCTCAAAGACCGCGACGTTTACGGAGAAGTTTTCCTGGATTCCGAGTGCTGTCCTAGCCCGCTCCGCGATGCTTGCAAGATCACCAACGCGTGAAAGCGCACCGCTAGATGTTGTGGCCACTGCAGGCGCGGCAGGACCAAACCTCATCCCACCCATGAACATGAGCCATACCGTGCTCGCGGCAGGCCCCGTCCCCTTGACCACGTCATCGAGTGGCGCGCTGTACCCTTGCTTGACCTGAACGCGCGACGATTGCCCTCTGTTGTCCTGAAGCTGCTTCGACTTCTCGTAGTTCGCTTTCGACTGCTGCTCGCTCGTCCCCCAGACCTTGAAAAAGGCGTTGCGCGCTGCTGTCTCGACTCGGCGATTTAGAGCGTTCCACTTTTCCGTGAGGATGCGCGGCGCGTCCTTGAGCTGTCCGATTGCGATCTCGGCGCGATACTCCGGCGGGGTCAGCCCTTGAGGGTCAACGCTCCGAAGCAGCCGACCGCTAACATAGGCGTAGAGGTTCCAGTCGGCTTCGCCAGGCGTGTGGATCCCCGCCGGATCCGCCGAAATCCACCGCCCCAAGTACGGACTCAGATATCTCTTGCCGAAGTACTGCAGCCCGACCTCGATGTCTTCTTCCTTACCGGTGAACCCATAATCCTCCCGGAACCCCTTCCACCGCTCCGGTCGGTAGTCGCTCTCGGTCGCGCCGTACGGCTGGTACGTCCGCGCTTCGACGAGCTCGCTCGTCGCGTGGTCGATGATCAGACTGCTCGAGCCGAGGTGGTCGGGCAGGGTGAGGAGCACGTGGAGGTTCGGGGCGTAGAGCTCCGGGTCGGCCTCTGTCGTGAGTCTTGGTTCACCTTTTGCGGGGGGCTCGAGGTGCAGGCGCGCGAGGCGCGTGCCGCTTGCCGAGAGGTAGGCGACCTCGGTGTCGGAGTTGATGGGATATTGGAGCGTCGTGATGTTGAATTCGGAGCGGCGGATTTCGAGGGAATCGAAGATGTACAGGGTAGATAGCTTGGTCGCGTCCCCACCGACATAGAAGACCTGCTTGACGACACGCTCGTCGTTTGCGTCGTACAGATAGTCAAACCAAGGTCCTGAACCAGAAGGACCGGATCCTTCAAGGCGACGGGCGGTTGCTAGGCGGCCCACTTCATCCCAATGGTAAAACCAGCGAGAGCTACAGACTGCGAGATTGGGGGCGCAGTTTGCTGTGCCTCGGGCAACCTGTAGGCCGGCGAGGTTGCCGGCCGCGTCATAGAAGACGTTGCTGCTGATGATCGACCCGCCGTATTGGCTCGACTGGGCAGCTGCGTTGAACTGATACGGCTTGGTCGAGCTGTTGGTGACAGCGCCGAGCGAGCGATCCCAGAAAGCGTGCTGGTCGTCGTCGGTCTTGGTGGTGTTCCCGAGCCAGTCGTAGTTGTAGCTGTGCCAGAGAGGACGGCGCGGAAACAGACGATGGCCGGACGGGATAGGGCGACGCGGGTCCGCGTTCGAGCCAGCGATCTCGCTGGCGTAGGGCGAGACCGAGTCGTCAAAGCCGCCCGGGTACTCGTAGTCGACGCGTGTGACGCGGTAGAGGTCGTCGTACTCCATGCGGCGCGTCGAAGGCTTGGCTCCGTCGGGCCACTCGTCGGCGGTGCGCCAGTCGCGGATCTCGACCGGGTTGTTGACAACGTCGTAGGAGTAGTCGAGATCTTGCAGCAGGAGCTGGCGCGTGGCGTCGCTCGCGCCGGGCACCGGGGAGATGGAGGGCGGCGGCGTGGACCAGAGGCTGGCTTCCGAGCGGAAGGTCTGGACGCTCGAGAGCCGGCGCCGGCTGTCGTAGCGCATCGCTGTTTGGGTAGCGGCCGCGTCACCGAACGTGAGCTGTCCGACGAGACCGTCGGCGGAGCGCTTGATGCTCGAGACGAGCATGCCGTAGCTCGAGTCGACGTGCTTCAGCGTGCCGCGGTCGGTGTACGCGGTCTTGACAGAGCTGGTTTCGTCAGTGGCCCGGAGCTCGCTGTCGCTTGCGACGCCGGTGGTTTCCTCGACGGGGCGATCCGCCGCGTCATAGAAGAAGTCCTTGCTGTACCAGCGATCGACATAGCGTCCCGCGACCGTGGTCTGGGGCGCGCCCACGTAGCTGACCTTGCGGTAGGTCGTGGTGGTGCGACCGCGCGCGTCGTAGTTGAACCAGGTGGTGGCAGCGCGGTCGTGGACGGCCTTGAGCCGGCCCTTGAAGTGGTCGGATGTCTCGACGAGGCCGCTGGGTGCACTGACGACGGTCGAGACCGTGTCGTCATACTCGTAAAAAACCTCGTAGCCGGCCCCGGTCGTGAGATTGGGCGCAACATAGCTCGCCTGTTCCTTCTCGCAGGGCGAATAGTCTTCGGCCTTCAGGCGCCCAGCACCGTCATAGACGAAGTTCTGGCCGCAGCCGCGCGCATCGGAAGTGCCGACCAGATCGCCGGCGTCGTTGTACACGTAGTGCCAGGCTCTGATCCCCGCGGCGTGCGATGGCGTCTCGCTGTAGGTCGCGGTCGTGGTCGCGTGGGGGTCGACGTTGAGGATCATGCGGCCGAGCGAGTCGTAGGCCATCCAGCGCAC
>DATEDZ010000041.1:0-4348 GCA_035281385.1 Polyangiaceae bacterium
GGTCGACCTGTATTTTCCAGCCATTTCGACCTTCGAAGCGATGCCGGAGGAACTGCCGGCAGTCGGCTGCTTCGGTCACGAGATCATCGGCCAAGACGACAGCTTCCAGCTGCGGGTCGCGCCTTCTGGCGTCAGCATGAAGGGTCGCTACTGGCGCGAGGGGCACTTCCTCAAGGCACTCGTCCACGTCCAAGCAGCAGGCTCGGCGCCCCAGACCGTAACCGCCCAGGTCGACCTACGCCCGATCGCGGCCGCGCTCAAGAAGTGGCACCGCCGGGAGCATGGTCAAGGCGTTCGCGTGGGCGGCTGGCCCGGCAGCTTCATCAACGCCGTCAAGAAGGTGGCGAAGTCGAAGCTGGTCTCCCAGGTTGCGAGCACCGTCAAGAGCGTCGTTCAAAGCAAGATCACCGGTGCGGCCGTGGGAGCAGCCGCCGTCGTGTTCCCACCGGTCGGCGTCCCGGCGGCTGCCGCGTACGCGACCGCGAACCAGGCCATCTCGGCGATCGATAGTGCATCGCAGCTGAAGAATCAGGCGCGCTCCATCCTGGCGTCTGGCTCACCGGCACAAAAGGCGGCTCTGCAGGCGCGAGCCCCGGAAATCAAGCAAGCGCTCACGCGCGCGTCCGGCGTGAAGAAGAAACTGCGCGAAATTGCGCTTCGAGCGAGCCGCGGTGACCTCGCGGCGCGCAAGACGGCGCGCATTTTCGACCATGTGATGGCACACCGCCGGCGCGTGAAGACGCACGGCCAGAAGCTGCAGGGGAAGACGGCGACGCCGGGCCTCCTCGTCACCGAGTACGGCAAGGTTGTTCCTGGACAGTGGCTGCTCTCGGCGGCCGCACAAGGCGGCCTTCCGCTGCTCCACGCTGCGGAGCGCCACGTGGTGCCGACGTCGCTACCGCCGGCTCGCCACCAACTCCCGTCGCGTCACCCGCTGCTCCGGCTTCCGCCGAAGGGATACCGATGACGCGCGGGGACGCTCCCGAACCGACCGCCAGCGTGTTCGTCCAACCCACACCTCACGGCGTGTGGACTGACAACAACAACTTTGGCTTCTCCATCCCGTTCGGACCCCAGCGCACCAACCGCGAACGGATCATCAACCTGCCGGAGTGGGGCGAGCCGACAGTTTGGACGGTCAGCCTCGGCATCGACTTTTCGGAGAATGACTGGCCCGGCACCACGCGCGGCTTCGATGTCGTGGCCGAGGTGGCTTACGGCGTTGGTGGCGCGACCGAAACGGTGCTGATCGATTGGCTCGCCGGAACCACGTTTTCGGTGCCCATGAATGCCATCTCGATCAATGCCTTTTGGGCATTTCCAGAGACCGCTTCGGCTGGTTCAGACCGGCCCGAAGACGTGAAGCTCAGCATCCTACTCGCCCGCGGCAATCGTGGCGGCGGTCTCGCTCCCACCAAGTTTGCCGAGCTCCTCGATGGCGAGCCCTACGTCACGCTGGTCGACGACGCCATCGCCGAGCCGGTCGCTCGTATCCCGAAGTTCGGGAGGAAGCTCCTTCTCGCCCCTCTCAACCGTGACGACCTCACCAGCCTGCTCGGCAGCACCAATTTCGTCCGCTTCTTCAGCGCGCCCGACCCGACCGTCTCGGCTTTCCCGACCGGCACTTTTCAGATCGACCAGGCGCTCCTTCTCAACGGCATCGTCGTTCCGGCCTTCTCTAAGTACGTGACCATCGAGAACGTCGGCGGCGGCTCGGGCGATGCCGAGGTGCAGCTCAACTTCGAGCTCGAGCTATGACCCACGAGGAGCTCGCCACCTACCTCGAATCGCTTCCGCCCGAGGTCCGGGCAGCGATGGTCGAAGCCATCAAGCCCATCGGCGACTACGCGACCCGTGCCGTCGAGCTCCGCGAGCGCTTTGCCCGGGAGTTTCCGGGGCTGAACCCGCCTCTTCGAGCCGCTCTGAGCCTGGCGCTGGCGAGGTTTCGATGATCGTCGAGAACAAGCTTACGCCGCTCACGCGCGAAGCCGCCGCGGGCGCGCTGGCCGCGGCCTACCAGCAGCTCACAGGCCAGCAGCCTACGCTGGCCGTGCTCGCGCTCCTGCTCGCCCACTCCGCGCTCGAAACCGGCAACTGGCAGAAGATCCACAACTTCAATTTCGGCAACATCAAGGCGGCCGCCGACTACCCGCGCATCGTGCAGTTCCGCTGCTCCGAGGTGGACGCGCAGGGTGTCGAGCATTTCTTCGACCCTCCTGATCCACATTGCAACTTTCGGGCATATGAGGACCCCACTAGTGGCGCGCTCGACTACCTCAAGGTCCTGCGCAGTCGCCCGCACTGGTGGCAAGGCCTGCACAGCGAGAACCCCGCCACCTTCGTCGACGCACTCGCAACGCCGCCCCGGTACTTCACCGGCAATCGCGACAAGTACAAGCGCGCCGTCACCGCGCTGTTCGAGGCCTTCGGCCCTTTAGCCGCGACGGCGCTGGCGCGCCCGGCGGCCCCGCGTCCCCCGATCGCGGTGCCGGTGGAGGCGCCGCCCTCCTCCTCGGCCTCGCCGCCGTTGGCCTCGTCTGGGGAAGCTTCAGGACCAAACGGCGCCGGTAGGGGCTCATGATCTACAAGAGCGCCCTCATCGCCGCTGCCGTGCTTGCGTTCGTCGCCATCGTGACGAGCAAGACCATTCGCTCGCAGCGCATGGTGACCCTGAACGGCCTGAAGTACGAGCTCACCCGCTACAGCGACGACACGCTCGACGTCGCCCGCGAAGATGGCCTGCGCTTCGGCGTCAACATCCGGGACGGCAAGCTCCGCCTCACCACGGGCACGCGGGCTCAGCTCGACGACGCGACGGCCCAGATGCGCTCGAGCTTCGTCTCCGAGCTCGCGGGAGGCGCCCCATGACCACCATCGGTGACCTGGGCTGCCCCGGCATCGATGTCGAGGAGTGGCAGAAGCAGAACCGCGCTCCGCTATTCCCCGGCAAGGTCAACCGCTGGATTCTGGTGCGCACCCTCCGGGACAACCCGACTCCCGACGAGCTCAAGGACACGCTCGCCGCCACATTTTCCAAGTGGTTCGGCGGCATGCCGTTCGATCCGGTGCTGCCATCCCAGGGCACGACACGCAGCGCGACAGCCGACCTGATCAAGCTCGAGCGCGTCTCGAAAGAGCGGCTCTCGTTTCCGCTGACCGCGCGACGGCGTGAAGAGCTGCCCGGTATCTCGCCGATGGTCGGCTCCGGCGAATTCGTCTGGCTCGAGGTCAGCTTTGCCTACCGCGGCCAGCTGCGGGACATGGCGTGGCCCGTGCGGGTCGGCGCCGCCGTTCAACTCCAGAGCAGCGCCAACTGCCCGATCGGCGCGGATTGGATCCTCGACAGCGCCGCCGTTCCGACCGTCGATGCGCCGCCCGAGAAGTCGTCGACCGAAAAGGCGGGCGAGGCGATCACGGACACCGCCCAGGGCGTCGGACGGGGCCTCCTCAAGGTCCTCTGGATCCCGCTGACCATCGTGGGCGTTGGCCTTGTCCTCTACTACGTGGGCGTGCGCGCAGCCTCGAGCGAATCGGATCAGGCGGAGGCAGCCTGATGACGGCGCCCAGCCAAAACCTCGTCAAATGGCTCACGCGCATCCTGTCGGACGTGACCGAGGCGGGCGCGATCGGCCGCTTCGAGCTCATCCACAAGATCGAGGGCGAGCACGCCGAACGTCTCGACATCTGGCGCAACGAGTCGGACAGCGGCCGCAACCCCGAGGAGCTCGCCCAGGAGATCCAGGACGCGGCGCAGCGCGACGTGCAGTCGCGCATGACGGGCATCCCGCAGCGCTACGTCGTCTACGCTTTCCGCGGCCAGAGTGAGGACCACGAAAGCCAGCACGCGTTCCTGGTCCGCCCCGGCCTCCACCTGTCGAAGCAGGGCGAGGACTCCGAGCCGCCCACCGAAAAGGGCGTGATTGCGCACAGCATGCGCCACGACGAAAACGTCCACCGCCTCTTCATCAGCGGCGGTGAAGTCCTGATCGGCAGGCTGGCCACCGAGCTCGAGCGCGAACGGGAGGCCCGCAGCAAAGCCGAGCACCAGAACTGGACGATGTTCGAGAAGTACCAGGCTCTACTCGATCGCGAGCACGAGCGCCGCATCGCCGAGGCCAAAGAGCTCATGAAGGCTCGCCGGGTCGACGAGCTCATGGGCGTCGTCACCGCGCTCATCCCGATTCTCGCGACCAGGCTCCTCAGCGGCCCCCAGCTTGCCCAGCTGCCCGCTGGCCCGGACGCCGTGTCCGCTGTCGATCCGAAGGATGCGGCGGTACGCCACTTCTTCTCCTGCTTATCCGAGGCGGAGATTTCGAGCGTTCTTGGCTGCCTTTCGGGCTCGAGCCAG
>DATEDZ010000042.1:0-2120 GCA_035281385.1 Polyangiaceae bacterium
GGTCGACCTGTATTTTCCAGCCATTTCGACCTTCGAAGCGATGCCGGAGGAACTGCCGGCAGTCGGCTGCTTCGGTCACGAGATCATCGGCCAAGACGACAGCTTCCAGCTGCGGGTCGCGCCTTCTGGCGTCAGCATGAAAGGTCGCTACTGGCGCGAGGGACACTTCCTCAAGGCTCTCGTCCACGTCCAGGCAGCGGGCACGGCTCCCCAGACCGTAACCGCCCAGGTCGACCTGCGCCCGATCGCGGCCGCGCTCAAGAAGTGGCACCGCAGGGAGCATGGTCAAGGCGTTCGCGTGGGCGGCTGGCCGGGCAGCTTCATCAACGCCGTCAAGAAGGTAGCGAAGTCGAAGCTGGTCTCCCAGGTTGCGAGCACCGTCAAGAGCGTCGTTCAAAGCAAGATCACCGGTGCGGCCGTTGGAGCAGCCGCCGTCGTGTTTCCGCCGGTCGGCGTCCCGGCAGCAGCAGCGTACGCGACCGCGAACCAGGCCATCTCGGCGATCGATAGCGCATCGCAGCTGAAGAATCAGGCGCGGTCCATCCTGGCGTCTGGCTCACCGGCACAAAAGGCGGCTCTGCAGGCGCGAGCCCCGGAAATCAAGCAAGCGCTCACCCGCGCGTCCGGCGTGAAGAAGAAACTGCGCGAAATTGCGCTTCGAGCGAGCCGCGGCGACCTCGCCGCGCGCAAGACGGCACGCATTTTCGACCACGTGATGGCTCACCGCAGGCGTGTGAAAACGCACGGGCAGAAGCTGCAGGGGAAGACGGCAACGCCGGGTCTACTGGTCACCGAGTACGGCAAGGTCGTTCCTGGACAGTGGCTGCTCTCGGCGGCCGCGCAAGGCGGTCTTCCACTGCTCCACGCCGCTGCGCGGCACGTGATGCCGAAGGCGCTGCCACCTGCTCGCCAGCAACTCGCGTCGCGCCACGCACTGCTCCGGCTTCCGCCGAAGGGATACCGATGACACGCGGGGACGCTCCCGAACCAACGGCCAGCGTGTTCGTCCAGCCCACACCTCACGGCGTGTGGACCGACAACAACAACTTTGGCTTCTCCATCCCGTTCGGACCCCAGCGCACCAACCGCGAACGGATCATCAATCTGCCGGAGTGGGGTGAACCGACAGTTTGGACGGTCAGCCTGGGCATCGACTTTTCGGAGAATGACTGGCCCGGGACCACGCGCGGCTTCGACGTCGTGGCCGAAGTGGCCTACGGCGTGGGTGGCGCGACCGAAACGGTGCTGATCGATTGGATCGCCGGAACCACGTTTTCGGTGCCCATGAATGCGATCTCGATCAATGCCTTTTGGGCGTTTCCGGAGACCGCGTCGGCTGGTTCGGACCGACCCGAAGACGTGAAGCTCAGCGTCCTGCTCGCCCGCGGCAATCGTGGCGGCGGTCTCGCGCCCACCAAGTTTGCGGAGCTCCTCGACGGCGAGCCCTACGTCACGTTGGTCGACGACGGCATCGCCGAGCCGGTCGCGCGTATCCCAAAGTTCGGAAAGAAGGTCTTCCTCGCGCCTCTCAACCGTGACGACCTCACCAGCCTACTCGGCAGCACCAACTTCATCCGCTTCTTCAGCGCGCCCGACCCGACCGTCTCTGCTTTCCCGACCGGCACTTTTCAGATCGACCAGGCGCTGCTCCTCAGCGGCATCGTCGTTCCGGCCTTCTCCAAGTACGTGACCATCGAAAACGTCGGCGGCGGCTCGGGCGATGCCGAGGTGCAGCTCAACTTCGAGCTCGAGCTATGACCCACGAGGAACTCGCCACCTATCTCGAATCGCTCCCACCCGAAGTCCGGGCAGCGATGGTCGAAGCCATCAAGCCGATCGGCGACTACGCGACTCGTGCCGTGGAGCTGCGGGGATGGTTCGCCCAGGAGCTTCCGGGCCTCAGTCCGCCTGCTCGAGCCGTTCTGAGCTTGGCGCTCGCGAGGTTTCGATGATCGTCGAGAACAAGCTGACGACGCTCACGCGCGAAGCCGCGGCGGGCGCGCTGGCCGCGGCCTACCAGCACCTCACAGGCCAGCAGCCCACGCTCGCCGTGCTCGCGCTCCTGCTCGCCCACTCCGCGCTCGAAACCGGCAACTGGCAGAAGATCCACAACTTCAACT
>DATEDZ010000043.1:0-82793 GCA_035281385.1 Polyangiaceae bacterium
CGCACCCGCGCCTGGCAGGCCAGCCGCCCTTTCCCGCCCAGGAGCGGAAGCAAATCGCGCTCTTCGGCGTTTTGTGGCTCGAGCAGCTCCTCCCCCTCGAGCACCTCGACCTGACAGGTGCCGCAGCTGGCGGAACGGCAAGAAAACGGGATGGGCGCAAAATGCTGATCGCAGATGTCGACCAAGTCGCCACCCTCGGGTGCCTCGATGCGCTTCTCTGCCCCGAACCGGTTCGCGGAGAAGACGATGGTGGCCATCGGGCCGCAGAACCATAGCACCCCGAGCGGGGGCCACGGCCAGGGTGGCCATGCTCGCACAACCCCATCGCTCTAGCCTGGTCCTCCGCCCGCACCGGCGCCCGCCTCCCCGAGCAGGCAAGCTGCTGAAATGGTCGCGACCCGCGCGAGCCGAAAAGCAGCGGGCGCCGGCCTTGCCGGAAATTTTCCTTGGCTTGTCGCTGCTCGCGGCGATCGTGATCTGGCGGTGCCAAGGTCCGACTGACTAGTGGTAGTGTTTTGCTTGCCGATGAGTGAGCCCCAGCGATGAGTGAGCCCGAGGACGACCCATTTGGATGGGTCAATGCCACGGTCGACGGCAAGTACCGCGTCGACAAGGTCGTCGGGCACGGCGGGTTCGGCATCGTGTACCAGGCGCACCACCTGGGTTTCGAAGAGAAGGTGGCGCTCAAGTGTCTGAAGCTGCCCAAAGACCTACAGGGTGCGGACCGCGATCGCTTCCGTGACAGCTTGGTCGCGGAGGGGCGGCTCCTGCTGCAGCTGTCTCGCGCCACCACCGGCGTAGTGCAGGCGCTCGACGTCGGGGCGGTGGTCTCGCCGAGCAAGATCTGGACGCCTTACCTGGTGCTGGAGTGGCTGGAAGGCACGCCCCTCGACCGGGATTTCCTGCAGCGGAAGCAGTCCGGGCAGGGCGGCCGGACACTCGGTGAAGCGATCGAGCTGCTGGACAGCGCCGCGCGGGCGCTCGGCGTGGCGCACGGCATGGGCATCGCCCACCGCGACATCAAGCCCGCCAACCTGTTCTTGATTGAGCTGGCCGGTAGCCCGACGATCAAGGTGCTCGATTTCGGCATCGCCAAGGTGCTGGCGGAATCGGACAGCGTGACGCGCGCCTTCGAGGAGACAGGCGGCACCGTGCAAGCTTTCACGGCGCGGTACGGCGCGCCGGAGCAGTTCAGCCGCCGTTTCGGCGCCACCGGGCCCTGGACCGACGTGTTCGCGCTGGCGCTGGTCCTGATCGAGTGCGTGCTCGGCGCTGCGGCACTGGAAGGCACGGACGCCGCTCAGCTGTTCGTGGCCGCTTCGGACAAGATGATCCGCCCAACGCTGCGGGGCCGGGGCTTCGATCCGGGTGACGCGGTCGAGGCGGTCCTGGCCACCGCGCTATCGGTAGATCCTCGGGAGCGCTACCCAAACGCCAACGCGTTTTGGGATGCGCTCGAGGCTGCCGCCAAAAACGAGCCGGCGCGGCTGAGCATCCGTCCGCCCGTGCTGGTAAGCGACAACGAGCGACCCACGCGCGAGATCAGCGGGGATTCTTCGCTGTCGCAGAAGCCGTTCTCGATGAGTGGCGGCTACGGCACGGGGCCACGTCAGGCGCCGAGCTCACAGTCGACGCGCGACGCCGGAAGCGCGCCCACGGAGCTGAGCTCGAGCCAGGGCGTGCCGCCGATGGCTACACACCCGCGCGCCAGCGTTCGACGGCGCCGCAGCTTCGTGAGCCTGATGGGCGTCGCACTGCTCACGGCCGGCGTGGCGGTGGCGGGCGTGCTCTGGTTCAGCGGCGGGCCGACACCTTCGGCCGGCAGCGCCGGTAGTCGGCCTTCCATCACGCAGCGACTGGAGGAGCCCCACACCGCGCCAGCGCCCGGCACGACACCGTCGGCGCCCGGTCCGAGCCCGGCCGATCCCCCGCCCGAAGCTCCGAGAAGCGGCGCGCCGATCATCGAGCTCCCGAAACCAGTGGGGCCCACGCTCGGCAAGCCCTGGGCCGGCACGCAGTTTCGTCAGGTTCCGGCCGGCACGCCCGAAGGCAAGGAATTCTGGATCGATGCCTTCCGCATCGTGCGGCGCCCCGAAGCGACCAGCAACCTGGACGCCGCGTTCCGCAACTGCAGTGAGCTCGGCTTGAGCTTGTGCACCGAAACGCAATGGGAGGTCGCCTGTGGCGCTTTCCCAGAAGTCGGCAAGGACCGCTCGTTGACCGACAGTCTGGAGTCAGGCAGCGTGATCGAGCGAGGCGGTGAGAGCTGCGCGGCACGCAAGCCGGTGCCGCCGACGAGCAGTGGAGAGCAGCTGGGCTTGTGCTGCGAGCGCAGCATCGCCATGACCAGCAAGAACCTGCAGAAGCAGTTTTTGTCCTCGGTGCACGGCGTGCTGAAGAAGCTCGAAAATGCCATGAACCAGCGGGACTTGAGCGCGCTCACCGACTTACTCGACGACAAGCTGAAGCTCGATGGAGTCGAGCGTCCCAAGGGCGCGGTCGTAGGTCTGCTCGGGCAAACCTTCAAGATCAACCCCGACCTGATCATCAACCATGAAACATGTGACGTTTCGGTGCAGGCCGAGAAGGTGGTGAAGCGCTCCAAGCGTGGACGCAAGGTCACCAGCTACACTACCAATTCCTGGACCGCGACCTGCAAGCAGATGCGGCACCAAAAAGGCGAGGCACTGCTGGCGAGCGCTGAATACGTCTTCAGCCCGGCCAGCAAGCTGCGCGGTATCTCGGGCAAGAACCAGCCGAGCGAGTGATGCGAGCCGTCGTGCAGCGCGTGAGCGAGGCAGAGGTCTCGGTCGATGCCGAGCTGGTCGGCAAGATTGGCCCGGGGCTTTGCGTGCTCGTGGGCGTGGGCCACGGTGACACGCAAGCGCAAGCCACGACGCTCGCGGACAAGGTGCTCAACCTGCGCATCTTCGCCGACGACGCGGGCAAGATGAATCGCAGCCTGCTCGAGGTCGGCGGGCAGCTGCTAGCGGTGTCACAGTTCACGCTCTACGGCGATACCAGCAAGGGGCGCCGCCCGAGCTTCGTGGGGGCGATGGAGCCGGGGCAAGCCGAGCAACTGTTCGAACAGTTCTGCGCCGTGTGTCGGAAGCAAGGCGTAACGGTTGCCACCGGGCGATTCCGAACCCACATGTCGGTGTCACTCGTCAACGACGGGCCGGTCACGTTGCTACTGGATATCAGCGCAGCCGACGCGCTCCCCAATCGCTAATCACCCTTGAAGGAACCTGAAAAACCCGCGCTTGGCCAGTTGGCGCAAGCCCCCGGAAGCGGTCTTTCCGTACCCGAATGGGCGCAGCGCCTGGCCCGGATCATGGATAGCGCCATCCTGATTCCAGGAACCGACGTCCGCATCGGCCTGGATCCGATCCTGGGCTTGTTATTGCCAGAGCTGGGGGACGCGCTGAGCGCCACGGTCTCGGTCACCCTGCTCGGTGTCGCGTTCAAAGAGCGCGTGCCCAAGCTGGTGATGGCGCAGATGCTCCTAAACATCGCGATCGATGCGGTTTTGGGCGCAATTCCGGTGCTGGGCGACCTGTTCGACTTTGCCTTCAAAGCGAACGAAAAGAACCTGGAGCTCATCGAGCGACACCGTGGCGACCTCCCCAGGCCGCCGTCCTGGGGAGATCGGCTGGTAGTAGCTTGTGCAGTGCTGGTGGGGCTCGGCCTCATCGCCTTGCCCTTCCTAGCGGTTGCTGCGCTGTGGGCTACGTTTTTCAAGTAGCAGTGATTGGGGGTCGGGGCCCCAATCACCCACGAGACTGCCGCTCGGCCTCATCGCCTTGCCCTTCCTGGCAGTTGCTGCGCTGTGGGCGACCGTCTCCTCGTGGTAGGCTGAAAGTGGCGGATGCGGCAGAGCCTCGAGGTGCGCGACGTCTTCTTGGGCCAGGTGCTGGAAAGCGCCTTCCACCCCGGCATCTCGTACCGCCTGGAGCACAAGCTGGGTGAGGGCGCGACCGCCGTTGCGTATCTGGCGAAACGCCAGGGGCCAGATGGCGAGTGGCCGGCGGTCATCAAGATCATCCAGCCCCACATCGTGAAGGACTCCGGGGAACGCGCGCTCACCATCATCAAGAAGGAGGCCGTGGCGCTCGGTCGTCTGAACGAGCGCGTACCGCCGACGCCGTTCGTGGTGCGGCTGCTCGACACCGGCACGCTGGTGTTCAAGCCCTTTGGCAAGGCCATGGATCTGCCCTGGATTGCTCTCGAGTACGTGCACGGAGGAGTGGAGGGCACCACACTGCAAGACCGAGTCGCGTATTCGGTGCGCGAGACCGGCTTCGCCTTCGACCCGCAGCGAGCGGCGCGCGTGGTGATGGCTCTGGCCAAGGGCATGGACGAGATCCACGCGGTAGGGGTCGTGCATCGCGACGCGCACCCGGGCAACGTGCTGTGCTGCGGCGCCGGGGAGACCGAGCTGTTCAAGATGTCCGACTTCGGCATCGCGCGGCCTATGGGCATGTCGGCCACGTTCGGCAACGTTTCGGTGGGCACGCCCGGCTACATCGCGCCCGAGCAATACGACGACCGCAGCAACATCGGGCCGCTGTCCGACCTGTTCAGCCTCGGCGCCATCATCTTCTATGTCTTGACCGGTGAGAACATGTTCGAGGGCCGCTCGGCCGCTGCCGCAGCGGCCATGGCCAAGCAGAACGAGCGGCGCAGCCTGCTCGATATACCGACGTTGGCTTTCGAGATGCGCGAGCGCGAAGCCGCCTGCCTGGCGCTGGATTTGGCGCTGTCTCGCGCGACCTCTCCCGTTGGCAAAGATCGGCCGCAAAACGGCCGCCTGTTCGCCGAGAGCCTACTGCCCTGGCTCATCAGCACCGAGCCCAACACCTCGCGCCCGAGCCGCCGCTGGATGAACAGCATGGAGGCGCTGCGTTCGCGCGAGATGGTGGTGGAGACGAACTGGACGATTCGTCATCCACCCGGCGACGATCGCCTGGTCACCAACGTGGCCTGGGATTCCTCCGGTAACGCCCTGGCCTTGACCACGCGCGGTCCGACCTTTTGGGACGGTACGCGTTGGCTGCCGCTGCCGGCCGAAGGCTTGCCGCCCCCCGACTCGATCCGCTTCGTCGAGCGCCTGGGGGCGGCGTCGTGGCTGATTGGCACAGAAGGCGCCAAGCTCCTCGAGTATTCACGCGACGGGGCGCGCGAGCTGGTAGCGGGTCCGGATCCGACCGTGGCTTTCTCGGCCGGCACGACGGATCTCGATGACCTGGCGGTCATGGTCGGCGAACGGCGCGGCGAGCCGCCCATGCTCTTCACGCTGGTCGGCAAGCGCTGGCTCAGACCGCTGCCAGTGACAGGCGCGTCCATGCTAACTGGCGTGGCGCGTATCGACGACGAGCGCTTTCTGGTTGTTGGGCGCGGCATCGATGGAGAGGCGTTCGCGGCCGTGCACTGGCCCCTGCACTGGGCGGTGCAGCGTCTGCAGACGCCAAAGAGTCGCGCGTTTTTGGCGTGTGCGTCGCGACCAGAGCGCAAGCTGGTGGTCGCGGTCGGAACCGATGGCGTGGTCGTGGAGATCGAGGACAACAACGTCAGCGCGCGCAGCGTCCCGACCGCGCCGGACATGGTCGCGATGGCGATCGACACCTTGGGCCGCCAGTGGGCTGCCGGCCGCGGCCGCGTCTACTCCAAGCGCATTCAGGGTGAATTCAACTGCGTGTGGGAGCACCAAGCCTGGCAGCCCCCGTTCGTCGGCATCATGGCCGAAGTCGGCTCCATCGTCGCGGTCACGGTCGACGGCGCCGTGCTCGAATGCCGCAGCATGGTGATGGACAAGACGACGCCGGCGTTTTGAGAGGCCCGGGTGGGAGTCATGCGCGTTACCGCTCATGCTGACGCCAGCGCATACTTGATCGTCGCGGGTCCATTGTTGAACAGCATCTACCAGGGCATCGGCTAGCGCCCCGTCTGCGACTCAGCGCACCATACCTTCAGCGACTAGGCGGAATGCCCGTCATCCTCTCCGCAGCGCATTTCTTGCTCGCCCTCCTCAGGACGTGTGGAACACTGCCAAGTCGATGCCCACCCTCTCCGTCTTCTTCGGCATCACTATTCGGATGTACTTCGACGATCATCCACCCCGCACTTTCACGCCTACTACGGCAGCGAAGCCGCGAAGATCGCCATCGAAAACCTGGCCGTCATCGAGGGGTACTTGCCCCCGTCGTGCGTTGGCACTGGTGCTGGAGTGGGCGACCCAGCATCGCGCCGAATTACTCGCTGATTGGGCTCGGGCAGAAGCTCACATGCCCCTCTTGCCGATCGATGCGCTAGAATAGGATTATGACGAGTCGTCACCAGCCCGTCCGACCCGTTAAGGTCGAGGCCAGACCCGACCAGCGTCTGTTCGTCGAGTTCTCGGATGGCACGAGCGGTGAGGTCGATCTGTCGAGTCGCCTATTCGGTCCGGTCTTCGAGCCGCTGCGCGATCCACTGATGTTCGGTCAATTGACCATCGACGAGTTTGGCGCCGTGACTTGGCCCTGCGGTGCCGACCTCGCACCGGACGCGCTCCATCGCCAGCTCTCGGGCGAGCTACCCGTCCGACACACGGCGTAGTGGCAGTAAGCTCGTCGGTGGGTGGGCCACCCCAACCCTGCGGGACCCCCGCGTCCGGGCGAACGCCCGGCGTATGGGGGACCCCGGCGCGCGCAGCGCAGCGAGCACGACGGGCCTCACGGATCCGCCTCAACGCGGGGGAGCAGGCACGGCACCATGGCCGAAGTCGGCTCCATCGTCGCGGTCACGGTCGACGGCGCCGTGCTCGAATGCCGCAGCATGGTGATGGACAAGACCACGCCGGCGTTTTGAACGGGCAAACCATGCTGGCTCGGGGGGGGTCATCGCCTGCGGCCTGACCACCGCACGAATCGCACACTAGGGCTAGCCCGGCCAGCAACTAGCGGCGCCGTTTCTTCGCCGGCTTTCGCTCGGCGTCCTCCAGACGGACGCCTCGCCCACGAGTCAACGCCTCGCGCGCTGTGGCAATGCGCGTCAAGAACTCAGGACTATGCTCGAGTCGATAGTCCAGCCAGTCGTCTTCGCTCTCGAAGCCGATCAGAATCCCGGCAGGTTTGCCATGCCGAGTAATCACGATTTCCTCTCGCTCGGCGCGCCGAAGGAAGCCCGAGAGATCGTCTTTGACCTTGGCGAGTGCAGCAGTCTTCATTCGGGAGTCCCTTCCTTTTTCAACCAAGCTTCTGCTTCGGCCTTGGGAATGATGGCCAGAATCCAGACCTCAGAACCTGTCACGTCGTAGAAAACGCGAATCTCGTCGACACGCAGCCTGTACTGTGGCCGCCTGATGCCCCGTAATCGTTTGATGCGACTCTTCGACACTTTGGTGGGTTGATGACGGAGGTGCGTTTCGAGGGCATCGCGCAACTTGACTCGGTGACGCGCCGCGAGGTTGCGAAAGGCGCGTAGCGCCTCTGGAGCCAGAACGATCTCGAAACGCATTCTGGCCAGAGTATAGCCAGAATTTTAGGACTTGCCAGGAGGCGCACGGAGCCCTGCGGGACCCCCACGTCCGGGCGAAAGCCGGCGTAAGGGGGACCCCGGCGCGCGCAGCGCAGCGAGCACGACGGGCCGAGCGGTCCGCAGCACAGCGGGGGAGCCTGCCGTCTAACAACCGAGGGCGATCTCGATGGCTGCGCAGGCCGCGAGCATTCGACGCTCGTCGAGGTGGCTGACATACTGGCGAAGATCAGCTTGCTCGACGGTGAGCAGGTGGTCGAAGTTGACGACGCATTCGCTCTTGAGGCCATCCGCTACGCCAACGCGCAGCTCGCTGGGTACACCGTGAATCGTGCTGGTAATCGGAGCTACGATCGCGCTGCGTAGCAACGCCAGTGCTGCCGGTCGCGAAAGCACCAAGACAGGCCTGCGCTTGTCAGGCCTCGCAAAGCGGTAGAGCCAGATGTCTCCGCGCTCTACTCGTCGGGCCATACCTGACGCTTTCGCAACGGGCCGAGCTCCCGAAGCAACGTTTTCGCCTTGCCGCGGTAGCCACGCACGTAGGCGGCGTCGACCTCTTCAGCGCGCTTCGCTCGTAGCCGCATGAGCAGCGCCTCGCGAATGAAAGCCGAACGCCCGTGCTGCTTGGTCTCCGGCTGGCGATCCACTTCGGCCAGCAGGTTCGCGTCCAGCGAGATCTGCACGCTACGAGCGCTCATAATGGCAATATCCATTATGATACTTAATGCGTCAAGCCATTATCGAGCCGCGACCAGCGCAACCTTTCCGAAGCGGCCCTGCTCTGGCCCCCGGCGGCTTTCTCGAGGTGCACGCGCACGCGGCGAATCTCGCCGGGGATCAGGTTGATGGCCAGCGCCTGCGCCTCGTAGCCAGGCTTGCTCAACACCAGCTTTCGCTCACCGGAGTCGAGCAGCAGGCTGACCGTGAAACCAGAGGCTGCCTCTACGCCGCGCCCTGGTTCGATGTCTACCTGCGTGCCCAGCACGTTGGTCTCGAGCGTGACGCGTGCCGTGGTGGCTGCCGTCACGGCAAGCTCTCGGGTCGCCGCGCGCAGGCGCTCGGGCGAAACCCGCGCGCGGCCGTGCACGAGGAATTGCTCCAGCGCGTGGCTTGCGCGCGCCAGGTTGCCCGCTTGGCGCTCGAGACGCGCCACCTCGAGCAGCAGCGTAGGATCCGAGCTGAGCTGATACGCGCGCTGCCAGTTTGCGAGCGCGCCTTCGGGCTGCTTTCGAGCCTCCAGACTCTCGGCGGCATCGACCAGCGCCACCGCCTCAGCGAGCGCGCGTGAGGCTGATCCTACCAGCGGCGCCTCGCTCTTTCGCGCAGTCCCCGCGAGTGAAACGAGCCCCACCACCAGCCCCAAGGTCAGGGCCCGGGAAACACGCTCGAGGCGACGACGCTGCCTCACTCTGTAACTATACGACCGCGGCAGCAAAACGTTAGTCCTCCACCGTGCGATGGCGACTAACGCCACACCCGCGCCTACATGCAGCGCTCGTAGAGCCAGAAGCTACCTGGGAGTCGTCGATGCCACGCGCTGGGATTGGATGGGTGGGCTACGGCATCAGCGGCGACGACGGCGACCAGTGGGACGACTTCGGCGGCGCCGACTGGCGCTGAACGCGGGCCCTAAGCCCAGAAGGTCACTTCGCGCTCGACCACGTGCTCGCCGGCGCCGCCGGTTTCGGCTTGCTTCAGCAGCCGCCAGATTTGCGGGCCCATGAAGTCGAGCTCGGTGGACTGGAAGCGCTCACCGCCGAAACGACGCACGTTGTCCGACTGGTGCTTCAGCATGACCGAGTCCTGGCCGAAGATCTTGAGCGCGACGGGCTCGAGCACCGCGCGCACCATCTGCTTGGGTAGCGGCGTCTTGAAGTAAGCCACGCCGTACAGGCGCGTGTGAAAGTCGCTGACCGGGGTGCACAGCGCGGTGACCAGGAAGTGAGTATTTTGGCCCAGCTTGTATTCGACTTGCGCGACCGACGGCAGGATGAAGCGATCCCAGTGCTCGATGGTGCCGCTCTGCGGCGAGAGAATGCGCCCGGCAATGCCGCTGGGCCGCGGTTCACCGAGGTATTCGGTCTCGACGCGATCGGGCGAGCGACGCACGACCGCGCGGATCTGGTTCTTCTTACCGCCCCGAAAAAGGCCACGATGCAAGAACGCGGTGTGTGGTACGTCGAGCGCGTTTTCGAGTGTGGCGTGCAAGGTGCCCTCGGCCTCGACCACGCGCACGATGCGCGCATAGTCGTCGCCGAAACGCGGCGGTGAAAATGGCTCGGTGTCGGGAGTGACGCCGGCGTCCGGACACACCCAAACCATGCCGTCCTGTTCACGCACCACGCAGGCCTCGGCGCGACGCTCGCGCCGCTGCGCCTCAGCGGGGCTCGGGCCCCGCTGATCAACGAGACCGCCGGAAAGGCCGGGGATCTTCTGGCAGACGCCGTCGCAGTCGAACTGCCAGCCGTGGTAGGCGCACTCGAGTCGCCCTTCGACCATGCGCCCGAGCGAGAGCGGCACGTTGCGATGCGGGCAGCGATCGATCAGCGCCGCAGCACGGCCCTGGGACCGAAACAGCACGAGCGGTACCCCGGCGATCACCCGCGCCAGTGGCGGACCAGTGAGCTCGTCCGAAGTGCACGCCACGTAAAAGAAGCGCGTCAGCTTCGCAACAGAGAGATGCGGCTTCGTGGCTGGGGGAGAAAGAATGGGCGAGTCCATTTGGGAATCACGCGAGCGGGGCCGGCGCCCCGCGACACGAGACAGCGTGCGGCTTCGGATGCGGCGGAGAAAGGATCGGTGAATCCATGGCTTGCCGTTCCGAGGACCGGCCCGCATAGTGTAGCTTGGTACCAGCCGGTTCAAGGAGGCAGTCCGTGGAGAAGAAAACCGTCAGCTTCATGCGCTCGCTCTGCATGGGTCAGATCGAGGAAGACGTGATCCTGCCCTTCCCCAACCTGTCCGAGTCGGAGCGGGAGACGCTGCAGACGGTCGTGGGCTCGGTGAGCCAGCTGATGGAGTCGCACGAGAAGGACTTTCGGTCCTGGGACGAGAAGGCGGAGCTGCCGCCGGAGCTCATCAACGAGCTGAAGGAGTTCGGGCTGTTCGGGCTGGTGATCCCGGAGGACCAGGGCGGGCTGGGTTTCGGCGCCAGCGCCTATTCGCGCGCGCTGCAGGAGGTCGCAAAGTTCGACGCGTCCGTGGCGGTCACGATCGGAGCGCATAGCTCGATTGGCATGCGCGGCCTGCTCCTGTTCGGCACGGAAGATCAGCGCGCCCGCTACTATCCGAAGCTTGCTACCGGCGAGATGATCGCGGCCTTCTGCTTGACCGAGCCGGGCTCCGGCTCCGACGCTGCCTCGATCAAGACCAACGCCCACAAGGAGGGCGACGACTGGATCCTGAACGGCAGCAAGATCTGGATCACCAACGGCGGCATCGCCGACTTCTTCACGGTGTTCGCCAAGACGGGCAGCGTCGACGAGCGCGGCAAGCTATCCGCCTTCATCGTCACGCGCGACATGCCGGGCGTCACGACCGGCCCTCACGAGATGAAGATGGGCATCCGCGCCAGCTCCACCACCACGGTGACGCTCGAGAACGTGCGCGTACCTGGAAGCAACTTGCTCGGTGAAGAGGGCAAAGGCTTCAAGGTGGCGATGCAGATCCTCAACTCCGGCCGCACCGGTCTGGGCGGCGGCAGCGTGGGCGGCATGAAGCGCGTGATCCAGCTCTCGACGCAGCAGGCCAAACAGCGCATTCAGTTCGGCAAGCCGATCAGCGAATTCGGTTTGATCAAGCAGAAGGTCGGGCAGATGGTGGTGGATTGTTACGCCACCGAAGCGGTCGTGAGCATGGTCGCCAGCCTGAATGACCGAGGTTTTTCGGAGTATCAGGTGGAAGCGGCGATCAGCAAGGTGTTCGCGAGCGAGTGCCTGTGGCGCAGCGTGGACGAGGGGCTGCAGATCGCGGCCGGCAACGGCTACATGTGCGAGTATCCGTACGAGCGGGCGATGCGGGACAGTCGCATCAACCGCATCTTCGAGGGTACCAACGACGTACTGCGCCTGTTCATCGCCTTGACTGCGATGAACGACGTCGGCGCGGAGCTGCGCGAGCTCGCGGATGGTTTGAAGGGCGCCTTCAACGATCCGATCAAGGGCTTCGGCGTGATCTCGGAATACGCGCTACGCCGCGCCGCTCTCGCGACCGGCATCAAGCGTGAGGGCACGTCGTTCACCAAGCTGCACGCGTCGCTCACGCCGGTCGCGGCGATGTTCGAAGAAGAGACGCGCGACCTGGCGACCGCCACGGATCGCATCCTGCGCAAACACGGCCGTAAGATCATCGACAAGCAATTCGCGACGCGGCGTCTGGCCGACATCATGATCGACCTTTTCGTGCTCGCCTGCGTGATGTCGCGCGTGGATACCGCGGTGCGAGCGAAAGGTCAGGATGGCGCCAAGCATGAGCTCGAAATCCTGACCACCTTCGCCGGCCAGGCGCGCCGCCGCATCAAAACGACCATGGCGGAGATCGACGACAACGAGGACGAGGCGATCAAGTCGCTCGCCGATCACGCCTTCGAGCTAGAGAAGTTCGGGTGGGATACGCTGTAGTTGTCAGTTGTCAGTTGAGATACGCGCCAGCACGGTGCTGGCCCAAGCCGGTCCAGCTCAAGATGCCGATCGACAAGAGGCTCATGCTGCTCCGCTCGAGCAGCCGCTCGTCTCGCTCCAGGACCGGCGGATAGGGCCTGCCACTGATCCGGGTTGTAGCCGCCGTGCAGCAGCGTGCGCACGCCGGGCACGAAGCGTGGGGGCGCGGAGTCATGCCCCTTCATAAGCCGACGCGGGCCGGATGCTCCGGCCGCCTATCGCGGCCAGTCCACGATGATCAGTGAAGGCGGGTGGATTTTTTAGAGCGCGACGGTGCTCAGCGGGGCGTCGGGCCCGCCAGCAAACGACGCGGAGCGGCCCGTGGGCCGCGAAATCTGCGACGAGATTGGCAACTGGGACTTGTCGCCGGCGAAGTTTCGGCATGTATCATCGGAAGACGACGTGAAGGCTCGAGCCAGCCGCCGCACCAGCGCCCGCAAGCCCAAGGCTGCGAAAGCCGCGGTGCGAGCCCGCGCCCGCGACAAGAAAGCGCCGAAAGCGCTGAAGAAGGCCTCACACGAGGCGCGCGCTGCCGCGGCACGCACCGCCAAGGCGAGCCCGAGCAAGTCTGCACGAGGAAAACCTGGCCAGGTCCGCAAGCCGGCGGGAGCCAAGTCTGCGCTCGCGGCCAAGCCGGTGGTGGCGAAGCCGGTCGCGCCGAAAGTAACCCCAGCCAAGCCCGTCCCACTGGCGCCTGCGCGCGCGGTGCCGCCCTCGATTCCGCCGCCCAAGGAGCCCGCGCGCAAGAGCATCAAGGAAGCAGCCGGCGTTAGCACCGATGCGGTCGCGCGACGCACCGGTAAGAGCTGGGACGATTGGTTCAACGTTTTGGATTCGGCCGGCGCCGCCACGCTCGACCAGCGCGGTGTGATCGCGATCCTGGCGCAGAAGCACGGCATTGGTCCATGGTGGCAGCAGATGATCGCGGTCGGCTACGAGAGCGTACGCGGCAAGAGCGACAAGCCGCCCGCCAGTGACGGCTTCCGCATCAATAGCAGCTGCACCCTGGACGCACCCCTGCCGCGTGTGTTCCGACTTTGGAACGACGCGGGTGAGCGAGCGCGCTGGCTGGCCGATGATCGCTTCGTGGTGCGCGGGGCGACCGCCGACAAGAGCATCCGCGCGCGCTGGGGCAAGGGTACGAGCCACGTCGCGGTGTCGTTCAGTGAAAAGTCGGGACGCACCGAGGTCAGCGTGGAACACCACCAGATCGAGTCGTCCGCAGCCGCCGAACAGATGAAAGCCTATTGGGCGAAAAAACTCGGCCTGCTCGAAGCGCTCGCGCCGCGCCGCTAGAATTTTTCGCGCACACGGCACCACCACGTTAGAAACGCGCTAGATTTCGGGCGTGGCTTTTGGTCGTGGCTTAGGTTGGCTCGTGCTGAGCACGGGCGCAGGCGTGCTCGGCTGTGCGGGCGGCAAAGATCCGGCGGATGGAACGACGGGCGCGGTGGGACCCGATGCGGATCCACCGCCCGGGTCGCTGCTCGCTGAGCCGCTGGGCGAGCTGCCGGGGAAGCTGTCGGAGGTCGGCCTGTACCGCGACCTCTCACGGCTGACGGTGTCACGCCGCGCCATAGCCTACGAGCCCGGCTACCCGCTCTGGAGCGATGGCGGTGAGAAGCAGCGGCTGCTGGTGTTGCCGGATGGGGAGAGCGTCGACGCCAGCGATCCCGAAGCGTACGTCTTTCCAGTCGGTACTTTGATCTTCAAGACCTTCTCATTTCTCACCGAGCAGAGCCCCGAGCAGACGGTGCCGGTCGAGACTCGGCTTTTACGCCTGACCGATGACGGCTGGAAGCTCGACGCCTACGCCTGGGACGAGGCTGGGGCGGACGCGGAGCTACTCGAGCTGAAGCGGACCGAAACGCGCACGATTCTCAGCGACGACGGTGAAGCGATCGAGCATGCCATCCCGAGCCGCCTCGAGTGCCGGCAGTGTCACGAATCGAGCGCGAGCATGGTGCTGGGCACGACCGAGCTCCAGCTGGCCAAGTCGGGCGACCTCGAGCGGCTACTGCCGCATTTGGCTCCTACACCGAGCGAGCCGTACGCGGCGCTACCCGAGCATGGTCCGCTAACCAGTCAGGTGCTCGGTTACCTGGTCGGCAACTGCGTGACCTGTCACAACGGCGGTAACGGCGCGAGCTCGAGCTATGATCTTCGGCCGGAGGTCGCGCTAGAAAACCTGATTGACCAACCAACCATGAGCAGCGCCGCCGCCCCCGGTGTTCGCGTGATTCCCGGCAACCCCGAGGAAAGCCAAATGTTCTTGGCCGTGTCGGGCAGTATGGACCTCGAGGTCAAGGACATGCCGCCGGTCGGAGTCGCGCTGCGCGACGCGCACGCCATCGACCTGCTAAGGGAATGGATCACGGCGCTCGGTACCGAAGGAGCCGAGCCATGATTCGCCTTCTATCGGTTGCTGTTTGCGGCCTAAGCAGCGCGGCCCTGCTGGGCGCGCTGGGCTGTAGCTCCGAGGAGCTCGGCCACGAGCCCGCGCATCCCGAGGCGGTCGGCGGGGACGGCGCGGGCGGCACGCCCGGTATTCCCACCAACCCGGCCACGCTGCGCGTGGAATTCGAGGAGCTGTCGCTCGACACCGAACCCGCCTACCTCACCGATTTCGTCTTTTACCCCAGCAGCGACACCGACCTTTTGGCGCTCGACAAGGCAGGGCGTTTGCTGCGCTTCGAGCTCGGCGAAATGGGCGCGACGCAGGTGTCCACGGCCCAGGTCTCGCGCGTCTACGACGTGCTCGACTGCGGCGCCCTCTCGCTCGCCTTCGAGCCCGACTTCGAGGAGGGCAACTTCGTCTACGTCGGGACATGCGTGAGCCAGACGCACAGCGAAATCCTCCGGCTGGATCTGGACGAAGATCTGAATCCCGTCGAGGGCACCGAGGTCACGATCCTGAGTGTGGGCCACGCCCGGGCTTCGCGGCCCTGGCACAATGTGGGCTCAATCGGCTTCGAACCGGGCGGCGTGATGTGGGCCATCTTCGGCGACAAGGTGCAGGGCGCTCCCAGCCAGGACCAGGCCGAGAATCTGGGCAAGCTGCTGCGCATCTTGCCCAGCCGTGAGCCGGGGCTCGGCGGCTTCGAGCCCGCCGTAGACGGCCCGCTCATCGACAACGAGGAAGCCGCGCCCGCCGTCTTCGCGCTCGGCCTGCGCTCGCCTTTCCGCGGCACGCGAGACTCGCGCGGCTTCTACTGGATCGGCGACGTAGGCAGCGACTTCTACGAAGAAGTCAACGTGGTGACGGGGCCTCTCGACAACCTCGGCTGGCCCGACTTCGAGGGCCCCTGTGAAAGCTGCGGCGACGCGCTGACGCCCGCCTTCTACTGGGACCACAAGGCGACGCCGGACTACGTGGTCGACGACGTGGACAGCGAAACCACACTGGCGCGCGTGGCCTGGGCTGGCCCCGAGATCGTGGCGAGCGAGTCGGAGCGCTATAATGGTCGACTGGTGGGCAGCGTGCTGTTCGGAGACTTCTGCGCCGGCTTCCTGCGCCACGGTCGCGTCGACGATTTCGGCGTGCCGACCCTCGACTCGCACCTGGGCCATCTGAACAACGCTTCGGCGTTCCGCCAGCACACGGACGGCTACGTCTACGCCATCACGTTCGGCCGCTGTCAGAGCGACGTGGACAACCAGGCCGATGAGCCCTTCAGTCGCCTGTACCGCATGGTCCCCAAGGACTAAAGATCCAGCCATCAAACAGCGGCTCGGCGACATCCCGGACGTGCACGAGAACTGGTTCGATCGCAGCCCTGCCGCGTGAAGTTGGAGTAGGCTGGCGCGCATGTTCCGGCCGGGCATGCACCCCGTCACCTTCGTCGCCAAGGACAGCGGCGAGTTCGAGATCGAACGCATCAACGCGATCAGCGGCGACGAGCTCGCGTTCGCGACCCACCTGACGGTTCATCATGAGCTGGTCAGTCACCCTCGCGGCGCTTGGGTGCTGCGCGGAGTGACGGGACACGTGCGCTACGTAGAGCGCGATGAGAAAACCGCGCTCGATGCGCAGTCTCCGCCGCTGGCGCGCCCCGAAGCCTGCAGCGCAGCGCTGATTCCGATCCGCAAATCGGCTGATTGGTGGTCGCTGCCCCAGGACGAACGGCGCGCCATCTTCGAGCAACGGTCGCGTCACATCGCCGATAGCATGAAGTACTTGCCCCGCATCGCACGCCGGCTGTACCAGTCACGCGAGCTCGGGGAGCATTTCGATTTTCTGACCTGGTTCGAGTTTGCGCCCGAGCACACCGCGGCCTTCGACGAGCTTCTGGCCATGTTGCGCTCGCGCGAGGAGTGGACGTTCGTCGAGCGCGAGGTCGAGATCCGCCTGCGCCGCATCGATTAACGCTGCGGGCGCTCCAGCCGTGCCACATCCACCCCCAGCGCCAGCGCTCTCACGTCGACGCTTCCAGCTCCGCCAGCACCTTCTGCACCGTGTTCCAATTCCGCGCCGTGCCTGCCACTCCCACCTTCTTCTCGATCAGCGCGCTCGTCAGCTTCGACCGACCCACGCCATCCGGATATACGAGATACAAGCTACTACCGACCGCCTTGACCCTCTCGCGCCCAACGATTGCCTGCGCGAGCGTCGTTAGACCGCCCGCAACCGGCTTGCCCTTGAGCGGCATGAGCAAAAGCTGCCCCGGCGCCTTGCGCGCCTCCGCCGCAAACGGATTGTCGGCGATCGCCGCACGCCACTCCGCCACCGATCGCACCACCACTGGCGTCACCAGCTGAAGCTCACGCGACAGCGCGATCTCGAGCAGCTTCTCGAGCGCCGCCGACCCCTTGGCGCCGCTCTCGAATATCAAGTTGCCGCTCGCTAGCAAGGTGCGCGGCTCACGGAGGCCCACCTTCTGAGCCAGCGCCCGCAAGTCGCCCATCGAGATCGTATTCTTGCCCGCCAGGTTCACGGCTCGCAGCAGCGCCACGTAACTTGCCATCGCGAGGGCGAGCATACACGCGATGGCGTGCCGGTAGCACGCACGGCGCCCATCTTGGATAGCAGCGACCATCCAAGATGGGGCGCACGGGCACGTCGTGCGACTTCGTTGGCAGGACGCACACGGTTCGTCACGGCCGAAGTCGGCTATCAGACCGCGCCGAAGCCGAGGTCAGCGCCTTCGCGCGCGTTGCGTCTTTTAGGATACGCACCCACGGACGCGCGGATGAGCTCGACCAAGCGATCGTACTGTCGAAGCGTGTTTGAAGCCTCAAGGAAGGCTTCTTGTTCGGGCGTCAGTTGGGGCGGTGGTTCGCTGTCTCCGAGCTTACTCGCTCGTTCGTCACTCGCCACGACTCAACCGCTCGGCCGCCTTGTCGATAGTCTCGCGTGTAACGCGCTCATTTTCGATGTTGGCATTTCCGAATGCGAAGCTTCGGCGCTGCTCCTCGAGCTCCGCCGGGGTCATCTCGACCTTCTTGGCTGCATCGATCAGCTTTTGCAGTTCTTCGCTCATGGCGCTCTCTCCCTAGGCTGAGCTAGGCACGTTCGCATGCCAAAGAGAATCTTTCCACTATCTTGCGGTCTTGCGGGTTCCGCAAGTATGGGACTTTGTTAGACAATCGGACCTAAACCCGCGAATTATTGAGCAAATGTTCAGGTAGGTCCCCCACGTGTGCGTCGCCTCTCAATTTTTCTGACAGACGCTATACCGAGATCTATCCGGCTGACGACGCCCGCGCCACCCCTGTGTGCAGTGGACAGTCCTTGGCTGCCTCCAAGGAGACGAGCTGAGCCTCAGCGAGCGTGAGGGCGACTGGCTCCGAGCACGGGCCAGCTACTGCAAGCGCAATGGTCGAAGTAGCCTCCTAACGCGAACAAACTCCCGTGAAAGGGAGCCTGCGCTCAATCGGAAGCGAGCCCCGCACTCTTGACGCAGCGCTTCGTACCCGAGTGCCCGTTCTCCGTGGGCAAGCCCAACGCCCTAACGGAAGTGCGCATCGTCGGGGACGATGGTCGCGACGTGGCGAGCGGAGAGCTGGGTGAAATCTGGCTGCGCAGTCGTGCGCCCAAGCGTCTCTTCCTTAATGCGCCCGAGGTCAACGCTCGCCTGCTCGCCGACGGTTGGCATCGCACGGGGGATCTCGCCCGCTTCGACGAGCGAGGTGAAGTCCAGTTCTTCGACCGCAAGGTAGACACACTCTCCATCCGAGGAAAGCTGGTCTCCTCGCTCGAGCTGGAGTGCCTGGTCTTGGAGCATCCGGCGGTACGGGAGGCAGCGGTGGTCGGCGTTCGGCAGCACGCGGGCGACTCTCAGGTCGTAGCGTTCGTCGCGCTGCGCGATCCCAGCGGGCTGCCCACCCTCCAGCAGTTCGTGGCCGAGCGAGTGCCGCCGGAGCATCGTCCACATCGCATCATCTCCGTGATGGCGCTGCCTCGCACACACAACGGCAAAGTGCTCAAGCGAGAGCTCCGCCTCGACGCGAACATCGCTCTCAGCAGACAAGCGAACGGGAGTGGCATATTGCACCACGATGACGCGGCCCTCCGCGCCCCGTTGCTGGCGTCGAGCGGATCGACTAAGGTTTTACTGCCATGACTATGAGGGCAACGGGAACGTTCGACGTTACGATGAATAGGCAGCCCCCGTACGATAGCGGGCCGGGAGCAAGCTTGAATCGAGTCACTGTGGCAAAACAGTTCCAGGGTCAACTTCAGGGCTCGAGCACGCTCGAGATGCTCAGTGCCATCACGGACATCAAAGGCTCCGCCGGCTACGTGGCCATCGAGCGCTTCACGGGCTCATTGGGCGAGCGGAAGGGCACCTTCGTGTTGCAGCACAACGGCATCATGACCCGCGGCAGAGCCGAATTGACGGTCACGGTCGTCCCAGACTCCGGCACCGCTGAGCTGCAAGGCATCGCCGGGCGAATGACGATCGATGTCGTTGAGGGCAAGCACTCGTACGGCTTTGACTACACGCTAGACGGAGCCTGACCCGCGCAAGCGCGCCTTCGGTCGGGGGCGAGCGGCACGCGCTCGGAGCAGCCGGTCTTGGTTGCCACACGAGCGCGCGTGTCGCTCTCTTCCACGGGGCGGCCGAGTTGGAGCAAGGACAGGACAGATGTAGTCGTGAGCGTCGTGACCGTCCCCCGTCACGCTACCCGGAGCCGATTGCTGGATTTGAACCTGCGACCTGCGCTTTACGAAAGCGCTGCTCTACCACTGAGCTAAATCGGCGAAACGGCCGGGAGAATACGCGCGAGGGGCGGTTAGTCAAGGGTGGGCACGAGGCGGGCTCGACAGGCCTTGGCGGCTCGATTCGCGCGCGGGGGCGGGTCTGCTAGGTTTTTGCCCGTCATGAACGGCAAGGTGCTCGGGTTTCGATTCGGTGCGGTTTCGGCTGGCATCAGGAAGGACGGTCGTATCGACCTGGCGCTGGCGGTGTGCGATCGCCCGGCGGTGACGGCGGCGCTTTTCACGCGCAACTTGGTGCGCGCCGCGCCGGTGCTCGTGGCCGCGGAGCGTGCTCGTGCAGGTGTTTCACGCGCCGTGCTCGCGAATAGCGGGTGCGCCAACGCGGTGACCGGTGAGCAGGGCATGCGCGCGGCGCTGAGCACCACGCAGGCGATCGCCAAGGCGATCGGTGTGTCACCGGAAGAGGTGCTACCGGCGTCGACCGGCGTGATCGGCGCGCAGCTGCCTGCTGAAAAAATCAACGCGCAAGCGGCTGCGTTGGCCGGCAAACTCACGCCGGAAGGTCATGAAGATTTCGCGCAGGCGATCTGCACCACCGATCGCTGGGTCAAGATCGCCGAGGCAGAGGCCGAGGGCGCGCGCGTGCTGGCGATCGGCAAGGGCGCGGGCATGATCCATCCCGACGTGGGCGGGTTGCCCCACGCCACGATGCTGGTCTTCATCTTCACCGACGCGCTGGTGGAGCAGCAGCTGCTGGCACGCGCCCTGACCGCCGCCAGCGACGAGACGTTCAACTCTTGCAGCGTCGACGGCGACACCAGCACGAACGACACCGTGGTCGCGATGGCCTCCGGTGCCTCCGAGAAGCGTCCGAGTGAAGCCACCCTGACAGCCGCGCTCACCAAGGTATGCGAGGCGCTGGCGCGCTCGATGATCGCCGATGGCGAAGGCGCGAATCACGTCGCCGAGATCCTGGTGCGGGGCCTGGCCTCGCGTGACGACGCCCGCGCGGCTGCGAAGACGATTGCCACCTCGCTGCTGGTCAAGACGATGCTGTTCGGCGAGGACGCCAACTGGGGGCGGCTCCTGGCTGCAGCGGGTCGCGCCGGGGTGACGTTCGATCCGCGGCGTGCGGCGATTTCGATCGGCGGCATTGACATCGTCAAGGACGGCATGCCGATCGGCGCCGATGCTGAGGCGCGCGCCAACGAAGTCTTGAAGCAGCCGAGCTACACCATCGAGCTGGTGCTCGGTGACGGGCCCGGTCAGGCTCGCTACCTGACCAATGATCTGGGGCATGGTTACGTCGACGTGAACGCCGGCTACCGGTCATGAGCCGTGCCGCGCTCCTGGCACTGCTGGCCATGGGCTGCGCGGCGGAGCGCGGCACCATCGGCGCGGTGCTGGGCCAGTCGCAGGATCAGCACCTGGTGCTGCGCGAGGTGCCGCCGGAGCTGGCGGCCGGGCGCGCCGGCCTGCAGCCGGGCGACGAGCTGATCCTGATCGACGGCCGCGACGTGCGCGAGCTCGACGAGCGCGGCGTCCATCAGGCGCTCGGCGGCAACGTCGGCGACCCCGTCAAGCTCACGTTGCTGCGCCAGGGTCAGGTGATCCGCGTGACCCTGCAGCGGACGCCGGTGCTGAAAACGAGGTAGTGTGCGGGCGTGTCCACGTCCGCCGAGCAGTACGAGCTGTTCCTGATGCTGGCCATGCCGCGCGTGGGCGCGGCGCGCGCGGCGCTCGAGCTTTCGGACCAGCGGGAGCGTGAGGCACGACTCACCGACGCGCTGGTGCCGCTGGCGGTGGACGCGGCGTTGCTCGGTGCGGACGGGCTGCGGGAGCTGGCGCTGGCGATCGTGGCGGCGACCGCGCGCCCCAAAAAGGCGCTCGAGAGCGCACTGGCGGAGCTGGCGGGCGCGACCGACGCGCTGAGTCACGGCGATGCCTCGGGGGCGCGCGTGGACGAGACGCGCCTGCGTGAATTGGCGCGCGAGCTGAGCGAGGGCAGCGCGGCTCAGGCGAGGCCGAGTCAGACCTCCGCATCGATCGTGCCGGCGGCGGTCGAAGCCATGCCTAGCAGCAGCGACGCCGACAGCCTGTGGCAGCCCTCGCTGGCCGAGGACATGGTCGCGGCGTTCCTCGACGAGTGCGCCGAGCGCATCGACTCGCTCTCCGAGCGGCTACTGCGACTCGAACAAAATGCGGACGACAAGGAGCTCATCAACGAGATCTTTCGCGATCTTCACACCTTGAAGGGGGGCAGCGCCTTCGCCGGCCTCACCAAGATGAACCGCGTCGCGCACAAAGCGGAGGACCTGATCGGCGTGCTGCGCGAAGGTCGCCGCCTGGTCGATCGCGCCATCGTCGACGTCCTGCTCGAAGCCCTCGACGCCCTGCGCGCCATCGTCGCCCGCGCCCGCACCAGCTCCCCCATCGACCTCGACGTCCGCCCCCTCCTCGCCCGCCTAGAAAACCCCAATCTCGTTCCACCCCCCCCTTCCCCTTCCCGCTCCCCCGCGCCTTCGGGCACGGGCACGTTTACAGGCACGGGCGCCGTTCCCGCGGCGGCCCAAACCCTCCGCATCGAGTTCGAAAAAGTCGATCACCTCCTGAACCTCGTCGGCGAAGTCGTGCTCGCCCGCGGCCGCCTCACCACCGCCTCCGACGTGCAGACGACTATCCTGCGCGAGGTCGGCGCCGTGCGAAAACGCCTCGGTACCGCGCACGGTCTGAACGGCACCGCCATTCAGCTGAACGAGGAGCTCGAGCGCCTGGAGCGCGTGCTGCGCGAAACCTTCGGTGAGGTGGAGATGGGCCTGGGCGGCCTGGGCATCGCGGTCGGCCAGCTACGCGACACGGTGATGAAGCTGCGCATGGTGCCGATCGCGCGCCTGTTCACCAAGTACCAGCGCACGGTGCGCGAGCTCGGCAGCAAGCTCGGCAAGCAAATCTCAGTGGAGCTGGTCGGCGCCGAAACCGAGCTCGACAAGGTGCTGGTCGAGCGGCTCGAGGATCCGCTGCTGCACCTGGTGCGCAACGCCGCTGATCACGGCGTCGAACCGCCAGACGAGCGCGAGCGCGCCGGCAAGCCACGCGCCGGCCTAGTGGTGCTCTCTGCCAGCCAGAGCGGTGGGCAGATCGTGGTCTCGATCCGCGACGACGGGCGCGGGCTCGATCCCAACAAGCTCAAACGCAAGGCCGTCGAGAAGGGTCTGCTCACGACCGAAGAGGCGGAGGCGATGGACGCCGAGCAGGCCTACCAGTTGATCTTTCGCGCCGGCTTTTCGACCGCGGAACGGATCTCGGACGTTTCGGGGCGCGGCGTGGGCCTGGATGTGGTGCGCGAGGCCATCGCGCGCCTGAAAGGCGACGTGCGCATCGCCTCGCAGCTGGGCCGCGGCACGACGCTCGAGCTCAGCCTGCCTCTGACTCTGGCCATCACGCAGGTGCTCACGGCCCGCGCGGGCGGCGAGCTAGTCGCGATTCCGCTCGATGCGGTGGTCAGCGCCCAGACGGTGGAGCCCGGGGACCTGGAGCGAGTCGCGACCGGCACCTGCATCCGCATCGGCAGGGCGCTGGTCCCGGTGGTGGATCTGGCTCAGGTGCTCGGTCTTTCGGGGGGCGCCAGCTTGGCTGACGAGCAGGCGAGCGCGGTGGTCATCACCAAGCTCGGCGCGACCGAGCTGGCGCTGCTGGTCCAGCAAGTGCTGGGCCGTCATGAGGTCGTGATCAAGGCGCTCGGGCCGCTGCTGACCGAGGCGCCGTGCACGGCCGGCGCCGCCCTGATCGGCGAGCGCATGGTGCTGGTCGTCGACCTGGTCGACGTCGCGGCGCGCTGGCACTCCACCAAGCCGAGCGAGCCGCGCTCGCGGCGGCGCGCGGTCTCGGAAACGCGCGCCAAGGTGCTGGTAGCCGAAGACAGCCTGACAATCCGCGACGCGATCCGCCGGGAGCTTTCGCAAGCCGGCTTCGACGTCACGGTGGCGGAGGACGGCGAACGTGCGCTGCAGCTGGCGCGCGAACAACGCTTCGATGCGATCTCCAGCGACGTGATGATGCCCAAGATGGATGGCTACGAGCTCGTACGCGCGCTACGCCAGGAGCCGCAGTACCGCCAGGTACCGATCGTGATGGTGACCAGCAAGGATGCCCGCATCGACGCCATGAAGGGCTACGATGCGGGCGCGGACGCCTACCTGGCCAAGCCCGCCGAGGCCGACGAGCTGGTGAGGACCTTGAACACGCTGCTGCGAAAGAAGCGCTGAAAAACCGCGGTTCGGCCACGGCACAGCGCGCGCTTTCCCCGGCAAAAATCCGTGCTAGGGTCCGCGCGGTTTTTCCCCGGGAAGTTTAGGTCGTCCCGGGCCATGGCGCGGAGCGCTGGAGCTACTCATGAGCCGTTATCTGTTCACTTCCGAGTCCGTCACTGAAGGTCATCCCGACAAGGTGAGCGACGCCGTTTCCGATGCGGTGCTCGACGCCGCGCTGGCTGGTGACAAGTACAGCCGCGTCGCCTGCGAGACGCTGTGCAAGACGGGTTTCGTCGTGATCGCGGGTGAGATCACCACGAAGAGCAGCATCGACTTCGGCAAGGTGGCTAGAAGCACCATCAAGGACATCGGCTACACCAGCTCCGAGATGGGTTTCGATGCCGACACTTGCGGTATCCTGATCGCAGTCGAGCCGCAGTCACCCGACATCTCGCAAGGCGTGACAGAAGGTGAAGGTCTGTTCAAGGAGCAGGGTGCAGGCGACCAGGGCTTGATGTTCGGCTACGCCTGCGACGAGACGCCGGAGCTGATGCCCGCGCCGATCATGTACGCGCATACCTTGGCCAAGCAGCTGGCAGCGGTTCGCAAGAAGGGCGAGGTGGACTTCCTGCGGCCGGACGGCAAGAGCCAGGTCACCGTCGAGTACGAAAACGACGTGCCGAAGCGCATCGAGACGGTTGTCGTCTCCACGCAGCACGCCGAGAGCGTCAAGCACAAGACGCTCAAGGAAGCCATCATGGAGCTGGTGGTCAAGAAGTCGCTGCCCAAGAGCCTTCTGGACAAAGACACGAAGTACTTCATCAATCCGACCGGCCGTTTCGTGGTCGGTGGACCTTGCGGCGACGCGGGCCTGACCGGCCGCAAGATCATCGTCGACACCTACGGCGGCATGGGTCGCCACGGCGGCGGCGCCTTCAGCGGCAAAGATCCGTCCAAGGTCGATCGCTCGGCTTGTTACTACGCGCGCTTCGTCGCCAAGAACATCGTGGCAGCCGGCCTGGCCAAACGCTGCGAGGTGCAAGTCGCCTACGCGATCGGCGTCGCCAAGCCGATGGGCGTGTACGTGCACACCTTCGGAACCGGCAAGCTCGACGACGAGCAGCTGGCCGCCTACGTGGCGGAAAAGTTCGACTTCCGCCCCCGCGCTCTGATCCAAGAGCTGGATCTGCTGCGCCCCGTTTACCACTCCACCTCGGCCTACGGCCATTTCGGCCGCCCCGAGTTCACGTGGGAGAAGACCAGCCGCGCCAAGCAGCTCGCCGCCGACCTGGGCGGCGGCTCCGTGAAGAGCCACAGCAATGGCAACGGTAAGCCCGAGAAGGACAAGTCCAAGAAAGACAAGAAGAAGGGCAAGAAGGACAAGCGCAAAGCCGCCGAAGCCTCGGCCTGATCCGAGAGTTGCATCCCTGTAGAGCGCCGAACGGGTGCTCTACGAAGCGGCTCGGGCGCAGTTGCGGCCGGCGGCTTTAGCCGCATAAAGTGCCCCGTCGGTGCGCTCGTACAGGCTTTCTGGCTCTTCTCCGAGCGTGAGCTGGGCCACCCCTAGGCTGACCGTCGCGGGCAGCCGCTTTTCCTCGAACGCGAACGGCTCGCGCGACACCGCGCATCGAATCGCCTCGGCGCGCTGCAGTGCCTCGGGCAGGCTCAGGCCGTCGCACAGCACCGCGAACTCCTCGCCACCGACCCGTCCGAACACCTCCGTGGGCTCCAAAATGCCCTGCACAGCCGTCGTCGCGCCGCACAGCACCGCGTCGCCCGCCATATGCCCGTGGGTATCGTTGACCTTCTTGAAATGGTCGAGATCGAACACGATGAGCGACAGGGGCCGGCCGGCAGCCGTGAATACTGCCAGCCGCAGGCTCTCGTCGAAGTGGCGCTTGTTGAAGATGCTGGTCAGCGGATCGAAGCGCATCAGCCGCTGCACCTCTTCGTGGTAGGCGCCCTCGATGTTGCCGCCGGCCAAATACTTGAGCAGCGCTTTACCGATGCCGATGCGATCGCCATCCTTGAGAATGTGCTCTTTGATGCGCACGCCATTGACGTAGGTGCCGTTGGTGGAACCCTGGTCGATGATCCTGTGGCCGCCGCCGAAACGCTCGATGCGCGCGTGCTTGCGACTCACCGAGTCGGCGTCCAGGATCAGCGCCGCTCCGGAACCGCGCCCAATTTCGATCGGTGCATCGCCGAGCACCAAACGATGACCGAGCCGAGTGCCCGAAAGCACGAGCAAGAGCGCACGCTGCTCTGCCGCAACGCGGATCAGCGTCCCCATGTCGCGCGAGATGGTGACCTCGAGCGTGGACTCGTACGTATCGTCGGGTTCGGGCAAGGCTGGTGCTCGCGACGCATGTCACCGTCGCGATAGCTGCATCAGCATACCAAACGGCTGAATCCTTCCAACTTACACCAACAGAATGACCAAAGGGTTCCGCGTGCTTGCGTCAGAAGCCATCTGCGCGCCACAAGCGTAACGATGTGGTCTGCGCTTGGTAGTTCCCCGCACTACATGTGCGGCTGGCAACTACATGCAGAAGTTTTGGGGTTAGGGACCCCAAAACCTGAGGGGGGCCCCGCCGAATTCACTTCGGCGGGGGGAGCTGCGCTCCCGAGACAGGTCCTAGAGAACCCATCTCATTCATGAGATGGGCTCTAGATGTCGTAGTACAAAAAGTATTCGAAAGGCGTGGGCCGCAGGCGTGAGGCTTGGACTTCGTTCTCGCGCTTGTAATCGAGCCACATCTCGATCACGTCCTTGGTGAAGACATCGCCCTTGAGCAAAAATTCGTGGTCATCCTCGAGCGCGTCGAGCGACTGCTCGAGCGACGCGGGCATGCGCGGCACGTCCTTCAGCTCTTCGGCGGACAGCGAGTAGATGTCCTTGTCCAGCGGCGGGCCGGGATCGATCTTGTTTTGAATTCCATCCAGCCCCGCCATCATCATGGCACTGAAGGCTAGATATGGGTTGGTGGAGGGGTCGGGGAAACGCAGCTCGAGTCTGCGGGATTTGGGGGACGGGCTGTAGGTGGAAATACGGATAGCCGCCGAGCGATTTCTACTGGAATACGCCAAATTCACGGGCGCCTCGTAGCCGGGGACGAGCCTTCGGTAGCTGTTGGTGGTGGGGTTGGTCAGGGCCGCCAGGGCGTGGGCGTGCTTGAGGATGCCGCCGATGTAGTAAAGGGCCAGCTCGCTCAGGCCCGCATAGCCGTCACCCGCGAACAGTGGCTTGCCGTCCTTCCACAGCGACTGGTGGCAGTGCATGCCGTTACCGTTGTCGCCGAACATGGGCTTGGGCATGAAGGTGGCGGTCTTGCCGTTGCGGTAACTGACGTTCTTCACGATCGTCTTGAACCACATCAGCTTGTCGGCGCACTTGAGCAAGCTGTCGTAACGCATGTCGATCTCGCCTTGGCCGGCGGTGGCGACCTCGTGGTGCGACACTTCCACCTCGATGCCGACCTTCTCCATCTCCAGGCAAATCTCGGTGCGCAGATCCATTTGCGTGTCTTGCGGCGGCACCGGGAAGTAGCCCTCCTTGTTGCGGATCTTGTGGGCGAGATTCGGGCTCTCGTCGCGCCCGTTGTTCCAAACCGCTTCCACCGAATCGATAGCGTAAAAGGCTTCGTGCCCCTTCACGTCGAAGCGCACGTCGTCGAAGATGAAAAACTCCGCCTCCGGCCCGAAGTACGCGGTATCGGCGTAGCCGGTGCTCTTCAGGTAAGCCTCGGCCTTGAGCGCGATCTGCCTGGGATCCCGCGAGTAGTTCTGGCGCGTGATGGTATCCTGAATCGTGCAGATCAGGGAGAGCGTCGGGTGCCGTGTGAACGGGTCCATCACTGCGGTCGCGGCATCCGGGATCAGCAGCATGTCGCTCTGGTTGATGGGCTGAAAACCGCGAATCGACGAGCCGTCGAAGCCGAAGCCCTCCTCGAACGCCTCGACGTTGAGGCGATGAAACGGCACACTGGTGTGCTGCCACTTGCCCATCAGGTCGACGAACTTCAAGTCGACCATCACGGCAGAATGCTTCTTGCCCAAATCGATCGCGTGCCTCGGATCCATGCGCGGCCTCCTCTACGGCCCCGAGCCTACGTCAACGCCCGTCACCCTACGACCCGAGATCACAAGGAGGTGGGGAGACGGCGAGATCTGAGGGATTTTGGGGTGCTATTGCGTTACGTCGATCGCATCACGTAGCGCGCGCCGTAACGATTCCGGGAGGAGTGACGCAAGCGCCGGACCAAATCAGCGCAAAAAATTCACGGTCGCATGCCTCCCCGTCTCCCCGCCTCCCTGTTGGCCCGGTCCATTACGAAGCTGGGGGAATGGCGACGTGGTGAGCCCAGCTGGGCGAGCCGAGGGCCCAGGCCTACCAAGCCAGACGGCTAGATCGCTTCTTCGGCGCGTTCGCCGGTGCGGATCCGGACTGCCTCGTCCACCGGCATCACGAAAATCTTGCCGTCGCCGATGCGGCCGGTCTTGGCGCTCTTCTCGATGGCGTCGATGACCTGGTGCACCATGTTGTCAGGCACCACGATCTCGAGCTTCACTTTCGGCACGAAATCCACGACGTAGGCCGAGCCGCGGTAGACCTCTTTCTTGCCGCCGGTGCGCCCGAAGCCCTTGACCTCCGTCACGGTCATGCCCTGGATGCCGACTTCGGACAGCGCGTCCTTCACTTCGTCCAGCTTGAAAGGCTTGATGATTGCCTCGACCTTCTTCATCTCGCTCTCCCGTCAATTGGGGGCCTGTTACCCCAGGCAGCATGTGGCGCCAGGCAGAGCAAGTACTGGGGTCCTTGTTTCGCGAATGTTTCGCATAGAAGTCTCGCGGCTCGACGCGCTACTTTGGCGAAAAGGTTGGTTCGACCTAACGGCCGTACTGTCCAAAGTGCCCGAAATCCGTCAGCAGTAGTATTACCCTCCCGACGCTTTCCGCTGCGCTGCCTCCGCGAGGTCCGAGGCTCCGGGCAAGGCCGGCAAGCTCAGCTAGCTCTACGTCCGCTGCCCTCATCTCCATGGCCACACAGAACCAGTCCAAGGTCCCGGACGGAACCCTGCTCGAGGGTAAGTTCCGGGTCACGCGGGAGATCGGCCGGGGCGGAATGGCCGCGGTGTACGAGGCCGAGAACGTCGACATCGGCAAGCGCGTGGCGGTGAAGATCTTGGCGGCGGAGCTTATCACCTCGCGCATCGTACGCGAGCGTTTCTTGCGCGAAGCGCGCGCCGCCGCCGCGGTGCGCAGTCCCTACATTTGCGATGTTTACGACTCGGGCATGTATGAGGAGCGCCCGTTCCTCGTGATGGAGCTGCTCGAGGGCGAGAGTCTGTATGACCTTTTGACGCGCGTGCGCCAGCTGGATTTCGAAAACACGCTGCGCATCGCAACGCACGCGGCGCGCGGCCTGGGCAAGGCGCACGAGTCGAACATCGTGCATCGCGACCTCAAGCCCGAGAATATCTTTTTGACCAAGGACGAGGAAGGCAAGCTGCTGGCCAAGCTCGTCGACTTCGGCCTCGCCAAGTTCTACGAGCCCACCGGTGCCGACGCGGCAACCGTGCGTTTGACACGCGAAGGCGCGCTGTTCGGAACGCCCGCGTACATGAGCCCCGAGCAGGCCAAGGGCAAGGGTGAGGTCGATCACCGAGCGGATTTGTGGGCGCTCGGCTGCATCGTCTACGAATGCTTGACCGGGCAAACGGTGTGGAGCGTCGACCAGGGCGTGGCGATGATCCTGGCGCAGATCGCCAGCGCCCCGTTGCCGCGGCCGAGCAAGTTGCGCCCCGACCTGCCACCGGCGTTCGAGCAGTGGTTCCACCGCGCCCTGGACCGCGATCCGTCCAAGCGCTTCCAGAACGCCCGGCACCTGGCCGATGCGCTAGCCAAGGCCCTGAAACCCAGCGCGCCCGCTGCGCGCTCCATTTCGCTGTCGAGCGATCACGAGGGCATGGTCGTCGACGAGCTGATGGACGTCAGCGAGCGCTTGCCGAAGGAGGAGCTCGACGCGCTGCTCAAGGCGCTGCCGGAGGGCGATGCCCAGCCGCCCACGGTGCGGGCCATCCCCGAGGTGGGGGCGGTTCCGCCGAGCAGCGATCCCTCAGGGCCGGGCAGCCAAACCGCCTCGGCGGAGGCTTCATCCGGTAAGGCCATCTCGATCCTGATGTTCGTCGCGCTGGTGTGCCTGGGCGGCTACGCGGCCTGGCTCTACGTGCTCAATCCTCCGGGCAAGTCGACGCCGAAGACGGCCGCCACGGCCAAGGCCACTCCCGGCGCCAGCGCTGGAAAGGCCGGAAAAGCCGGCGGCAAGTCCAACGTTCTCCCCGAGTCGGAGCCCTACGCCAAGTTGCTGTTCGAGGCGCAGGACCTGCTGACCAACGGCACCGCCAAGGCGGCGCTCGAAGGCTTCAAGACCGCGTTCGCGGCCGGAGCCCAGCCACCGGCGCGCTCGCTGCTCAATCAAGTGACCGTGATCGCCGAAGAAGGCGGCGGGACGTGCCGCGTGAGCGCGCTCGGCCGGCCGCGCCCATTCACGATCGAGACGCCGTGCTCGCGTCCGACCGTGGTCAAGACCGACCGCGGCACCTTGTATGCGTGGGTGGACGCGCACGCCGACCCCAAGAAGCGACAGGGTTACGCGGTGCTGCTGGACGGCGCCATGCGGCGTATTTCGGAGCCGGTGCCGGTCACGCCGGAAGCGCCTTCCGTGCGCACCCTGCAGCTGCTTCCCATGGCGAGTGGCGCGGCGCTGCTGTTCTGGGACGACAGCTCGGATGCCGCTGGCGTCTACGTGCGGCACCTCGACTCGGACGGCAAGATTGCCGGCCCGGCCCGGCGCATCTCCGACATGAAGCGCGGTGAGCTGCATCCGACGCTGACCACGGCCGAAGGCGGTTTCTGGGCGATCTGGGAAGAAGACGTACCGCGCACCCGGGTGGACCTGATGGCGCGGCAGCTCGACGACAGGCTGGAAATCAAGGGCAACGTCGTGCGCCTGGCGCAGCTGGCCAGCGCGCCGCGTAGCCCGAGCTCCGCTTCGAGCCCCGACGCGGTGGTCGCGCAGGGATCGCTGCAGGTGGTACTGTCGGTGGATCGTGGCGTGGACCGCCATCAGATCATGCTGCTCCGCATCCCGACCGGCGACGCGGGTCTGACCAGCGGGCTTAGCATCGACAAGAAGAAGAAGCTCGGCGGCATGGACGTCAATCTGGGCACGCTGAGTCCCATCAGCCGCGCCACCAGCAAGAACACTACGCCGCGTATCGCCTGTGAAAAGACGGCATGCGCCATCGTGTGGGACGACGACAACGCCGGCGCCTACGCGGCCTACATCGACACGGACAAGGCCGAGCCGCTCTGGCATCGCGAGTTCTCTGCCAAAGGCATCCGGCCCACGCTGGCCTCGAGTGGAGACACGACCCTGATCGCCTGGTACGAGGAAGGGCGTTTGAAGATTACGGAGCTCAATCGCGACGGGCTCGGCAAGCCCAGCACCTTGGCGCGCGTGAATGGCTTTCAACCCGACGCGGACGTGACCCGCGGCGAGAAACCCGGGCAGTGGCTGGTGGCGTTCCGCGACTACGAATCGGCCCATTTCGAGGCATTTGCGCTGCGCACGGAGTGCCAATGAGCCGAGCCGAGCAGGACGAGACGCTGACGGTCCCGCACCTGCTCTCGATCCCGGCTCGAGCCCAGGCGCGTCGCATGCCGGTCGAGACGCCGCGCCTCACGCTGCTGCCGATCGAGATGTCGGACGGCGACGAGCTGTGGGAGGCCGTCGAGGGCTCGCGCTGGCACCTGGAGCGCTGGCTGCCCTGGGTACCCTTCAACAGCACGCGTGAAGCCAGCATCCGCTACGCCGAAGCCTGCGTGGCAGATTGGGACGGCGGCCGCGCAGTCCGGTTCGCGATCCGGGCGCGGCAGGGGCGCGAGCTACTCGGGGTGGTCGGGCTCGACTCCTGCGTGCACCTGCATCGCTCGTGCGAGCTCGGCTACTGGCTCAGGCGTGACGCGACCGGCAAGGGCCTGATGACCGAGGCGGCGAGCGCCGCCGTCGAGTTCGCGTTTTCGCGCATGGCCATGCACCGCATCCGCTGCGCCGCCGCCACCGACAATTTCCCCAGCCTGCGCGTGATCCAGCGCCTCCGTTTTCGCTTCGAGGGCATCGCCCGGCAGGCCGAGCTCGTGCAATCACGCTGGCTGGACCACGCGGTTTTCGCCAAGCTGTCGCAGGACGAATGACCGATCTTCTGGCTCGGCGGAGGCAAGTACCATTCTTGGTGCTCGCGCCGAGCCTGGTGGTGGTGGTGGGCGTGCTGTCCGCGGTCTTGATGGCCGTGCTGGGCACGCGCGAGCTCGGTCGCCAGAGCGACGAGGCCGCGGCGCTACGAGCACGGTTGCTGGCGCTCACCATGTCCGAGCGGCTGCGCGCCACACCGGTGGAAGATCGCGGCGCGCTGGTGGAACGAGCGGCACGCCGCTCTGGAGCCGAGCTGCTGCTGGTCGAGCAGACCGGCGACGTGCTGGTGGACGGCACGCAGGGACTCCAGAAGCGCTCGCAAATCCTGAGCTTGTTGGTCTCCAGTGAGGGCGAGACGGTGACGAAGCTCGGTCGCTCGCGCTACTTCGCGGCTCCGGTCGAGGCCGCCCAGCCGCTCTCGCTCTTGGCGTTCGTGGTGGCGCCCGAGGTGCCGTTCGCCGGCGGCTCGCTGGTGGTTTCGGTGGCGCTCTTGGCCACGCTGCTGGTCGGCGCGGCCGCTCTGGTGGCGTTGTCGCTGGCGCGCGACGTGTATTCGGACGTGACCTTCGTCGAGCGCCGCATCGCCGAAATGGCCCAGGAAGGCGCGGATCCCGCCGGAAAGCCGGTCCCGGTGCGGTCGGTGGATCAGGTGGGCCTGCTGGCGGCGTCGTTCAACGTGCTGGTGGATCGCTTCGCCGCCGCCGAAGAAGCCTACCGGCAGGACCTGACCGGCGCTCAGAACTACGACCGGGAGCGCAGCGCCTTTTTGGCTGCGCTGAGCCACGAGCTGCGCACGCCGCTCAATGCAGTCCTGGGTTTCGCAGACGTGCTGTTGGCGGAGGTAGACGGGCCGCTCACCGAAGACGCGCGGGAGAGCCTGTCGGTGATCCGCGGCAGCGGCGAGCACCTACGCGCGCTGATCGACGACATCCTGGACCTTTCGGCGCTGGAGTCGGGCGAGCTGCGCCTGAGCTCGCGCGAGATTGACGTGTATCCGATCGCGCAAGAGGTAGTGCGAGAAGCGGGCGTGGCTGCCAGCGCCAAAGGTCTGAAGCTGGAGCTGTTCGGCAAGCCTGCCATGGCCTACGCGGACCCGCGGCGCGTGCGCCAGATCGTCGGCAACGTGGTGGGCAATGCCATCAAGTTCACCAGTGGTGGCGGGGTCACGGTGCGGGTGGGCCCGCGCGACGGCGGCGTGTCGATCGCGATCGCCGATACCGGACCCGGCATCGCGCCCAAGGATCATGAGGCCATTTTCCGCGAATTTTTCCAAACTGGAGACGCCCGCCGCCAGCGCGTTGGTACCGGGCTGGGCCTGGCCATCACACGGCGCCTGGTGCAGATGCACCGCGGCTTCGTCGACCTGAAGAGCCAGCTCGGGCGCGGCTCTCTATTTACGATCGTGCTGCCGTCTCAGCCGCCTGCGGAGCCGCTGCCCTCCGAGCCTCCGCCTCCGACCAAGTCGCGACCGCGCGCGGAGCCGGTCGCATGAATCCCGCAGCCGCGCGCCTGATCGCCCGCGTACTCGGCTGGCAGATCGCGTTCACGCTGGGTGCCGTGCTGCTGCTGGCGGCGCTGGCGCCGCACTTCCTGCTGCTCAGTCGTCCGGTCGCGAGCGAGGGCATCGAAACCTTGAGCCTGGGCATCGTGGTGGGTGGCCTAGTAGGCCTGGCGCGGAGCGGCTGGCGCTTGCGTCGGTTGCGCTTCGCGCTGCGCGCGCTGGCGGTGGGCTCGAACGCAGTGGAAGCGCAAGAGCTGCTCGAGATGAGCGAGGAACCGAAGCAGGTGCTGGCAGGCTGGTCGATCCCGTCGCTGCTGTGCGCATTGGCTTCGACCACCGTATTCCGGCCCAAGCTGCTGGACCTGACGACCGGCGTGACGCTGTGTCTGCTCGGAGCGGTGATCGTGGCCGTGGCGGCCCTGCCGCTATTTGGCTTGTTGCGCTCGGCTTTCTCCGGCGCGCTCGAGCTGGCGCCACTAGACAGGATGCGCGACGTGGTGGAGGACGCGGAGAAGCGCGGGCTGATCGTGGAGCGCGTGTCGCGGCGCATGATCGCGGCCGTCACCACGCCCGTCGCATTCCTGACGTTGGGCGCCGCGCTGATCGTGGGGGCGCATTTGCGGCGCGCCGACGAGCGGAGCCGCGAGGAAACGGCGCGCGTGCTGGCGCGCGCGGCGCTCGAGGCACGACCTGGACCGGTGGCAGGCGCAGGGCTCGATGCTGCGATCGAGAAGGGACGCGAGCTGGGCTTCGACGCGCGCGTCCTGACCACCAGCCAGGGCTACGCCGTGATGCGCGGCGACGACGGCATGGTCACGGTGGTCACGCCACTCGACGACGGCAGCGCCGAGGTACGCTTTCTGGGCACTACCGAGGGCGTGCTGGGCCTGTCGTTCGTGGGTGTGGCGCTGATGGTGACGGCGATCGCCGGCTGGCTGGGTACCATGCTGGGCGGCGCGCTAGGGCGCGATCTGCGCGCTGCGACGCGCGATGTGCGAGACCTGGGCACCGAGGCGGTGCTTTCCGGCGGCACGCGCGTGGTGCGCGCTGCGCGCTTCCGCATGGTGGCGCGGCTCGGACGATCGATCGAGGCGCTGGCCGGGCGCTTTCGCGTGTTCGCCAAGGCGCAGGAGCGCTCCATCGACGCGCGGCAGGCGGCGGCGCGCATGCGCGGCCTATTCTTTGCGAGCGTGAGCCATGACCTGAAGAGCCCGCTCAACGCCATCTTGGGTTTCGCCGAGCTCGTGCGCAAAACCGAGCTTTCGCCGGGCCAGCTCGAGAGCCTGGACATGATCGATCGCCGCGGCCGCGAGCTGCTCGCGCTGATCGAGACGATTCTGGACGCGGCGCGCGTGGAGGCCGGACAGCTCAGCCTGGTGCTGGACGCGGCGGAGGTGCCGGCGCTGCTCGAAGAGGCGAGCGTCAAGGGCAAGGACCTGGCGAGTAGCGCCGAGGCGGAGGTGATTCCGTCCTGGGACCCGCGCCTGCCGCTGGTGCGCGTCGACCCAATCCGTATCCCGCGCGCGCTCGCGACGTTCGTGGCGCACTCGCTGCGCAGCACCAACGGCGGAGAGCTGCATATCCATGGCAGCGCCGTACCCGGCGGCGTCCGCATCGACATCGAATTGCCGCGCCCGGATCCCGATTTGGAGGCGCTGCTCAAACCGAATCCGCGCCGCGCCGAGACTCAGCATCGCGGCCTGTCGCTCGGCTTGCGTCTGGCCCGCTCGGTCGTCGAGCTGCACGGCGGCACGGTGGAAATCGGCGACCGCGGCGGCGTGCCAGCCGTTTCAGTGCTGCTGCCTGAGATGCCAGGGGCCTAAGGGCAGATCAAGTCGGTCGGACAAGGCTTTCTCCTTGGAATCGCAAACGAAAGACAATCCTGATCGCTTCCGCCCTGTGCCGTCTAGTTCCGCCGTTTTGGTGCAGAGTCGCGGCAACCTGACGGCAACGGGATCTTTGAAGCGGGAGGCCACCTTTCGGGGCGGCGGCATCCTATCCGCCGCGCGACGGGGCCTGATGTCCCTAGGTCGCGTCGTGAAGTCGGAGTCACTGACGCCGCGGACTGATTGACGACGAAGCATGAGCTATTCTCGTTTCTGCACGAAAGTATCGACTTCATTCGCGGCGGCGCGGCCGATTCGTTTGGCCGCCGCGTCACTTCTGGAGACTTGGATCTGCCACGCCGAAGGTAGGCACCCGGCGCGCAGGCGCTCTACCGCAATACACACCCCAGCAATGGTGCGAGCTTCCGACGGCAGCGTACAGCTCGTCTCCAAAGGCTGCGCGTTCTCGTCAGCCGCCTGAGCGAGCTCACGCCCGACGACGAGCGAGCCTGGGCTGGCAACGAGCCAAGGACTCGTGGAGTCCGCCGGGTCGGGTAGCGCGAGCGACACAGCGAACGCCACGTCCGAAAGCTCGGCATCGCGCCGTTGTGGATCGATTTGGCGGTAAATCGCCTGCGCACGCTCCGACCCAGGGGTCGCCGCCACGAGCAGGATAACCGCACGCACCTCGCCTACTTGCAACAAGCAACGGCAGAGCTCGAGGGCCTCGTGCCAGGGGTCGGGCAAGCCGCTGACCGAAAGCAGCCCGCCCTGGATGCCGAGCTCACGCGCGGCATAGCCCAGAATCGAAACGGGCACCGATTGATAAAACAGCGTCGCGCTCACGCGGTCGCCCTGAACGGCGCACTGGCTGGCTGCATCGAGCGTCCAGGCGTCGCCGAGACCGCTAGCCAACACGATGGCTGTGCGAGCAGGTTGCGGAATGCCGGCGCCCGCCGCGAGCGTCTTGATGCAGCTGTAGACGATCGGATTGAAGCTCGACCCCACGAAGCCTGCTACCGGTGGCGCGACGTCGCATCGCGTCGTAGCAGCACCGGCAACGTGCGCCAGCAGCTGCGCCGCTTGCGTTCCCCAGGAGCCAACGGTTGCAATTGCTGTCACGCGCAGCGGGCAGAGCTCGGTGGCGAAAGTCATGCCCCAATGGCGAGCTGAGCCCGCAACAATCGCTGATTGCTCGAGAGCTTGAACAGCTCCGACTCACGGCTGCGAACCGTCACCTCTATGCTCTGAGGGTCACAGACCAACCGGCAGAGCGAAGACTCGCGGAGCGCGCGCGCAGCAAGCTCATGAAGCTCGGCCTGGTCGCCGTCGGCTTCCAGCCCCAGCGCCGCCCTGATGGCGTGCACCTTCACCGGCGCCGTTCTCTCGACGTTGAGGACGCCGCGCACATCCAGCGCCCCGCTGAAATCGACGGTTGCTCGCTTGGTCGCGGCTTTGCGCGAGTCAGCAAGTGCCAGCAGACCCGACAGCACGTCCGCGCCCAACGCTGCGAACAACAACTCCTGAGGGTTCGGCGCTTCGTCGATGCCGAGGTACTGCTTGGGTTGATCGATCGTGATTGGGAAGCCCACGCGTCCGTCGGACGCGCTGCACACGTGACCGTCGAGCTGCGTCCCGTAGCGCCAGCGCAGGTCGCAACGATGTGACGCGACTACGTCGGACTGGGCGTCGTCGCTCTGGTCGGCCCGGGTCGATTCGAGTACGAGCTCGCTGCGGCTGCGACCTCGTGCGTCGCTCAGCTCGATGCGTGCGTCGATTCGATTCGTTTCGAGCAGCGTTCGGTGATTTGGGCTGAGTAACGAAACGTAGCGCGCGATGTTGCCCACTTGCCGGTCGTCGGCGTCGGCGTCCACGTCGAGCGAATACCGAAGCCGGGGTCGCCGCTGTGCGTCTTCAGTCGTCTCGACCGCGATGCCCAACTGGGAGAGCGTCACGCCCTTGGAGCTGCTGCCGTACACGTATGTTACGAGCACGCAACCGCCGAGCGCCGCTTGAAAGTATTCCGCGGCGCTGGGCGCCGACCCGCCCGGCACGGGCGCGCCCAACGCCACCGGTAGCTCAAACGCTCGAGCAACACGGATGGTTCCGGCCGCGCAAGTGCGGACGCGTGCGCTCGCCAGATTGGCTCGCAACATCGACACTTCTGTCCGGTAGCGCACCCGCGCCTCTTCGGGGACTTCCCGAATCTCGTGGACGAACTCACTGACGTTGCTGACGTTGAGCCCGTTCCTCATGACATGACCCCCAGCTTGCCGAGCGCTTGCTCGAGATCCGCGATCAGATCCACCGTGTCTTCGATACCGACCGAGAACCGAACCAACCCAGGCTCGATTCCGAGCGCTTTGCGCTGCGCAGCGGTGAGCACGCTGTGCGACGTGTTGAACGGCAGCGAGACCAGCGACTCGACGCCGCCCAGGCTCGTCGCGGCGGCCGGTAGTCGCAAATGGCGGAGCAGCGCGAGCGCCGCCTCGTCACCGCCTACGACCTCGAACGCGATCATCGCGCCGAAGTTCCCGCGGCAGAACTGGTCCACCCACGGGTACTGATAGTGCCTGGCCAGCGGGTGGTGCACCTTGCCGATCTTGGGGTGTTGACCGAGGTACTGAACCAGCTCGTTCGCGCTTTTTTGCTGCTGACGCATGCGTAACGCCAACGTCTTCAGGCCGCGCTCGAGCAGGAAGCAGGAGATCGGCTCCAGCTGACCACCGACTTTCAAGTGCTGAGCCCAGATTCTGTCGATGTACTTGCGCGCTCCAGACGCAACCCCGGCTACCAAGTCACTGTGCCCGTTCATGTACTTGGTGCAGCTGTGGACGACGATATCCGCACCGATCTCGATCGGCCGGAACAGGATTGGAGTGAGGAAGGTATTGTCGAGCACGACCAACAATTGGCGGCGCTTGGCCAGCGCGATCAGCTCGAGCAAGCGCGGTGCCTTGAGCAACGGATTGGTCAGCGTCTCGAAGAAGAGCAGCTGGGTCTCGTCACGGATGGCTTGCTCGACCTGCTCGATGCTCGTGGGGTCGACCAGCGAAACGGAACGCCCGAGCTGGTGCATGTCTTCGCGGAGCAAATTGTAGGTGCCCCCGTAGACGTCGCGCGAGCTGATGATGTGACCGCCACGGTTGGTCAGCGAAAGCAGTGTGGAGAAGATGGCCGCCATGCCGGAGGCAAACACGACCGAGCTTTCTGCCCCCTCCAGCGTCGCGATCTTTTCCTGGACGCTCCACTGGTTTGGGTTGCCGTAGCGCGTGTAGATCGGAACGTCACGCGTGTTGCCCTGGGTGAAAGACGAATACGTCTTCTCCGAAAACAGGAAGGTGCTGCTCTGGAAAATCGGTGTCACCACCGAACCAACCGACGGATCTTCGAAGGTGCCGGCGTGCACGCACTTGGTCGATTCGCCGCGGGCCGCCTCGACGACCTTGTGCTGCGCCAGCCGCGGCCCAGGGACGCGGCCCCGCTTCAGCTCGTTTGACCATTCGAGCCCGGCCTCGGCGTCCGGGAAATTACCGAGGGCTTGTGGCCCGTCTCTGTCGATCGCCATTCAATGCCTCACTGCCGTGTGATGGTTTCGTGTCGTAGTTGCGCACATCGGTGCGGTGAATCGCGCGCAGGATGCGCTCGGCCGCCTTGCCGTGGAACAGGCCGATACTCACCTCGCGCGCACCGACGCGATTGTTCGGTGCATAGCCGATACCGATGCCGAACGCGTTGGGTACGCTTCGACCCCGCGTGTCGAGCAACTGGCCGCTGTCGTTGACGTCGACTTTGCCGTCGACGCTCGACACTTGCACGTCACGCCCATCGGCGTCGATTAGCGGTATGCGGCGCGTTTCATAGCCGGTGGCGAGCACCACCACGCGTTTGGGATCGACCACGGTCGGGGCGGCGACGCACACGCGCACACGCTTCTCTTGACCCGACGCGATCGCGCCGTGGAGCACTTTGGCCTCGCCCCGCAGCCCGTCGAAGCGGTTGAGCTGGAACGTTTCGGGGTCGAGCTCCTCCGGGCGAAACGCATAGCCGTCCAACGCCGCCGCGTGCATCGACTCGTAGTAGAGCTTCACGCGCCGACACACGACGGTGATTTGCCCCGATTTGAGCACGCCAGCGAATGCGTCGCGCAGAAGCACTGCCGCTGAAAACGCACTGTGCGAGCCGCCTATGATCTGAATCGGTGCGCCGGTCGCGACGAGTTGCGGCAGATCGCCCCAGTCGCGCTTCAAGACCTGCCCGGCTAGAAGCGTGAGTGCCGTCGGCTCGGTATTGACGGACCTCTCGTCGGCACCATTGGCGAAGACGATACTCCGCGATGACGCAATGGCAGCGCCGAGCCGATCGTAGCTCGTAAACGTCTCGCGGTGATCGAGCCGGACGCACGCCACGTTGCGTCCCGTCTCCAGCCGGCAACGGGGGTAACGCTCGAACTCCTTCACGATCCTGGCTTGGACTTCCGACAATAACTCGGTGACCCACCACAGCGGCACGGGCAGGCGCCAACTATCGACCAGTCGCCGAAAGCTCGTCGTTCCGCTCAAATCCGCGAAGATGCCGCTGATCGGGATGGCGTTCACGAAGTCCCCGCCCAACGAATTCGAGTTGATCGTGAAGGCTAGCCGCTCTCGCGCCAAGCGCCCCATGTCGCCTTCGCGGTCGATGAAGACCGCACCTGCGCTCAACCACGCGTCCAGCACGCCGATTCGCTCGGCCGCGATCGGAAATCCGAGCGCAGCGGCCCCGAAGCCAATCACCTGCACCGCAGCATGTTCGGTCATGGCTCCCTCTCTTGCTCGGCACCGACTTGCGCCGCCCAATCGGGCATCGTCGCAACGGGCCGTTCGTAGTCTACGCCTGGCACGCCAAAACCGTAGAGTTGGCGCAGCTGGCTAGCGAAGGTGGCGAGGTCGCCCAGGACCTGCACGTCACGCGTGGTCACTCGCTGCCAGCGCTCGAGGAGCTCGTGCTGGAGGCCTGGGTCGAGCTCGCGGTCATCCATGCGCAGGCGTTGTTCGGCATCGGTGGGCGGCGTGTCGATGCCGTACAGCTTTTCGCCGAACAAGCGCAGACACTGCTCCAGCGCGCCTTCGTCCAGGCCCCGCTCGCCCAGCAGACGCGTCAGCAGCACGCTGTACAGCACGCCCATGGGAAGCGCCAAGCTTGACTGCGTCACCAGGGCCTTCATGACAGCTACCGACGCGGCGCCGCCGTGCCGAGCCAGCTGCTCGGACCAGCTGCGGGCCGTCATTTCCAGATGCTCCTTGGCAACCCCGATCGTCGCGCGCCGGTACATGGGCCAAAAGCGCTCGGGACCGACGTATGAGAACGCCAAAGCGCGAAAACCTGAACGGATCAGGCCGGCTTGCTCGAGAGCCTCGAGCCACAGCCCGAAGTCGTCCCCACCCATTACGGCAACGGTGTCTGCAAGCTCGCGATCATCGGCGACCGGCATGGTGCTTTGGAAGACCTCACCCGACGCTGGATTGAGCGCCTTGTCGGAGCACACCTGACCCACCGCCTTCAGGCTGGAGAGATGAAGCTGGCCAGTCTTGGGATGCCGTCGTTGGCGGCTCGCCACGCTGTACAGGACTAGGTCGACCCCGCCAAAGTGCTGCTCGAGGAACGAGACGGTTCGTTGCTTGGTCTCGGCCGAGAAGGCATCACCCACCAGGGTAGGTGCCAGCTGACCGCGCGCAAGAGCCTCCGTTTCCAGAGCGGCGGCGTTGTACCAACCGGGCGACGCCGTGCGCGACGAGGTGCCTGGTCGCTCGCTACAGACGCCGAAAGTCTTGCTGCCCCCGCCGAACATCAAAGCCAAGCGTCCCGCCAAGCCCAAGCCCATGGAGCTGCCGATGATGAGCGCGGTTTGTGGCCCCGCAAATTTCGGCGCGCGATCGACACGCTCGATCTGATCGATGAGGGCGCGACGACATCCGTCTGGATGGGCCGTGGCGCACAGTACTCCACGCATGAGCGGCTTGATCACCGGCCATGCCGGTGCGCTTCGAGACGCGCCAATCTCAACATCCGGCTGCATCGGGATCCTTGGTGGCCGCCAAAAGGGCCGTCAGATTGCGTAGAGTTTTGCCTGTGGCAGAGCGGGGCAGGTCGCGGGCGACGTGGAGTCGCTTGGGTACTTTGAAAGCCGACAATCGCTCTCGACACCAACTCATGATCTCGTCACCCGCAACGCCTTCATCCGTGGCGACGAACGCTTCGATTTGATCCGTTTGCAGGACGACCACGTCGCGGACGCCGGGCGCTTCCCGTAAACGGTCCTCGACCTCCGCGAGGTAGATTTTCAGCCCGCCGACGACTACCAGCGAATCGGCGCGACCGCGCAAGTGAAGCTGGCGCGTGTCGGAGGCAAGCTCCACCAGATCCCGCGTGTACAGCCAGCCATCCCGGTACAGCCCGTCGGTGTCTGGCGATAGGTACGGGCTGTGCGCGAGCCGCACGCTCAGCTCACCCTGCTGAACCTGCGCCTCGACGCCTGGTAGCAGCCGGCCTATCGAACCCGCAGCGGCCTCCGCCTCGAAGGCGAGCAGCCCGGTTTCCGTGGTGCCGTACGCCTGCCCGATGCTCAGCCCGAAGCGGGCTCGAAAGTCGTGCGCTACCTGCTCCGGCAGCCGCTCTCCGCCCGAGATGGCGAGCCGCAAATGCGGAGTGCGCAGGCTGCGCGGCAGCGCCGCCAAGACTCGAAAATGAAACGGTACGCCCAAGATCACGGATGCACCCTGCTCGAGCGAGGTCGACAGGTCGCGCGGTAGCGCGGAGCGCGGCAAAATCAGCTGGCTCCCGTGTCGAAGAACGCTCAACAGGCCCGCCAATAACCCGAATGAATGTTGCAACGAGCTGAGCAGCAAGACTCGATCTTCGGCTCGAATGAAGTCGCTCAGCGAGTCGACACGCGCCGCCTCGCGCAGCAGTGAGTCCGCCGTGCGGGCGATCACTTTGGGCCGACCCGTGGAGCCCGACGTGAACTGGATGAGCGAATAGTGGGTCAGGGTCGCGTTCGCCGCCGCTCGTCGGGTCGCCACGAGCGGCACGTCGTCCTTCAACTGCAGGCTCGTTGCCGCCTCGCTAGCCGACTCGAGCACGAAGTCAGGCCCGACCAGCTCGAGCCAGCTTCTGACTTCAGTCTGGGTGGCGCGGTGGTCGAGCAGAACGAGCGTCGCGCCCAACCGCCAGGTCGCCAGCACGACGCGGATGAGGGCTCGAGAGGGCGGGATGCGTATGGCGACCACACGGCCTTCGCTCACGCCTCGCGCCGCCAAGTCGATGGCTTGTTGCGCTACTTCAGCCTCGAGCTGAGCGTAGGCGACGGTCGTCTCGGGGCCGACCACCGCGACACGATTGGCCCGTCCGGCGTCCGCCAGATCGCGGAGCGACAGACTCTCGACGAACGCCTCGAAGGGTTTCATGTAGCCCGCCGGAGCACCGGTTCAACCTGGCCAAAAACGAGGCCCACGTTGTGCCCGCCAAACGCGAAGGTGTTCGACAAAGCGTGTCGAACCGCCCGTTGCCGAGCGCAACCCGGCACGTAGTCCAAGTCACACTCCGGATCCGGCTCCTCCAAGTTGATGGTGGGCGGAATCTTGCCACTCCAGACCGTAAGCGCGCTGACGGCCGCCTCCAAGGCGCCGCTCGCGCCGAGCAGGTGACCGGTCATCGATTTGATGGAGCTGATGGGGATCTGCGGGGCCGCGCTGCCAAAGGCGGCCTTGATGGCACGCGTCTCGCTGGGATCGCCAAGGCGCGTCGCCGTACCGTGAGCGTTGATGTAGTCGACGGCGTCCGCACCTATGCCTGCATCAGCCAGCGCCTTGGTCATGGACAGGGCGGCACCCGTCCCCTCCGGGTGCGGCATCGTGATGTTGAATGCATCGGACGCTTGACCGTAGCCGCAGAGCTCAGCGTAGGCGCGCGCCCCGCGACCTAGGGCATGGTCTTCGGCTTCGAGCACGATCACGGCCGCGCCTTCCGCCAATACGAACCCGCCGCGGCGCGCGTCGAACGGCCGGCTCGCGCGCGCCGGCGCGCTAAACTCGGTGGCGAGCGCGCGGCTCCGGCAAAAGCCGGCCAACGAGAGCGGGTACAAGGCTTCGGATGCGCCGCAAACCATCACGTCCGCGTCCCCGCGCTGAATCAGGCGCAGGCTGTCGCCGATGGCATTGGCCCCGGCGGCACAGGCCGTGGCCACCGCGGAGGTTGGACCGCGGAGCTCGCCTGCGATCGAGACATGCGCGGCGACCATGTTGATCAGCATCATCGGAATGTAGAAGGGGCTCACGTTGCGCAAGCCCTTCTGGTGCAGCTGCAGCGATTGCTCCTCGACGGTGTTCATTCCGCCGACGCCCGAGCCGATAATCACGCCGGCCCGATCGCTGCCACGCAATTGGCCGCCGTTCAGCCCCGCGTCCTCGAGCGCTGACCAGCTGGCCGCCACGCCGAACTGAATGAAGCGGTCCATGAGACGCGAATCCTTCTTGGCGATGAACGCGTCGGGATCGAATGCCTTCACTTCACCGCCGATTCGAACGGGGAAACCAGCCGTGGGGAAGCGCTCGATCTCGGAGATGCCCGAACGGCCAGCGAGTAGCGACGCCCAGACATCGGGCACCGACTGGCCGAAGGCCGTCACGAGGCCGATCCCCGTCACGAACACGCGCCGCCTCTTGCCGGTCTCGTAGGCAGTCGTCACGGGGCCGCCTCCCAACTGGGCTGCGGCGCGCGGCGCAGCAAGAGCGCGGCGTTGACTCCACCAAAAGCCGCGTTGAGGCTGAGCACGTTGTCGAGCGCCAGGGCCGCACGCGTCGTCGTCACCAAGTCGAGCGCGCCGCACTCTGGGTCCGGTTCCTCGTACCCGACACATGGCGGAAGCTTGTGCTCCGTCAGCGCCAACACGCCGATCACGGCTTCTACTGCGCCCGCGGCCTCCAGTGTGTGTCCGGTCGCGCCCTTGGTCGAGCTCAACGGTACGTGGCTGGCTTGCTCGCCGAAAACGAGTCGCAATGCGTTCGATTCGGCGCGGTCGTTCAACGGCGTGCCCGTGCCGTGCGCGTTGACGTAGCCAACGGCGTGCGGCTCGATGCCTGCTCGCCGCAACGCTTGCTGGGCGGCGCGGGCCAGCCCTTGTCCGCTCGGATCGGGCTGGCAAACATGGAACGCATCCGAGCTGATGCCCCAACCGGCCAGCTCGGCGAGCGCAGTGCCGCGACGCTCGCGCAGGTGTTGCTCGCTCTCCAGTACGAGGAAGGCGACGCCGTCGCCCAGCAATAGCCCATCCCGATGGCGGGCGAACGGACGCAGCCGCCCGCGCGGCGACATGGCCCTGCCCGCGTCGAACAGCGCAAAGAACACCTGACTCAGCAGCGAGCTACCGCCACACACCACCGTCTCGTCACGCCCAGACGAGATGAGCTCGCCAGCGTAGGCCAACGCCGAAGTGGAAGCCACGCAGGCGTTGGTGAATGCCAGCCGCCGGCCCCGAATGCCGAGCGCTCGCGCTACGCTCTCGACCATCACCCCCGGCACGCTGCGGAGCGCGTCGTCGACCGCCGCTCCAGTGTCCCGGCTCTGGCTCCAAAAACGATCGAGGGCCGCGATGTCACCGGAAGTTCCGAGCAGTATCGCCGCATTCGCCGGGTCACAGCCGGACATGCGCAGCGCTTCACTCGCGCAGTCGATGCATGCCGCCAGCTCGTCGTGCGGGTAGCTAGACTGCGCCGCGAGCTTGGAGCGATACGCCCCGGTTTCGAAGCGCGTGACGGGCACGAAGGCGTGCTCGCCATCGAACAATGCGCGGCGCAGGCAGGCTGCCCCAAGCCCGAAGCCAGTCAACGCTCCGTAACCCGACACCAAGACGCGGCGAGCCGTCATTCCAACGCGACTCCACGCCTGGCGACGGCGGTGCTGGCCGCGCGCGCCTGCGTCAGGCGCGTGAGCCATTCGTGAACACGCGTAGGCGAAGTGAGTGAGCCGATGTCCACCTCTTCCGCCTCGACGGCGAGGCCCAGTTCTCGCTCAACGGACGACAAGAACCAAACTAGCGACATCGAGTCGAAATGGATCTCGGCGTCGTCAGCCAAACCGCCCACCACGCCAGCGTGAACGTTGCTGAATTCGAGCAGCCGGCGCACCTCGTCCCGTGAGATCACGACGTGGTCGCCTCGGGCGCCGCTTTGCTCTCGATGTAGCCAACCAGCTCGCCGGTGGTGAAGCTGGCGAGCTTCACGTAGTCGTCCTCGGGAATCGAAAAGCCGAAGCGATCCTCGATCCGGAAGGCGAGATCGACGAAACCTAGCGACTCCAGGTTGAAACCATTGGGCCCGAGCTGGGTTTCGTCGCGAACGTTGCCGGGATCGATCGGCAAATGGAACTCACCAATTAGAACTGACAGCAGGAATTCTCGAATTGCGCTCTTCACTAGAACCTCCGTCACGAAGCGGCGTGCTGGCCGCGGTCTTTCTCACGCGGAGCTGCGCGCTGCGTGGTCCAGCGCACGAGCTCCTGATGAATGAAATCCGCAATTACGCGATGACCTCGCGCGTTCGGGTGGATGAGATCGCTGCTGTAGTTGCGCAGATCTCGAGTCGCCGGATGCCCGCAGAAGTCGAGCAACAAGGCGCCGGCCTCGCGAGCGAGCCGCTCCACGACTTCGTTGGCCTCGAAGATGCGCGCTTGAAGCGCGAGCTTGATCCGCAAGTCGCGCAGCGGCACCGTCAGCGCGAAGTTCGGCAGGTTGCCGACGAGCAGCGACGCGCCGGTGGCGGCGCCTGCGTGCAGGACGCCGGCTAGCGCGAGCTCGAAGCTCTGCCGGTCCCAGCCCGCCTGGCGAACGTCGTTGGCCCCGACCACGACGCTGAAGACGTCTGCCCGCGCCGCGAGCGCGTGGGGCAGCTGGTCTGCCGTCACGACTGCGACGGTCGCGCCATAGCGTGCCAGGTTGAGCGTGCTGGGCGTCGATCCCTGATCGCAGCGAGTCAGCTCCGCTACGCGCTCGACCCAGCTGCGACACGTTTCGCCGTTCACGCTTTCACCGTGTCCCGAGGTGAAGCTGTCACCGAGTGCAACCAACGATGACCAGCTCACGACGGATGCTCCGCGCGCTTGACTACCGCGTCGAGGCCCACTTCGACGTTGTTGCGGATGGCGGTGCTCACCATGCACGCTTGCTCTGCGCGGCGCAGCATGTTCAGCGTGCTCTGCGCTTGATCACTGTCGGGGCCTTGCTCGAGCCAGAGAACGGCGTTGTGGACGATTCGCACGATACGTAGTCGTGTCGTGCTTTCGAAATCACCTTTGCTGGCGAGCTCCACTTTGGACACGGGTAGCGTGTACCGCTCGACGAAGGCTGCAAACGTCAGCAACAGGCACGAGGCTGCAGCTGCGACGAGCAGCTCCTCGGGATTCGTGCCGGCGCCAGTGCCACCGAGCTCGGTCGGGCCGGCGAGCCTCTCACGCAGGTGTTGAGACTCGAAGCTGCCCGAGCCAGCGCGCCCGCCGAGCCAATTCGCAGTCACGGTGTACGAAAGGTTTTGCATGGCGCTAGGCTAACGCGGCCAACTGCTCGCGTATCGTTCGTTTCTTGACCTTGCCGGTTACGCCAATTGGTAAATCGCTGTGGTCGGACGCGATCGCGCGGGACACGTTTGGCATCCGCGCCGCGGTCAGGACCTCGTTGACCTCTCGCAACAAGTTGGCGCTGTTAACGTCGACACCGGGCGCAAGCCGCAACAGGGCTACGGGGTGCGCCGGGCCGCCACCGCTCGGCACGCCGACGATCGAACAATCCGCCAGATTCGGCAGGCGACTCAGTAGCAGCTCTTCTGCCTGACAGCTGTAGAGGACGCCCTGCTCGGTCTGGATCGCGTCAGTGACGCGGTCCAGGTGGTAAAAGTAGCCATCATCATCTCGATAGACGAGATCTCCGGTCAGCCAGTAACCGTTGAGTCGTGACCGCCAGGTTAGCTCGCTGTCGTTCCAATACCCTTGCGTTACGGTCGGCGAGCGGACACCCAACCTGCCGATCGCATTGACCGGCAGCGCCACGCCTTCTTCGTCCAACACAGCGGCGTCGACGAATGGCATGGGTTTGCCGACACAGCGCGCGTAGTTCGCAGAGCTGGGACCCCGCGTCACATGGAACAGCGAGTGCCCCATCTCGGACGAGCCGAGCCCATCGACGAAGTGCGAGCCCGGCTGGAGCTTCCGCGGGCGACCCGCCACGTGGTTTCCGTACGCGACCAGCTTGCGGACGTGCACTTCGTGCGCCGCGTCTCCGCTGTTGTACCAGATGGCGACTGACGACAGATCGTGCTGCGAGAGGTCCTCCTCGCACAGCTCGACGTGAGTCTCCGGAAAGGCGGCGACGAGGCTCGGTCGAAACTCGCCGATCGTGCGCAAAACCGAGCTGGAGTCGCGCTTGCTCAGAGTCATGAGCGGAGTTCCGTTGAGCAACGCCAACGACAGCAGCGTTATCGACGAGTTGTGGACCGTGGGCAGAGCGCTGAGCACGCGCTCGGCGCCTTGGGGTATCGGCAGGCGCAGGCGAAAGCGTACGGCCGCGAAGAACTGTTGATGCTGCAGCAGTACCGCCTTGGGCTCGCCCGTAGTTCCGGACGAATGCGTCAAGAGCACGGGATCTTCGTCCGCGTGTCGAAACGGATACTGGAGAGGTAGCGGCAGCGCACGCTCTGCCAGGGTTTCCGACAGCGTACAGAGCTCGAGTGGCCGTCCGAGCGCCTGCCGGAGACTCGACGAACGCTCGGCATCTGTAACGACGCTGTGGGCGGCGACGCGTCGGATGAAGCTGGCGGCGACGCTCGGTTCCAAGCGCCCGTTCAGTAGAGCGGGGATGGCGCCGAGGCCGCTCAAGGCTAGGAAATGGACGAACGGAGCCAAGCCATCCGCCGCGTAAAGCGGAACGACGTCGCGTCGCCGTACGCCCCTGGCGTGGTGGAACGCTGCAACCCGGTCCACGATCGCTCCGAACCGGCCCACGCTCAGCCCGCTCGGGGCTCGAGGATCGACTTGCGCGTCCTGCGCCCAGATCAATGGCTCGTCGGTCACCACTGACAGCGCGCGAAGCCTGTGAAAGAAGTTGCCAGAGCCGATCTCGGGATCGGTGCTGAAGCCGGCTCTGATCGATGCGGGCCACGGCGCCGACCCGGGCGTCGTCGTGCTCATTGCGCAACCTCCAACAGTCGCTCGAAGCCAGGTATCCCTACGTCGGGGCGGGGTTTGGGCCCAGGCGCGGCGCGGATGATGTCTCTGATCTCGCGAAGCAGCAACTCGGGCGCCTCGTTCTGAAACAGGTTGCGGCCCATGCACAGGCCACGACCGCCCCAGCGTAGCGCTTCTCGCAGCACTTCCAGTACGCGCGGTGGAGCCGCACGTGCCCCGCCGGCCAGGAAGATCGGAATGTCTGCCGCGACGTCGGCGAGCAGCAAACGCACGTCGCCTGCGCTGGCAGGCGTCGCTACCTTCAGCGCGTCGGCACCCAATTCGATGGCTACCCGCATCAGATGGCGCAGCCGCGCCAGGGAGCGATCGCTCGAGGCGGCTGGATACACGTCGTACACCATCGGCATGACCGGCAAGTCGAAGCGCATGGCCTGGTCCACCACCCGGCCGAGCAGCGTGAGATTGTGCGAGTCGTTCGAGCCGTCGAAGTTCAGCTGGATGGACACGGCGTCAGCTCCGAGCCGCAGCGCGGTCTCGATCTCGGTGACGAGCTCCTTGCGGTTTGGCTCGACACCGCCGGCGGTCATCCCGTTCAGATGAACCATCACCCCCAGCCCGGTTAGCAAGTGGCGACCCGCCAGTCGGTCGATCATGCCCTTGTGAGCGATGATACCGGTGATACCCGGCGTGCGGATCCAGCGCGAAATAGCCGCGACGCTTTCCAAGCCGTCAATCGGTCCCAGCGTCAGGCCGTGATCGACCGGAGCTATCACTGCGATTTGCGTGTCGGGCAAGTAGAAACGGTCGAGGCGAACTATTTTCCCCGCGCTTGGCATGACGGCTCCTCAATGCTCGACGATTTGTTCGTCGACGCGGATTCCGACGTGGCGACCCGGCTTCGAATGATGCGCCAGCACCGCATCACCAGGCCTGAGCTCGGTGATGTTGAGCGGCTTGGCATCGTCGGAAAAGACCCGCACGTGCCAATCGTCTTGCATGACGACATTGATGATTTCGCCACTGGCGTGCTCGGCCTCGATCAGGCGCAGCGGACGAACCTCCGTCTTCACGCGCCCGATGGCGGCGCGGCGCGAACGGCCCTGAGCGTCGACGACCAGCACGGACGAACCGGTGTGCAGCTCCGTGATGTAGTTGGTGCGATCATCGGCGTTGAAGACGTAGCTGTGCACGGCTCCGGCGTTGACCCTGAACGGCCTGAGCTCCATGTAGGGAAGGAAGAAGACCTCGGGACAGCACAAGATACCGCCCTGCGAGGTCGAGCCAATCAGCATGCCTTCGTTCGGTTCGAACAGCGTCGCCAGGTCGAGACAGCTTCGGTGCCCCATACCAATCGGCAGAGTGCGGGTGATGCGCGCGACGGAGATTGCAACTACCCCGGCGCTAGTTGCCTCCAAGCGAGCCAGGAAGGCGTCTAGCGCGGCGTGCGTGCGGGGCGAGAACAATACGCCGTCTGCCCCTACCTCCATCACGCCCAAGGCGACGACGGCGTCGTCCACCGCGTCGTCCACCGCAATCTGTTTGATCAAGACCGTCTGCGTTTGCTGAAGCGAGGCGATCACGAGCTCCAGCGGAATGTTGGTCGGGTCGTTGAAATGCAACAGCAGGTAGTCGTGCGCCTTGCCGACCTGGATCGCCGCGGCCAGGCCTTCAGCGTCGGTGATGAAGGCACGAAAACAGCTCCTGTAGCCGAGGTCACGGGCCCGCGTCAGAACCGTTGCGTCGTGGCTCGAAATGACGATGCGATCGGCCGACGCGCAAGAATCGAGCACCGAAAGCTCGGAGGCATTCTCTACCTGAAGCACGGCATCCAGGCGTGAGCGCAGCGCTGCCTCGGCCGCGTGGATGTTGTCAGGGTACCAAACGGCGCCAGTATAACGGGTGTTCGCGAGGCGCGCCAACATGCCGGGCTCGGCTGCGTCCAGCGCGCGTGAGTCGAACCAAATCGCTCTGGCTGCGGCCGTGCCGTTCGGCGGCATCGCGATTTCGTTGGGTGCGCGCCGCGCGGTGGATTCACTGTGAACAAGGTCAGCGTGATTCATGAAGTGACTCCTGCTGCTGCCGACAGCCCTCTTCGATGGTTGACTTTGCCGATCAGGCGCATGGCTGCCTTGGCAGGCAGCAGCTGCGCCAGCAGTACAAAGATACGATTACTCAAACCCGGCACGACCAACGCTCGCCGAGCGAACATGCCCGTTATCCCAGCGCGCGCCACGACGGCGGCGGACATGCCCTTGACGCTCGACGACTCGGGATAGCCCTGGCGAGACCGAAAGCGCGTGAGCGTCACGCCGGGACACAGCACGGTGACGACGACGCCGCTACCCTCGAGCTCGGCCTGCAGCGCACGCGAGAAGGATAGGATGAAGGCCTTGGTGGCGCTGTACACGGCCTGATGAGGCACGGGGCAGAGCGAGTAGACGGAAGCCACATTGAGGATGTAGCCGCGCCGTGCGCGTTTCATCGGCGGCAGTAGTCCGTGCGTGAGCTTGAGCAGTGCGACCAGCTGCACTTGAAGCAGATCCGTCGCCTGGTCGACGCTCGAGTGGTCGTAGGCGCCATGCAGCCCGAAGCCCGCGTTGTTGACCAAAATTTCGATCGAGATCCCTGCGGCATTGATTTGGTCCGCCAGCGTCACCAGTGCATCGGGATGGCTGAGATCCGTCGACGCGATGAGCGTATCAGCGCCCGACGCTTCAGTAAGCTCTCGAGCGCAAGCGACCAGCCGCGCTTCGTCTCTTGCAACGAGGACGATGTCGTAGCCCAGCTGCGCCAGCTGACGGGCGAGTGCTTCGCCGATTCCGGACGAAGCACCAGTGACGAGCGCCCACGGACGAGCAGGCCGTTTCGGCCCTGCCGCAGGCAGCTCTACACTCCCTCGCTGATCAGTCACTAGAAGTTCCTCCTATATGGTGTCGAGGCGACAACCGCTGCGTAACCCGGCGCGGCGGTACATAACCTTGAGGGGAATCGCGAGTCGTGTCGTTAAATTCGCGACATGGCAAAAGTGCCCCTCGCGTCGAGCGTCGTCTGCAAGCGACACGACGCCATCGCATTGCAGCAACGGCGTGCTAGCGATCGTCAGCTCAGTAGCCGATGCCACTGACGCAAGCTCGAGCCAAAGAAATGTCTTGCGTGAGTCTTTGAAGCAAGATAGTTAGACGGCACCGAAGTCGGGGCGTGGGAATGGACACCCCTGGCAGTGGTTGGTTCGTTCGCACGAAGTGGAGATGCTGAGATCATGGCAAGCGAATTTGGGTGGCGTTCAAGCAACTGCGTGCAAACCAACGCGAGTTGGGCGGGGAATCGTTCCCATAGTGAGAGCTGGCTGTGGCGCACGCGAAGAGCGCAAAGCCGTAGGTAGCAAGCGATGGGCCCGATAGATGCGCAGGCTCGGATGATGAGCTTGGTAGTCGAGTTCAGTCGGCGGCACGCGCTGAGCGTTCGCGAGGTCGAGGTGCTGAAGCACGCCGCTTGCGGCCGCAGCACGAAAGAAATCGCAAGTTGTCTTCACTGCAGCCAAAGCACCGTACAAACCTATTGGATGCGAATCGTCAGGAAAACCCGCAGGAGCTGTCGCGCTCAGGTCATCGCGGGTCTGCTCGAACTCGCTCCAAATGAATAGGGCCATGCGTCATGCGTTCTCGGTGAAGGGGCAGTCGGTGCAAGCCCTTGTCGAGCCGAGCATCGCGTCCGCGCTGCCTTGCGAGTCACTCGACGCGAGATGCGTGGACGGCGAGCGCCGCCGCATCCTCAGGCTCGCACGCCTGCAGAAGCTGTGCGGAGCGCTGCTATTTTTTCCGTTCGGCTTGGCTGTCGAAGCTTTGTTGCGGTTCTGGGGCGGGTTCAAAATCACGAACCTTGCCGAAGTGCGGCGTCAGTTCGGCAAGCTGGCCCGCAGTTCCTCACCGCTCGTGATTTGTGCCAACCACCTTACCTATTTGGACTCGGCCCTCATCTCGCACGCGCTGGCACCCAGCTGGTGGTACGCCCTTCACTTCCAGAAGCTCCCGTGGAACTTGCCGGCAGGTGACCATTTCAAGAAGGGGATCTTCAATCGTCTGGTCGCCTTCTGGTTCAAATGCATCTTCATTCACCGTGATGGCAGTAAAGGGCACAAGGCAGCAGTGCTGGCGGCGGTGCGGGAGCTGGCGGCCGAGGGGGAGCCAGTGACTATTTTCCCAGAGGGCCGCCGTAGTCGCGTAGGTTGCATCGATCGCCAGAACGTCAAGTATGGGATCGGTAAGCTGCTCAGTAACCTCGAGTGTCCGGTCGTGCTGTGCCTTTACCTGCGCGGAGACCGGCAACAAGAATACTCGAGGGTACCGCCGCGACGCAGCCGGTTCCACGTTGGCGTGTCGGTGATCAAGCCGCTCATTCCAGATCGGCGCGAGGGGGCTTACCGCGAGCTCACCGCGTTAGTCGTGCGCGAGCTGTCGCGCCTCGAGAACGAGCATTTTGCGCGCAGTCATGCGTCGTATCCCGACCAGGAAGAGCCGTGAACGAAATCAAGTGCGTGATTCTGGACTTTGATGGGACGCTCACCGATCCGAACAAGGAGCGCGCCCGCTTCGAGACGCTTTATCGTGACGCGCTGGCTGGCGCCACCGTCCCTGCCGTCGTCGAGCGCTGGGCCGCCGCAGCGAGGAAAGTCGACGAGGATCCGGAAACGAACGGCTTGCGCGTGGCTGGCGGTCAATTGACTGCACCCGGAGACGCCGATGTGTACATTCGTTGCTTCGGCATCACTCAGCTGTTGGGTGTGGATCTCGGTTTGGCGCCCAGCCTCGATGCGCTCATGCCGCTAGCGGCTGCCGCTTACGCGCAAGCCTACGGCCAGATGAGCGAGACTTGGTCGCGCGTCATGTTTCGCGAAGAGACGGAGGAATTCCTCGACCGATTGCGTGAGCGCGGCCTGCCGGTATGGCTCGTCACGAACGCCGAGAGCTTGGGCGTGAAGCGTCGCCTGTCGGTGCTCGCGGACGAGCGCTGGAGCTTCATGAATCTGCGAGGCTTAGCGCAGAAATTCTGGCTGGCGCCGCCGCGGGTAGCGAGCGCGACGTTCGACGCGCTGCCGAGCGAGCAACCGCTGCCTCGCTCCGGTCGCCCCGTGAAGCTCAAGCGAGGGCCGTATTTCGAGGCGCTGAGGGCGGTGTGGGATGCGGTCAACGTCCCCCCGCGTGACACGCTAGTCGTGGGAGACGTGTACGATTTGGATCTCGCCCTACCCGCGGCGTTGGGGGCGCGCGTGCATTGGATCCAAAATCACGCGATGCGCGGCACGTATGACTTGGCGCTCGACGCACTCGAAGGGCGGGGCAGCTCCAGCAAGAGCTTGCTGAACGTGTTGAGTCAGCTCGACTCGGCCTAGACCATGTCGGCGCCGACGAACGGAGATGCACATGCAAAACACCGAAAATGCACGCCCGTCACGCGTCACTCCGGAGCCACCACTTGCGGAGGCCGAGCAGGACGCCGAGAACGACCTGGGTTGGGGCTACAAGGACACTCGTTTCGAGGCGCTAGCAAACGGTAGCGTCGTCCTCACCGGTTCTCGCTACAACTTGTGCGGGTTCGAGATGCCAGGGCTTCTCCCCTGGCTTTCGAAGAGCATCGGCGCAGACCTGGACCCCCATGACCAAGCGCAGCCGCAGGTCGACCCCGAGGTTCTGCCAGCCCGGGAACTGACGGCGTTTCTCCACGCCGTCAAAGGCCTCTTCGAGCCGGGCCAGCTGACTCAGGATGACCGCGTGCGGCTGCGGCACGGCCATGGTCACACCGGTCTCGAGATTTACGCGCTCTTCTACCAGCGATTGCCGCGCGTGCCTGATCTCGTGGTGTATCCGACTAGCCACGACCAGGTGGCCGCGCTGGTTTCAGCGGCGAACGCCAATCATGTCGTGCTGATTCCGTACGGCGGTGGAACGAACGTGACCCGAGCGCTCGAGTGCCCGTCGGACGAGCAGCGGCCGATCGTCTCTGTCGATATGAAGCGCATGAATCGCATCCTGTGGATCGACGAACGGAATCGTCTGGCTAAGATCGAAGCCGGTGCTGCGGGCCGCACTATCATGAAGCAGCTCGCGCAAGCTGGCTTCACCATCGGTCACGAGCCAGACAGCGTCGAGTTCTCCACCCTCGGCGGCTGGGTGGCGACCAACTGTAGCGGCATGAAGAAGAGTCGCTACGGGAACATCGAAGACATCGTGACGGACCTTACGGTAGCCACGTCGCTCGGGGTGGTAGAGCGGCATACGCAGTGCCCTCGCGAAAGCTCTGGCATCGATTCCCGCCGTTGCCTTTTCGGCAGTGAAGGCGCGCTCGGGATCGTGACCAGCGCGACGGTACGTTTACACCGGCTACCGGAGGTCAGCCGTTTCGCATCGCTGATTTTCCCGAGCTTCGAGGCCGGGTTCGCCTTTCTGCAGGACGTCGAGCGCGAGCGTATCCGCCCGGCCAGCATTCGCTTGATGGACAATATGCAATTTCAGTTCGGCATGGCGCTCAAGGCCGAACCGACGTGGTGGGAGGAGCGCAAATCCCGACTGACCAAGCTCGCGCTCACCAAGCTGCGCGGTATGGACCTGAGCCAATGCGCGCTCGCCACCGTGGTGTTCGAGGGCAGTGCGCGCGAGGTGAAAGCTCAACGGCGTGAGCTGCTTCGTTTGGCACGCGCTCACTCGGGGCTGCCGGCCGGGTCCGACAACGGCGAGCGAGGTTACAACCTGACCTTCGGCATCGCCTACCTGCGTGATCTGGTCCTGCGCCATCACGTCCTGGCTGAATCCTTCGAGACTTCCGTAGGCTGGGGTGAGGCGCTTGAGCTATGCCGGCGGGTGAAGGCCCGATGCGCCGATAAGCATCGCGAACTGGGTCTGCCGGGCAAGCCAGCTCTCTCGTATCGGATTACTCAGCTCTACCCGACCGGTGTCTGCATCTATTTTTACCTCGCGCTCTACACCAAAGGCGTCGCAGATCCGATTCTATCTTACGCGCAGCTCGAGGAAGCGGCTCGAGACGAGATCCTGGCGTGTGGTGGATCGCTCTCACATCATCACGGGGTCGGCAAGCTGCGCGCCCACTTCCTCGATCGCGTTCAGACGCCGGCCATGAACGCCTTCAACCGAGGCCTCAAGTCTGCGCTGGATCCGCGCGACGTGTTCGCCTGTCGCAACCAGGGTTTGTTGGGGGGCGGAGACCAGCCGCTTGCACCGAACGGAGGTTGAAGCACGATGCAAAATCTCGGCAACTCTGGGAGCAGTGGAGATTTGGTGGAGCTGATCCGCTCCCGAACCGTGCTGGAGCCGGCGCGGGTGGCCTATCGATTCCTGCGTTTCGATGGCGACTCGCGGCACGAGACTTTGGTGTCGCTGTCGGATGTCGACGCCCGCGCGCAGGCGTTCGCGGCCGTGCTGCAAGCGCAACTGGAGCCAGGCGACCGAGTCGTCATCCTGGGTAGCCAGAGCATCGAAGACGTCGTGGCCGTCGTCGGCTGTCTCTACGCGCGAGCGGTATTTTGCTTGGTGCCACCGCCCACGGACGTCGCGCAAGCGCAGAGGCTCATGGCGGTGTGTGCGACGGCCACGCCGCGCCTCGTCGTTGCATCCCAGGGGCTCCTAGCCGCGATGTCGGGGCCTCTCGACGCTGCCTTGGCAGGTACGCGTATCGAGAGACTGGCGGTGGTCGCCCAGTCTCTTCCCCCACCACGTTTGCAATCTCCGCCGCTGCCGCCTCCCGGCATCGCGTTGCTGCAGTACACGTCGGGGTCGACGAGCGCACCCAAGCCCATCGCCGTCACGCACGAGAACGTGATCCACAACGTCGGCTGCTTCCTGGCAGTCCCGCCGGAGATCGCTACGCGTACGTATGTCAGCTGGGCGCCTTTTTTTCACAACGTCGGTTTGATGACGTTGTTCATGCCGCTACTGGGCGACGTCGAGATAACGGTGATGAGCCCACGCGACTTCATGACGCGGCCAGCGCGTTGGCTCGAAGCGATTAGCCACTATCGTATCGGCGGGACGTTCGCTCCTCACTCTGGCTACGCGTATTGTGTCAATGCCGTCACGCGAGAAGAGCTGGAACGGTTGGACCTGACCTGTTTGAGGATCGCCCTCAACGGCGCCGAGCCGATCGAGTTGCCCGCGCTGCGAGCGTTCGCGGACAAGTTCGCGAGCGCAGGCTTTGATATGGCGAGCTTCGTTCCAGCCTATGGCCTGGGCGAGTGCACGAGCGGCGTGACTCGTGCCGCCCCCAGATTGGTTTCGAAGCTGTTGGACGCCGACGAGCTGCTTCGTCATCACGCGCGCGAAGTGGACGCTTCGCACCCACACGCCAGGGTCGTGGTCTCGGTTGGACAAGCCATGTCGGGCCTGAGCATAGTCGCAGTCGATCCGGCGAGTCGCCGCGGCTGTCCACCGGGTCAAGTGGGCGAGCTGTGGATACAGGGGCCGTCCGTTGCCCACGGCTACTGGAACGACCGGCACGCCACCGACGAAACGTTCGGCGCGGAGCGCATCGACGCGCCGGGTACTTGGCTCCGAACGGGGGACCTCGGTGTCGTGATCGACGCCGAAGTTTACGTGACCGGGCGCAGCAAAGACCTCTTGATCGTCAACGGGCGCAACATCTACCCGCGCGATGTCGAAGCGGTTTTGACTCAGGCATTGCCTGACCTGCGGGGCGCGCGTGTACTCACGTTTTCGTACCAAGAGCAGGCCCGGACGCAGGTCGTCTGCCTCGTCGAAGTTGGCGAGCGCTCCAGCGAAGCCCTCGCGGCAATGCCTGAAAGTGTCGTGAAGTGTCTGGCGCGCGCTTTTGGCTTTGCGCCCGCAGACGTCTTGGTAGTCCCCGAGCGCTCACTCCCGCGCACCCCGAACGGCAAGTTGCAGATCCACCGAGCACGTGAGCTCTACGCCCACGGCGGCCTGTCAGCGCTCAGCCGCCTGCGCAAGCCCTCGGACGAGTCGAGTTCTTCTGCGTCCGCTGTCAACGGGCAGCTCTCGGACGACGAACGAGGCCTTGCCGAGCTGTTCTGCACGATTTTGAAGCGACCCTCCGTGACGCTCGACGATGACTTCTATTCGCTTGGTGGCACCTCTCTGGAGATCTCGCAGCTCGCGAGCGAGCTGGCCATTCGCTATGATATCGATGTCCCGCTGAAGCAGCTGCTCGACGCGCCGACGGTTCGCGCGATCAGCCGCGCTATCGGCGTCCTGCGCCGTCAGGGGTTCATGGACGCCTCACCCGCTCACCTCGAGGAGATGAAGCGCGACAGCGTCCTGGATTCAGCGATCGTACCGCCGAGCGGGGCTCCGCCAACCCGGCCGGAGAACATTCTGCTGACGGGCGCTACGGGGTTCGTCGGTGCGTACCTGGTACGCGAGCTGCTGCTGGCGACGAATGCTGCCTTGTATTGTCACGTTCGTGCTGCCAGTCCAGAGCACGCGCGCGAGCGGTTGGAACAGAACCTACGTTTCTATGGTCTATGGGACGAGGCCTACCGCGCGCGCCTCGTGCCGGTGCTGGGTGATCTCGCACTGCCGCGCCTGGGTATGGTTCCCTCCGTTTACGCCGATCTCAGCGAGCGGCTCGACGCCATCTATCACGGCGGTGCGCTGCTGAATTTCGTTTACCCCTACCGCAGGCTGGCGCCGGCAAACGTGGCTGGCACCAAAGAAGCGCTGCGACTCGCGTGCATGGGAAGTCCGAAGCGCTTCCATCATGTCTCGACGTTCAGCGTCTACGACAACCCGAGCTTTTTCAGGCGCGTCGCGCGAGAAGACGACCCCCTGCTGGACCCGCGAGGCTACTTGCTCGGCTACAGTGAGTCGAAGTGGGCAGCCGAAAAATTGGTTCGAGCAGCCTTCGAACGCGGAGTCAGCGGCACCATACTCCGCCCTGGCGAAGTGACGGCCGCCAGCGACACTGGGATTTGGAAGCTGAGTGACCTCGTGATCAGGACGCTGCTCGCGAGCGTCCAGGCCCAGGCCTTTCCGGAAGGATCGATGCGCTTCCACATGACACCGGTCGACTACGTCGCCCGCGCCATCGTCGGCCTCTCCTTGGCCGAGACACCCCTGCGCTGCTTCAACCTGGTCAATCAAAACGTGGCCACGCAGGCCGCGTTGGCGAACATGGTGACGCGACTCGGTTACCCGGTCGAGGTCGTAGCGTTCAGCGCGTGGAAGCAGCGTCTTCTCGCTCTCGACGCGTCGAGCCCTTTCAAGCCTCTCGAAAGCTTGCTGAAGGAGCAGAAGACGGGGGACGAGCGAATCGAGGAGCGCTACGGGAGCGCCGAAGCATCGTTCAGCGTCGCAAACACCGAGGCTGTGCTCTCCCCGCTCGGCATTACCTGCCCGCCGGTCGACCAGCAGCTGATCTCGACCTACTTCCGCGGCTTTCGAAATGCCGGCTATTTGTCGCCCTCCTGAGGCGGATTGCGGCGGGCCTGGGAGTGATGGCAAGCGTCGAGCTCCAAACGGCGCGCTGCGCGCACCACCATCGACGGGCAGAGCAGCAGAGTAGCGGCGCCCGTGGGCAGCTCGACACGCAGAATGGGCTGGACCGCCAGGCTCATCGTGAGTACCGAATGCCGGCACGTGAGCTTCTGCAATTCAGGCCGCGTCTTGGCAGCCCTCCTTCGAATCAGCGCGGCAAAAGGTCGTAGCGATCCGCGAAGGCTTCGAAGGTTTCGGCGCGCTGCCCGCGCAGATCGAAGCTGAAGCTCGCGGTACGGCCGTCGCTGGGTGGGAGCTCGCCGGGGACGTGGTAGCTGGATTCGGCGCGGACTTCGGGGGGCTGGCCGACTGGATCGCCGTGCGACACCTCCGCGCCAAGCGCGCGCACGCGCAGCCCCAGATCCTTGCGCGGCTCGCTACTGGCGTTGAACAGGCACGCGCTGCCCGAATGCGCCTGAACGTTGACCTCTAGCTTGCATACCTTCACCGCGGCCTGCGCCTGGAGCAGGCGATTCAGGTAGGGCGCCTCATCCTCACGCAGCGCTTCACGCAGCTCCAGCACCGCGCCCTGCGCCCGTGGATCGCTCAAGAAACTGAGCATCATCGCGGCGTGCAGCCGCACCGGCCGGTGATTGGCGCTCAAAAGCTCGGCAAACAGGTTGGAAGGCGCCGCGTCGTCGCCGAAGGGGCCGACGTCGCCCGGGATCGGATTGTGGACGTCGAACTCGACGCCCTGCGCCTCCACGCTCCACTTGATGGCCTGCGCGGGCCTGAGCGGCCCCTCGAAGAACAAGGGTCGGGTCGACACCGAATAACGCTTGTTCGATGGCGGGGGATCGCGCTCGAAAAACTCGACCAGAAGCGAAAGCTCTGGAATGTCGCTCTTGCCGTTGTTCACGACGCCGAGCTCGACTTCGAGGTACTTCTTGCGCTGGTTCTCGTCCTCACCGCGGCCCTTGCGTACGCGCTGCGACAGTACCAAAAGGCTCAGCTTGGGGATCGGGGTTTGCCACAGCGCCGAATCGGCGCGCACGCAGCGGCAGGCGTCGCCGAGCCGCACCGCATCGCCGCTCGGCGGCGCTGGGGGCGCCGCGCTCGGCTTGCTGGGTGCAGGCTTGTCCGCGACGGGCGTCAGCGCCGCTCGCGGCTCGGGCCTGTTCGGCGGCGCGTCCTCGTTGGGTAACGCTGCGCGCGCGGGACGGCGCGCCCCGTCCTCGTCCAGCACGATGACCCGCGTGGTGAGCAGAGCCCCGAGCACCGCCGCCGAAAGCGTGATCACGATGGCCGCGGTGGTGCGCGGCAAAAGCCGCTCGAAGTAGAACAGCAGCGGCGGCCTGGGCGGCGGCAGGGCCGCTGGTGCACGCGTCACCACGGGCCGATATCGCGAAAGCTCCGACAGGAACAGCTCGCGTGCCACATCCCCGGTCCAGCGTGCCGAAGGCGCCGCCACGAAGCGATCCGCCCAGAAGCCGACTGCCAACACCGAGAGCGCGGTCAGGACTGCGGCTGAGACGGAAAGCGACAGCGATGGGCCGGCTCCTGCGCCCCGCGCCCCCGTAAACACCGCCAGCGCAGCGGTGATCGCCAAACCTACGCTCGCGATCCGCACCACCAGTCTGCGTCGTATTAGCTCTCGGGGAGGCAGATCCTCGGCGCCAGCCGCAAATGTCGTCAAGCACAGACGATTGAGCGGCGTGATGCGCGAATCGACTTCGATGAATAGCCGATCGCCCTCGAGCGTGGTCTCGAGCAGCGCAGGCCATGGCACCACGACCTCGGCACCACTGGCTACGGCACCGGGCACGTAGCCGTCACTCATGGCGAACACACCTCGATACGCCAGCGTCAATCCCGCGGCAGCACACTCGAGCTCGACGGCTCCCGCAGCATTGCTGCGCTCGCTGCTGATGGCGGTGGCCCGGAACCTCATCTCGCGCTGCCCGAGCCTAGCGCTACCTACCGCGCTTCCGGCAAAAACGTGATAAACACGAGCGGGATGCCGGTTTCCGTCGAGCGCGTCGTCGAGCTTAGCAGCGACCGACGGCAAATCTGGTGCGCTATCGCGGACACGGAGCGCGTCAATCGAGCGGTCGGGCTGGGGCCACTGAAGGTCAGCCCGAACGAGGACGCCTCGGCAGCGCGCTACATCGTGCGCACGGTCTCGGCTGGTTTTCCCCTCGAGTACGAGGAGCGGCCCTTCGAGTGGGTCGAAAACGAGCATTTCCGAATTCACCGGGCCATGCGCGGCGGCGTGGTGAGCTCGATGACCAACGAATTCTGGCTCACGCCGACGCCGGCTGGCGGCACCAGCCTGCGTTTTCGACTCGCAGTCGCGCCACGCTCCGCGCTATTCACGCCGATCGCCAAATATCAGCTCAACCGCTTCGCGGATCGCATCGCGCGGGAGCTACGGCAAGTGGACCGCGACGTGCAGTCGGGCAAGAGCGCCTGCCTTCGCACCAGCCGTTCGGAGGTCGACGAGTTTGCGCTGTCCCGCGCCGCTCGCGCGCTGAAGGAGCTGCTCAGTCAGGAGCAGCAAGAGCTCGGTGACAAAGTGGTCGACTACGTGAGCCAGGCTCCGGACGCGGATGTGGTGCGGATTCGGCCGTTCGAGCTGGCCGACGAGCTGCAGACCGACGAGCGTGAAACGCTCGCGGTTTGCCTGTACGGCGTGAAGTCAGGCTTGCTCGAGCTGCAGTGGGAGCTGGTGTGCCCCAGCTGCCGCACCGGCACCGAAAGCGCCGAGGCCCTATCGCATCTGCCGCAGGCCGGGCACTGCCAACTCTGCGACCTGTCGTTCGAGCTGGAGCTCGACCGGGCCGTGGAAGCCACGTTCCGCCCCTCGCGCGCGCTGCGCACGCTGCAAAGCGGTCCGTATTGCATCGGTGGGCCACGGCGCACGCCCCACGTGGTGGCCCAGGCTATCTTGCCGGCGCACGGCAAGGTGGAGCTGAAAGCGCCACTCGAGCCCGGACGCTACCGGCTGTTCCTGCGCGGCGGCGTGACCAGCGCGCTGGAAGTGGAGGCAGGTGGCGAAAGCGAGCTCTCGGTGCAGACCAGCAATGCCACGCTGTCGCCCGCCAAGTCGGCACTAGCACCGGGTGCCAGCATCCACATCGAACACGGCGGCGAGAAGGAAACGCACATCAAGCTCGAGCGGCTGGTCTACGCTTCCCGCGCCGCGACCGCACACGTGGTCAGCACGCTGCCGGAATTTCGCCGGGAATTCTCCAGTGACCTGCTGCGGGCCGGCACCAGCCTGCGCGTAGCTCGGGTGGCGCTCTTGTTCACCGATCTCACCGATTCCACCGCTCTTTATTCGCGCGTGGGTGACGCCAAGGCGTTCAAGGTGGTGCACGAGCATTTCGACTTGCTGATGAGCATCGTGGCGGCGCGCCGCGGCACGCTAGTCAAGACCATCGGCGACGCGGTGATGGCCGCCTTCGTGGAGGAGCGCGACGCGGTCGCAGCCGCCATCGAGATGCTGGAGCGGTTTCCAACGTTTCGGGGCGGGCTACCGGAGGCCGGCAGCACCTTCCTGAAGGTCGGTGTCCACGCAGGGCCCTGTTACGTCGTGACCGCCAACGGCATCCTCGACTACTTCGGACAGACCGTGAACCTGGCGGCCCGACTGCAAGGCGCAGCCGGGGCCGGGGAGGTCATCCTGGTCGAAGCGCTGGCGGACGAAGCGAAAGAGCACGGTTGGCTGGGCAAACACCAGCCGGGTGAACGTTTTGACGCGGTGCTCAAGGGTCTCGATGTGCCGGTACGCGTCACGCGCATCCGCGTGGACGCGCCGTGACCGCGGGGCACGGGGCCGGCACGTTTTACAAAAAAGCACCCCGGATGCTCAGGATTCATCCGGGGTGCCCACCATCCCGCCGCGCGCTACCCCAAGATGAAAGCGCACGACGGCATAGTGCCTCTTCAGGCGACCACGCCCTTTGTTTCAGGACGATTTCGCGACGCTTTCCGCGAAGGCAGCGATCTGCTCGTCCAGCAGCGGCAGGTCGTTGTCCAGCGTGGCCACATGATACGACTCGGTCAGCTCGAGCACCGTCACGTTCTTACTGCCGACCAAGTTGGCAATGGCCTTCGAATTTTCGGGCGGCACGCTGTGGTCGTCCCGTGAATAAATGACCAGCAGGGGACAAGTGAGCTGCTGCAGGCGACCGCGCAGCTTCGGCAGCTCCTTCACGAGCGAGTTGCCGGCCGCGGCCGCCACCCAATCGTAGGCGTCCTCATCGCCGCCCTTCTTGATGTCGTTCTTGATCAAGCCCGCCGCGCGGGCCGGCGCGATAGGCAGGATCTTCTCGATGACCGGGGCCAGCTTCACAATCAAGCCGGCGCGGTCGAGGATTTGGGCGTTGATGGTCACGGCTCCCGCGAGCTTTTCGGTCGTGGCCAGATCCAGCACCAACGTGCCGCCCATCGAGAGGCCCACTGCGGCGACGCTCTGCGTGCGGCTTCGCAAACGGTTCAGCGCGACGACCGCGGCCGCCCGCCAATCGGCGTAACGGGTGGGCAGCAGATCCCTGGGGCGCGTGCCATGACCCGGCAAGCGCGGCATGTCGACCGCGAAACCACGCTTGGAGAGCAGCTCGCAGAGCGGCCGCAGCGAGACCGGGCTGCCGGTAAAACCGTGTAGCAGCAGGATGCCGACGCCGGCGAGCGCGCCCCGCCCATCGCGCGACACCGGTTCGGCGCCAGGTCGGATGGGAGCTTCGCTCAAAACAGATCCCCCTGATTCGAAGAGCCCTTGCCCGAGAAAACCTTGCTGAGGTGCTCGTACGCCTTCTTGGTCGCGACGCGACCGCGCGGCGTGCGCCCCAAGTAGCCCTGCTGCAGCAGATAAGGCTCGTACACGTCCTCGATGGTATCGCGCGGCTCCGAGAGCGCGGCCGCGATGGTTTCGACGCCTACCGGACCGCCCTCGTAGTGATCGATCAGGATGCTGAGCAAGCGGCGATCCATCTCGTCGAGGCCCGCGGCATCGATGCCGAGCCGATCGCAAGCCAGGTCGACGATCTTGCGGTCAATCACGCCGCGTCCCTCGACCTCGGCGAAATCACGCACGCGGCGCACCAGACGATTGGCGATGCGGGGGGTACCGCGCGCGCGTTCGGCGAGCGCGCGAGCGCCGTCCTTGTCGCACTCGATTTCCAGTAGCTTGGCGCTGCGAGCTACGATCTTCTCGAGATCAGCAACCGGGTAGAAATCGAGGCGCAGCGTGACGCCGAAGCGCTCTTGCAATGGCTTGGTGAGCAGACCCGTTCTGGTGGTCGCGCCGACCAGCGTGAAGGGCTTGATGTCGAGCTGGATGCTCTCGGCGTAGGCGCCGTCACCCATCATGACGTCGATGCGAAAATCCTCGATGGCCGGGTAGAGCGCTTCCTCGACCATCGCGCTCAGGCGGTGGATCTCGTCGATGAACAGGATGTCGGCGCGCGCCACGCGCGTCAAAAGGCCGGTGAGCACGCCCTTGTGCTCCACGGCGGGGCCGCTGGTCACGAACAGCTCGGCCCCCATTTCTTTGGCCAGGATGTACGCGAGCGTGGTCTTACCTAGACCGGGAGGGCCGCAGAGCAAGATGTGATCCAGCGGCTCTTTGCGGCGCCGCGCCGCCTCCACATAAACGCGCAGGTTGGCCTTGTGCTGTTCCTGCCCCACGAACTCCGCCAGGGTGCTGGGTCGAAAGATGCGATCGAAGCGTTCCTCCTCCTCGAGCACCGCGCCCGATGCCAAACGCGCCGCCATGGCATCCCCCACTTCATTCGCAGGTTGAGGAGGTGCCTTCCGGCCAGCCATGGTCGCGCGAACCTATCATGCTCGGGCCAGCACGCCCACCGCTGTCCTGGAGGCGAACTGGTTTACCCTGATACCGAAGGACGCTACGGAAGCTTCTGCGAGGTGGGCTGCGAGGTGGCAGCCCCTCCGATCAGGAGACGACGACGGGCTCGACCTTGATGTTGGCGGCTTGCAGCGCGCCGAGCATGCCGGATTTGTCGTTGGCTTTGGCGACGGCTTCTTCGGGGGTGATCAGGCCATCTTTGACGTGCTTGAACAGGCTGTCGTTCATCAGGCACATGCCGGATTTGCGGGCGGTCTGCATGATGCTGGGGATCTGGAAGATCTTCTTTTCACGGATCAGGTTGGCGATGGCGGGGACGCCGAACATGACCTCGAGCGCGGCGATGCGGCCGCCACCGATCTTCTTGCAGAGCATCTGGGCGATGACGCCCTTGAGGCTGTTGGCGAGCATGACGCGGATCTGTTCTTGCTGCTCGGGCGGGTACTGGTCGATGATGCGGTCGATGGTGCTGGGCGCCGAGGAGGTGTGCAGGGTGCCGAACACCAAGTGGCCGGTTTCGGCCGTCTCGAGGGCGATCGCGATGGTTTCGAGGTCGCGCATCTCGCCGAGCAGCACGATGTCCGGATCCTCGCGCAGGGCAGCGCGCAGCGCTTTTTTGAACGAGCTGGTGTGCTCGCCCACCTGACGCTGATTGACCAGGCACTTCTTGTTCGGATGCACGAACTCGACCGGATCTTCGATGGTGATGATGTGGTCAGAGCGCGTGCGATTGATGTAGTCGACGAGCGCCGCCAGGGTGGTGGATTTCCCGGAGCCGGTGGGGCCGGTGACGAGCACCAAGCCCTTGGGCAGGTGGCAAAGGGAGAGCAGCTCTTTGGGCAGATTCAGGTCTTCGACCGTCAGAATCTTGCTGGGAATCACGCGCATGACCGAGCCCATGCCGCGCAAGTCCACGAACAGGTTGACGCGGAAGCGCGCCTTGCCCGAAAGCTCGTAGGCGAAGTCGGTGTCGTGTGAAGCCTCGAACTCCTCGCGATTGCGCGGCGGCACGATCGGCATGAGCATACGCTGCACGTGCTCGGGCGTGAGCACGTCGTAGCCCGAGACCGGGCGCATCTCACCGTCGATGCGCATCATGGGCGGCGCGCCCGTCGCGATGTGCAGGTCGGAGCCCTTCAGGTCCAGTAGCTTGTTCAGCAGCCGATCGACGTCGGCGGTCGAGCCGTCGGAGAGCGCGTTGTCGTAGGCCAGCTTGGACGAGGCGATCGGCGGCTGCGTGCGCAGCGCCCGACCCATCGGGATGCCCACGTCGGTATCGGCCGTTTCGATGCCGCTGCCGTAGTGGACCGGCGCTGCGGCAGGGGCTGCCATGGGGGCGGGCGCGGCGGGGCGCACGCGCTCGGCCTGCTTGGCCGGCGTCTCACAGCGGTCTAGGAAGAACGAGACGTGCACCATGCCGACCTTGGTCTCGGCGCAAGCGCGCACGGGGCCACGGCCTTCGAGCTCGAAATCCCATTCGGCGAAGCCGGCCGCCAGGTGCGCCCGCGCCGCCGGCGTGATGACCGGCATGAGCAGGCTCTGAATCTTCTCGGGCGTCTGCGGATCACCCTTCACTTCACTCTCGCCCTGCGGCACGACCACAATGGTGCGCCGGCCAGGCACGAGCCGCACCTCGGTCGCCCCCACCAGCAGCGCACGCTTCAACAGATCTCCCAGCGGATGACTCATGCTCTCTCGTTTCGAATCAGGCGAATCAGGATCGACCCACGAGTATGGCAAGCCTAAGGATGGATGTACACGACCGTGCCCCGCTGCTTATTTAGCACCCCGTGCCATTCTTTGGGGACCGCGGGGTCGGTCCATTCGAACAGCCAGGCGGCGTCTTTGGGGGCGAGGTTCACGCAGCCGTGGCTTCGGACCTTGCCGAATTCATCGTGCCAGTAGGCTCCGTGCAGCGCATAACCCTTATGGAAATACTGAACGAACGGCACGTCGCGCAGGTTGTAGGAGTCACCCTTGTCCTCGTCACCATCCATCGTGGAAGCAGCTTCCTTTTGATAGATCATGAAGGTGCCGCGCGGCGTCGCCTCGGTCTCTTCTGGATCACCGAGCATCCCGCGACCGGTGCTGACCAGCGTCGCGTACACCGCCACCTTGCCCGCATAGGCGACCAGCGACTGATGCTTGATCGAGATGTCGAGCCATTTGCGATCACCGGTCGCGAAGCTGGGCCAGGAGTCGCGCGGCGCGAGAATGCGCATCGACGGCTCCGCCACCCAGGCGCCATCGCGCGTCTCCAAGAAGCCGCCGGGCTTGCTCTGCCCGGTGAGCTTCACGCCTTCGCGATCCGCCATCGGCGGTCCGCGACCGAATTCGCCGTTTTCTTTGCGAGCGAAGCGCTGGCCGTAGCGCTCCCTGCTGAAGGCGACCGGTAGTCCCTCGTTCGGCGCGAGCTCGACGCCATGAAATTCACTCTCACGCACCAGCTTCACCCGGTCGAGCGCGATCAGATCGAGCTCCGTCGTGAGCCCGAACAACCGCTGCTCCCACTCGAAGCTGCGTGAAATCGCAAAGCCGCTGTCAGCCGCCGCCGCACCCGCATGCGACACGTAACGCAGCGGCTGCTTCACGCCGTAAGGCTTGGGCAGCCTGACGTCGCCGCTCAAGAAATCGGGCGGCCCGCCCAGCTCACCCAACCCCGCGAGCAGTCCCGATGCGCGGATGCGCTCTCGGTAGCTTGCGGCGCGTACCTTCAAGTCGCCACCCTCCGACTCCTCCATCTGCTTCAGCGAGGGCAGCCTGAAGTAGAGCAGTGGTGGCGTATCGGTCGAGAGCGCGTAGGTATATGGCAGCCCGCCGCTGCGCAGCGGCCGTGTTTGCGAGGCAGTCACCACCCGATGCTCGAGGTCCTGCGTGGCGCCCAGACCCAGACACAGGAAGCCTCGCGGATTGACGCGGTACCAGCCGCCATCGCAGCCCTCGTTGACGATCTTGGGGCCGCGCGCCTTCACGATCGCGCCGGCGCGGAGGTAGCCGTAGCGCGTACGGTTCGGTCCGGTATCAGTGTAGATCCAACTGCGCCAGGCGATGCTGGCAACCTTCACCACGTCCGGGCCGTTTTCGTCGAAGGGCAGATTGTCGAGCGTACCCTCCGCGTCAGAGGAGCCCGCCGGCGCGACCGAGCTCGACGCGCGGCTGGCCACGGCGCCTGGTTCCTGCGCCTCTGGCGTGCTGCCCACCACACGGCCGCTCTCGGTGCCGCCAGCCGCGCCTGGCGGATCAGCGCGCTTACCGCAGCCAGAAAGCAGGCACACGCCGAACGCGATCGCGGTCGAACCACCGCATCCAGACCACGCCGTGCTGCGCCGAGAAAACCGCATGGAGTCAGGCCGCCTACTCCGGCCGGGCCGATCCGTTAGCACAGCTCGGCCGGATCCGTGCATGCTGTCGGGCGTGCAGATCCCGAGTGGAGCTTTCAAGATCGTCAAGGAAATCGCCCGGCACGTGCTGCGGCGCCCGGTAATCGGCATCGTGGCAGCGGCTCGGACCGCCGACGGGCGATGGCTCTTGGTACGCCGCAGCGACACCGGCAAATGGGCGCTGCCAGGCGGCACGCTGGAGTGGGGCGAGACCTTTCGCAGCGCCATCGCGCGTGAAGTCTTCGAAGAGACCGGGGCCGAGGTGGTCCGGCTCGGTGAATTGCTAGGGATCTATTCGGCGCCTGAGCGCGATCCACGATTTCACGCTGCGACGCTGGTAGTGGCCGCCACCGTCGGCGAGCCCGGCAAGATCGGTGTCAATCCGGTCGAGATCACCGAAGTGAAGCTGTTCACCGAAGCCGAGCTACCGACCGACATCACGCCGGGTATGGAAGACTTGATTGAAAACGCGCGCTCGAAAAAAGTCGTCTGGGAGTGATACGCTGTCCCGCGCCATGCGCTGTGATGAGCTCGAGAAATACTACCTGGTCCAGTACTGCTCGCCCGCCCGCGCGGGGGAGCGCCGCCTACGTCTGGAGGTGAAGCACACCAACAAGGAGGGCGAGGAGCACGGCGGTGACTTCGAGATCGACTTCAGCGCCAAGGGCTTCAGGCCGGGCTGCAATCCCAACGCCACGCCGCGCCTGACGCTCAGGCCCAAGGACACCGCGTTTTCGATCAGCCCCCAGCAAGAGCAGTCGGAAGCAAGCAAGCCCAAGATGACGACTGCTCCGGATTCGCGCGAGCAGGACCAGGGTGAGGACGCTCCCGTGGCACCCCCGAGCTCGTCCGACTACGCCAAGTAGGAGATGGCAGAGGTGGGCGGTGAGCGCCAAGTCACGATCGAGCTCACCGAGGGCGAATACGTGGTCGAGCGCGGTAAGCGCGAGCTCACCTGGCTGATTCGCCTCGCCGACGCCTGGGTCCACATCTCGAAGTGGCCGGGGGCGGAGATCCGGCGCTGTGAGGTGAAGGCGGCCATGGTGTGGGAGAATCGCACGCGCCTGTCGGTCCCCCCGGGCGCCCGGCTGGTGCGCGTGGAATCGCGCCCCGGGCCCTACTCGAAGCGCGACGCGCTTTCGTACCTGGAGCGCCCCTCGGCAGCGAAGCGACGCGTTTCGCGGCAGGAATTCCGCGTCAGCGTGCGCGGCAACCTGCTGAAGGACGACTGACAGGGCGCCCACACAGGTCGCCGCCGAGGGCTCAACCCCTCAATCATTTCCGCAGGATACCGGAACCCCTTTAGGTCACGCCGTTTGGGCCGTTTGGAAAATGAAGACATGGTCGCTCCAGCCCCGAAAGGTGCGCAGGCGGCGGGAGAGGCGCAGGCGTCTCCCAGCACGCCACCGAGCAACAAGCGCCGCTCGCAGGCCGCCGCGCCCCCTTCCGACGTTGAGCGCGAGGGTGATGCCACCAAAGCGTGGGTGCTGCTGGTCGACGACGAGCCCGAGCTTTTGCGCGGGGTGTGCCGCGGGCTCAAGCTGCAGGGCTACAGCGTTACCGAGGCACGCAACGGTGAAGAGGCGGTTCAGCACCTGAGCCGCCGCGCCTTCGACGTGGTGGTGAGCGACATCGTGATGCCGGGCATGGACGGCATTCACCTGCTGCGAGAGATCCGCGAGCACGACCTGCACGTGCCGGTGGTGCTGATGACCGGCGCGCCCGCGGTGAGCACCGCGGTGCAGGCGCTCGAATACGGAGCGTTTCACTACCTGACCAAGCCGGTCGATCCCGAAGCCCTCGATCAAATCGTACAGAAAGCGGTGCGCATGCACCGCATGGCGCGCGTCAAGCAACAAGCCGCCGAGCTGCTCGGTCACGCCGGTGCGCTCGGCGCCGATCGCGCCGGTCTGGAGGCAAGCTTCGATCGCGCCATGCACTCGATGTGGATCGCCTACCATCCCATCGTCGACGTCAAAGCCCAGAGCATATTCGGCTACGAAGCCCTGCTGCGCAGCACCGAACCCAGCTTGCCGCACCCCGGCGCGGTGATCGACGCCGCCATGCGGCTTGGCCGCCTGGAGTCGCTCGGCCGTTCGATCCGCTCGCTGGCCGCGCAGCCCGTGCCAGCCAGCGAAACCTTCTCGTTGTTCGTCAACCTGCACGTCACCGATCTCACCGACCCGGCGCTGAGCGATCCCGAATCGCCGCTCTCCAAAATCGCCAACCGCGTGGTGCTCGAGATCACCGAACGTTCTTCGCTGGATGAAGTAAAGGACGCCAGGCGCCGGGTCGCCGCCTTGCGCGAAATGGGCTTCCGCATCGCGGTCGACGACCTGGGCGCGGGTTACGCGGGCCTTTCGAGCTTTACCCTGCTGGAACCGGAGATCGTCAAGCTCGACATGTCGCTGGTGCGCGACATCCACATCACCTCCACCAAGCAGAAGGTCGTACGGTCCATGACCGCGCTCTCCAAGGACATGGGCATGACCGTGGTCGCGGAAGGCGTCGAGACCCAGGCCGAGCGCGATTGCCTGGTAGATCTGGGTTGTGATCTGCTGCAGGGCTTCCTGTTTGCCAAGCCCGGGAGAGCCTTTCCCAGAGTAGTATGGTGACCATGGCCTCCGGCGTTCCCACTTCGCGCAACTCCCTCCCGGACGGCGCCTTCTTGCCGGAAGCCCGCACGATGGAGGTTTCGGTGCGCGGCACCGGCGCGAGCGCGCCGCCCACCGTCCCCTCGGTGGGCGAACGCGCGGTCTTGTTGCGCATGGACGGCGTTCAGGCCGGGCTGATCATCGGCCTCGAGCAGTTTCCGTTCACCGTGGGCCGGCACCCGACCAATCTGCTGCGCGTCGACGAAGACAGCATCAGCCGTTTTCACGCCCGCATCGTCAAGCAAGGGGACGAGTTCCTAGTCGAAGACATGGGTTCGCGCAACGGCACTTTCATCGCCGGCAAGCGCGTCTCGCGCGGCAAGCTCGAGCATGACAGCTGGCTGCAGCTCGGCCCGCGCGTCAGCTTCCGCTTCTCGATGACCGACGTGCGCGAGGAACGGCTGCTGCGCAAGCTCTACGAGTCGAGCACACGCGACGCCCTGACCGGCGCCTACAATCGTAGGCACTTCGACGAGCGGCTGCGCGCCGAGGTGGCCTACGCGCTGCGTCATCGCTCACAAGCGTCCCTCTTGGTGCTCGATCTGGATCATTTCAAGCGCATCAACGACACCTACGGGCATCCCGCGGGCGACGCGGTGCTCAAGGCCGCCAGCGACGCCTGCCTGCGCGCGCTTCGAACCGAGGATGTGTTCGCGCGCTTCGGGGGCGAGGAGTTCGCCGTCGTGCTGCGCGGCATCACGCTCAAGGGTGCGGCTCGGCTCGCGGAGCGGCTACGCCAGGCCGTGGCAGCCCAGGAAGTCGAGTACGACGGTCAGCAGATCAAGGTCACTTTCAGCGCCGGTTGCGCGTCCCTCGCGTGCTGCGAGCGGCCCCACGCAGACGAGCTGATCGCGGTCGCGGATCGCCGCCTGTACACGGCGAAGGCCGAAGGCCGTAACCGCGTCGTCAGCGAGGGTTGAGGGCTGGCCTGAGCGGCGGAAACCGCGGGACTTTACTCCGAGGGAGCGGGTCTGCTACGAGGCTATGTCTCGGAGGAACGCCGTGCCCATCGACCTGAGCTCCCTCAAATCGGAACGTGACCGGCTCAAGGACGGGCTCCGCGAAATCGAGGGAGAGCTCCGGCGCCTGGAAGCGGAGCTCAAGACGCTGCGCCAACGCGAGATCGCCACCAAGCGGGAGATCGAGGCGCTAGCTACGTTGATCGAGCTGGGTGATGCGCGCGAGGGCAAGGGCATCGAATAGGCCGCTGCCTTGGGGACTGGGGCCCCAAAGACCACGAGACAGCCAGCTCACAAGCTCGTGCCCGACATCTCCAAGATCAGGTTGAACTCGGCTTCGCTCGCCGGCACGACCGACAGGCGGCTCTTTTTCACCAAGCCGAAGCTGCTGAGCTTCTCGTTGGCCTTGATCTGCGCGAGGGTCACCGGCTTCACGAGCGCCTTCTTGTAGGTCAGCTCGACCACCGACCACTCGCCTTCGTCCTTGGTCTTCTCTGCCGTGGCTTCGGCCGAGACCGTGGCAAGACCCAAGATCTCTTTGCCCTCGTTCGAGTGGTAGAACAGCACCAGATCACCCTGCTTCATGGCGCGCAAGTTGTTGCGCGCTTCGAAGCTGCGGATGCCATCCCAGACCGTGCGCTTGTCTTTGACGAAGCGCTGCCACGGATACACGGAAGGCTCACTTTTCACGAGCCAATAGCCTTTGGCCATGCCTGCGACTCTATTGCTGTGTCTCAGAAGTCGCAATCGTTCCGATTGCTCCTCCTGAGGCTTGGCTTCGCCAAGCGCGCGGCTGCGCCGCGCCAGCACTAGCACTTCCTCGGGGGCGTCCCCGCCCCCGGAAACTGGCTTCGCCAGTTTCTCCCCCTCATCCGCTTCGCGGATGACTGGTGCTGCTGTCGCCAAGCTGTTTTCAACACTGTCCGTAAGTCCGCCAACGATTACAACTTCTGAGACGCAGCACTAGTCCAAGTCGCGGTCGGTGAGGTCGAGCACGATCGGACAGTGATCGCTGAGGCGCTGGCGGACGCGCTTGACGAGACGGCGGCGTCTCGTGGTTTCACGGGGCCCGAGCCCTGCGAACGAGATCCCCGCCGCGCACGCCCCCACCACGTGACTCCGAGCCCTAGGATCGAGCTCGCGCATGCTCCGGGAGGCGATGGCGTGGTCGAGCAACGTCGTCTGACCGTCGTGCAGTTGGCTGCCCGGCGCGTCGGCAGGCACCAGCCGTAGCCCGCCCGACACGAGCGCCTGCGTGACCGATGCGAGCTCCTGCTGCGCCGTGAGCGGCGGCGAGCACGACTCGCAGCCCATCGTGTTCAGATCGCCCAGTAGCAGCAAATCCGGATCCTGCGATCTTACCTCGTTCTGTAGCGCGATGCCCGGGAGCGCCGCGAACGAAGCCCGGCGCAGCCCCAGGCTGCGCGCATCGGACATACTCTTGAAGTGGGCCGAGATGGTGAGCAGGTCGAGCCCCCCCGGGAAACGGAAGCGCGCCGCAAGACCCGGCCGCCACTGCTTGGCGCAGGCCTCACGCGATGGGTTGAGCGCTGCCAAGGTGTGAAGCTCGGTCGCTCGCACGCGAGCCTCGTTCCAGATCAGCCCGACGTGCTGAGGCACGCGACTACCGCAGTCATCGAGGCGCCCTTGGTAGCGCCCTCCCGAGATGCGGCTCAGCTCAGCCAGCAGGCCGCTGAGCGCGGCCTCAGCCTGCCAGGTCTGCTTGACCTCCTGCACCGCGACCACATCCGCGTCCAGCCACCACAGCGCACAGGCTAGCCAGCCCAGATCAGTGCCGCCGCTTCCGCCGCTCCCCGGCTTGCCATCGGGAAACCAGTGGAGGTTCCAACTGGCAAATCGGGCCAGGCCCGCCGCGCGGGGCAGGCGCCTGCCCGCAGCGAGCTCGGTCACGCAGGCCGCTGCCGACTGCAGTGGGTCAGTGGACACTTCGGAGTGGCCGCCGCGTGTGTCCGGTGGTCGGGCATCGGACACACTCGACCAGGCGCACGGCAGCAGTAGGCCGATGATCGTTCCAACTTGATACAGGCGACGGCTGGACAAAATGTGCGGCCTTTCGGGAGGGTAGAAGTGATCCCGCGGTCTGGCCAACATCACGAGGGCCCGCGTCGGCAAACGGTCCTGCGGTTCGCCTCCAACTCCTGGAAATGGCCTGCTTGTTGCTGTGGTGGGGGATTGCTTCCCTCTCCTTCCCTGCTCTACCGAGGGTCTCGCATCAGGAAAAAGGGAGGGAGGCTGGGGGCGTCGGGTTTTTGGGAGCCGGGTGGAACCGGAGGGCTTTTTTCTCTGAGCGCCATCGCGTCACCGGGACCACGAATGGAACGCCGCCAGTGCCGCTTCATGCTCGGGAGCAACGAACGGGGTAGCGGGACGATCGCGCCGAGCCCCTGCTTCGAGCCCAAAAGCGATCCGCAATAGTCAGAAATCACGGCGGCTCGACGCGATCCCTCGTCAGCGTTATCGTCAGCCTTCCCCTTCGGCGTATGTCCTCCGTGCCCGCCCCTACTGACGCCGACGCAGCCCCGCATCCGCTGCTGGGCACCACCATGCGCGGGACATACCGGATCTTGCGCGCGCTGGACCAGGGCGGCATGGGCATGGTGTTCGAGGCGGAGCACGTGCGGCTCAAGCGACGGGTGGCCGTGAAGGTGCTCGCGCAACACCTGTCCAAGGACCAGCACGCGCTGGCCCGATTCAATCGGGAAGCTGAAATCATTTCGCAGCTGCAGCACCCGCACGTGGTGCAGGTCACCGACTTCGACACGACCGAAGCCGGCGAGCCCTACCTGGTCATGGAGTTGTTGTCCGGTCGCAGCTTGGCAGCCCTGCTCGAGCGCGAGCGCTGCCTGCCCATCGCCGACGTGGTGCGTATCGCGCATCAGGTCTCGTCAGGGCTGGCGGCTGCCCACGCCGCCAACATCGTCCACCGCGATCTCAAGCCAGCCAACATCTTCCTGGCGGAGGTGGTGGCGAGCCAGGGGACCCTGGTCAAGCTGCTGGACTTCGGCATCTCCAAGCGCGCGGGAGCAGGTCAAGGCCTGACGGGCGAATACGACATTCTGGGAACGCCGGATTACATGGCTCCCGAGCAAGCACTGGGCAAAACCGCGCAGGTCGACCACCGCGGTGACCAATACGCGCTCGCCGTCATCACCTATGAAATGCTGGCCGGGCGCACGCCTTTTGCCGGCGATGATGTGATGGAAGTGCTGCGGCAGGTGATCAGCGCCGACGCGCCGCCGATCGAGCAGCTGGCGCCGCACGTTCCGGTCGATGCCGGCGATGTGCTGCGGCGTGCGATGTCCAAGGATCCGGATCAGCGCTTCGGCAGCATCACCGAATTTGCGAGCGCGCTGCTGCGCGCTTCCGGCACGTCGTTGCCGCCGCCCGTGGACGGACTGGCGGTGGCCATGACCGTCCCAGCGCCCGCTCCAGCCAGCGCGCCTCAGTCGGTTCCACAGCCGCGGGGGAAGGGCGGCCCTTCCGATCGCTACCGCACCGGCCTGCGCACCAAAACGCCGGACGATGCCACTGCGCCCACCCTGCTCAACCACTTCAGCACTAATGAGCTGTCACGCGCGCTCGAACAAGCCAGGCAGGCGCACGGTATGGGCGACGTCGAGCTGGCGGTGAACAACGCCGAGACCGCGCTGCTGGTGGCCGACGCCATCAACACGCCGGAAGCCCGGCAGCGGGTAAGCGCGTCCACCACGCTGCTCAATGCCATCTTCGAGGCGCGCCTGGGCAACCTGTCGCAGCGCATGGTGGTGCTGTCACCGAGCTCGAAACAGAAGCTCCGAGTCTCGCCCGAGCAGGCGTTCTTGCTGTCGCGTGTCGACGGCGGCGTCACGCTCGATGAAGCCATCGATCTTTCTCCACTGCCGCGCCAGAAGACACTGCGCCTGTTGGTGTCGATGCTGCGCCAAGGCCTTATCGCTGAAGAGAAGTGAAAACTGCGCCACGCGCGATTGACGATGGGCGATCGGTGCGCTAGTAGTGTGGCGTCCGATGACGATTCGTTGCGTCCATGCCATGGCCCGTTGGGTCAACAAGCCGAGCTTTCGGCGGGCAGGGGCGCGCTGCGTATGAGCTAGAAACCTCAAACCAGTCGCCCCCCGCCGCCAAGGCCGAGAGGGCTCGAAGGTTTTAGCTCCTCGGACTCGGTCGCTTCGCGAGGCGGGCAAACAGGCCAGCCATGTCCACCGCTCCTGCATCTGAAGATCCCGACGACCCGCCTTTGCTGACGCGCGACTTCGCGCTGCTGCTCGCGCTGCAGCTCGCGTTTGGCTTCGCTTTCTCGAGCTTCTTTCTTCTGCCCAAATACGTGGTGACCGAGCTGTCCGGCACAGCCAGCCAGGTTGGCTATGTCGGCGCGCTGGCCGTCGTGACCGCTATCATGACCGCACCGTTTGCCGGCAAGGTGCTGGCCCGCGGACCACGCCGCCCGATCATTCTGCTCGGCAGCGCCCTAACCCTGCTCACGTCGCTGGCCTTTCTGTGGGTAGGGGCGCTCGATGGCTACTTGTACGCCGTACGGGCCGTACAGGGCGTCGCTTTCACGTTGTTTTTCGTGGCCACGTCTACCATGGCGGCAGACTTGGCGCCGCCGGCTCGGCTTGGACAAGCGCTCGGCTGGTTGGGCTCCGCTGCCCTGATCATGAATGCCGTCGCCACGCTCGCCGCCGAACACATCGCTCACGCTTACGGCTGGACTGGGGTGTTTCTAGCGTCGGCGGGTGCCGGGCTGCTGGCGACACTGCTGGCAACCGTGCTGCGCGAGCCGCAGAGCCAGGGCAAGTCTACGCCAGACCGTGCCCCCGCGAACGGAGAAGTCGCGCAGGCGCTGCGGGGTCGCCTGGCCGTGCTTTGGGCCGCAGTGGCAGGCGGTGCCGCATTCGGCGTGATGTTCACTTTCACGCAGCCGTTCGCTCTCTCGCTCGGCGACACGCACGTCGGGCCGCTGTTCGCCGGCTACACCGTAACGGCGCTTCTGGTTCGGCTGGTGTTCGGCAGCCTGGCGGACCGCCTAGGGCGCGCGCGCGTCGGTGCCGTCGCGCTCGCTTTTTACTCTCTGGTGGTGGCGGCCACGGGTGGGCTCGAGCCGGGCTGGCTGTGGGCGCTCGGGCTGGCACTCGGGCTCGCGCATGGCGCTTTCTACCCATCACTGAATGCGCTGGCGCTCGAAGGCGCCACCCACCAGGAGCGTGGCACCATCACGGCCTATTTCATCGCGGCCTTCAACGCGGGCGTGCTGGTGGTCACGTTCGGGCTCGGGCAAGTGGCGGAAGCCTACGGCTACCCGACCCTCTTCCTGCTCGTGGCCCTGCTCACTGCCTCCGGCTGCCCCTTGCTCTTCGGGCAGATGCGACGCAAGTCTTGGCTCGAGCCCAGCCCATGAACCGATGCTGATCGCGCTTTTCATGCTTACCCTGCTCGAGAGCATCGCGGCCACGCTGATACAGCGCGGACTCTACTTCTATACGCACGAGCACCTGGGCTTTTCAGAGAACCATAATCTGTGGATCGCGTTCGGCTTCGGCATGGTCTACGTGGGCGGTGCTTTCGTGAGCCATGGCGCTTCCAAGCGCTGGGGCGAGCGCGGGCTCTTGCTTGGCTGCATCGCGGGCCTGCTCGTGCTGCACGTGGTGCTCGCGCTGTGGTCGACCCCGCTGGTCCTGATAGCAGCCGTGCTCGGCACCGCGGTCATCCAGGGCATGAAGTGGCCGGTGATGGAAAGCTACGTCAGCGCCGGCCGGCCCCCGAAGGAGCTGATCTCGATTCTAGGCCGCTACAACGTGACCTGGGCCGCCGCGGGCTTCGTGGCGGTCGGGGTGACGGGCATCATCGTGGGCGCGGGCATCCCGTCGCTGTTCTTCTGGCTTCCGGCAGCCCTCAACGCGGCTGGCATCGCCATCGCGCTGCGCCTGCCCGCGTCGCCCGAGCACCTGGATCACGCGCACCCCGAGCGCCCGGTGGAGCACGAGCTTTCCAGCATGCGCGCTCTGCTCCGCTCGGCGCGCTGGTCGATGATCGGCAGCTACGCGCTGCTCTATGTGCTGGCGCCGCTGATGCCGTCACTGCTCGAGCGTCTGCACTTGTCGGTCACGCAGGCGACGCCTATCGCCAGCTTGCTCGATGCGGTGCGCATGATCGCGTTCGCGGTGTTCGGCTGGTGGGCGGGCTGGCATGGACGCCGCTTGCCGCTGTGGCTCACCATCCTGGGTCTACCGGCAGGCTTTTTGATGATCCTACTCGGGGACTCACTGACCACGTTGGTGGTAGGTGAGGTGGTGTTCGGCGCGGCGGCGGGGTTCGCTTACACGGCCGCGCTCTATTACGCGCTGGTGTCCGAGAACGCCTCGGTCGACGCGGGCGGCGCGCACGAGAGCCTGATCGGCCTCGGCCTCGGCCTGGGCCCCCTCTCGGGGCTGGCGGGCCAGCTGCTGGTCGGCGCGGCGCTGCCATTCGGAGCGGGCGTGCTCGGACCAGTTCTGGCGCTGACCTTGACCACCACACCCATCATCGCGCTCTGCGCGCTGGGCTCGCTGCGCTCGCTGGTCAGGCTGCCCGATCGTCCTGTGTGAGCGCGTGTAGCTCGGCCTCCAGCCGCTCGACCTGTTGACGCACGCGCAAGAAGACGTCGGTCGCCAGCGCAAGCTCGCCGTGGCGCGCTAGAAGCTCGAGCTCCACGGCGGCTCGCTGCGCCAGCGGCGCCGACAGGCTACCGAACGCGCCCTTGGCCTTGTGTGCAGCCTTGGCCAGCTCCTGCGCGTTACCGTCGCGGAGCGCGCTCTCCATCGCTTCGAGCAGCGCCGGTCGCTCCTCCACGAACAGCCGCACGATTTCGAGCAGAAGCGCGCGATCACCGTCGACCCGCGCCAGAAGCTCCACGCGATCGAGCACGCCCGTCGCAAGCGGCACGTCCAGGCTCAGACCCGGAATCGAGATGCTCTCCGGCGCCGGGGCGGCTGCCTCGATCTTGCCCGAGCTCGACTCCCCGGTCAGGGTCACGATTGGCAAGTGCGACGAGGAGGAATGGCCGAAGGCGCCCTGATCCATGAGCCGCGCGATGGCCGAAAACAGCGTGCGACGCGTGACCGGCTTGGTCAGGTAGTCGTCGGCGCCGGCCGCCAGGCACTCCTCGCGGTCACCCTTCATGGCCTGCGCGGTCAGCATGACGATCGGACGGTGTCCGCCGAGCGCCTTCTCGTGCTCCCGAATCTGCTGGCAGACCTCGATGCCGGTAAGCTCTGGCATCTGCACGTCTAGCAGGATCAGGTGATAATCGCCGCTCAACGCCTGTTCGAGCGCAATGCTGCCGTTTTCGGCCACGGTGACCTGGGAGCCCACCTTCTCCAAGAAGTGCCGCACCACGCGCGCGTTGACCGCGTTGTCCTCGGCCACCAGCACACGCAATCGACTGGGCGACTGATAACGACCGGTCGACTTGACTGTCGAGGTCGCTAGCGATTCCGCATCCAGATTGGCGCGCGGGAAATCGAGCTCGACGTAAAACACGCTTCCGGTCCCGACCGTGCTCTTGACCCGAATCTCACCGCCCATCAGTGCTACCAGTTGCGCCGAGATGGTCAGACCCAGGCCGGTGCCGCTCATCGTGCCCAGCCGCTCCACCTGGGTGAACGGCTCGAAGACGCTGGGCAGCCGATCTGCCGGGATACCGATGCCAGTGTCGCGCACGGACAGCGAGACCTTCACGCGCGTTTCGTCGGCCTGAAGCTGTGCCACCGTAACGCGAATACCGCCGCTCTTGGTGAACTTGATGGCGTTGCCGACCAAATTGACCAGCACCTGCTGCAGACGCAGCGCATCGCCCACCAAACCGTCGACCACCTGCAGCCCTACATCCACCTCGAACGAAAGGCCCTTACCGCGCGCCAGCGGGATCAGGGGCTTGAGCGAGCTGTCGAGCAGCTGCCGCAGGCTGAACGGAATCGCATCGATTTCCAGCTTGCGCGCCTCGATGCGCGACACGTCCAGGATGTCGTTGATGATACCGAGCAGATTGGCAGCGGAAGCGCGCGCAGTTTCGACGTAGTCTTTCTGGTCGGGCTGCAGTGAGGTTTCGAGCGCCAACTCGAGCATGCCGAGCACGCCGTTCATGGGCGTGCGGATCTCGTGACTCATCTTGGCCAAGAACTCGCTCTTGGCGCGCGTCGCGGCCTCCGCCAGTTCCTTGGCGCGCGTCAAGGATTCCTCGGCCTGGCGGCGCGCGGTGATGTCGATGGTCATGCCCACGCGCTCGCGCGTCGGGCTGGCGTCAGCGGCCACGACTGCGGCACGCGAATACACCCAGCGCACCGTGCCATCAGCATGCAAGAAGCGAAACTCCGCCTCGAACTCCGTGCCGAGCAGCGCGGCCTGACGCCAGAGCTTGACGCATCGCTCGCGATCGTCAGGGTGCACGGCCCTCGCCCAGCCCACACCCAGCCCGTCTTCGGCGGTCTGGCCAGCCAGGCGCGCCCACTCCTGGTTGGTAAACGTGCAGTTGCCGCTGGCATCGCAGCGGAAGATGCCAACGGGCGCGCGCATGGCCAGGGCGCGAAAGCGACGCTCGCTCTCCTCGAGCTCGCCGAGTAGCGCGCGCTGTGCGATCATGCGCCGGTACGCCGAAATCCCCAGCACCGCTTGCACCGTCACCACGCCCAGCATCAAGAAAACGCGTGAGCTCAGCGGCGCGCTGGCGAAAAGCCCCGCCGTCAGGGCCAGCGCGACGGTGAAGCCCCCATAGGCCAGCATGGCCTCGAGCGTGAAGAACAACAGCCCGCCCGCGGCGACCAGCGCGAACATGCCCATCATGTAGGCGGCCGGCAGCTGGTTGATGGCCGCGATCGCGAAAAAGTGCGCGGTGATGAGCGCCACCAGGCCATGCGTCATGCGCAGCAGGTGCCGCTCCCAGCGCCGCTTCAGCGATGCCCACGCCGAAAGCCCGCACAGCCCGGCGATCACGCAGCGGATCCACAGTGGATCCCAGGAGCCCGGCGCCATCCAACGCATCAGCGGCTGCCACGCCACGTACAGCGTGCCGACCAGCAGCAACAGCAGGCGTGAAACGTGCGACAGCCGATCGCGCGCGCTGGACGAGATCGCCGCCAGCTCAGGCAAGCTGTAGCGCGGCACCTCACTCGGCCGCGGCGCTTCACTCGGCCTCGGCGGACGAATCGACGGAGGCGGCGCGCCATGCGACACGTCCTCAGAACGGGCAGCTGGGGGGCTGACTTAAGCCTACCTTCGCCCACAGCCCACAGCAGAGCTAGCTACACTGAGCGCGCGGTCCGTTGCGGCTCCGATATGCGCCCGACACGCTCCGAACACACGGCGAGCGCGATACTGGCGTTCGAAGATGGCGCCCCCGTCGAGCCCGATCGCCGCCTCGGACCCCGTGACGGACCTGGTGGCGTCGATGCCTCCGGCCTACCCGCAGATCTTCGAGCACCGCGACATCCTCGAGCACGCAGCCATCGTCGAGGCGAGGCGCGGAGCGCGCGCTCACGCGGCTATGTGGCGTCAGCTGCCGGGAGGCACCGTGATCGTGTGCGTGGTGGCCGAAGACGTACCCGGACTTCTGTCGCTGGTGAGCGCGGCGTTCGTATCGCACCACCTGGACGTGATCTCCGCGCAGATCTTCTGCCGCGACATACCCCTCGGCGTCGAGGCGGTGGATTTCTTCTGGCTGCGGCGCGCGCGACCGTCGCGCTTACCGCAGCAGATCGATGACAGTGAGCTCAAGAGCGTGAGTCGCATGCTCGACGAGCTGGTGGGTGAGGAAGCGCACGCCAGGCAGCTTGCGGTGCTGGAGCTGGAGCGCGTGGCGCCGGAGCTGCCGGTGCGGCCGCGCGTCTTCTACGACACGCGCGCACTGCGCCGCGGTGACGTCATTCTCAACGTCGTGACGCCGGACCGCCCGGGCCTGCTCTTGGCCATCACACTGTCATTCGTAAAGCAAGGCCTCGAGATCGTCGCTTCGGAGCTGCGTACCGATCAGGGCGTGGCCAGCGATCGCTTCACCCTGCGCGACGCACACGGCGGCGAGCTCTCGCCCCATCGCCTGGCCGAGATTCAGCGCCAGGTCATCGCCGCGCTGAAGACCGAAGCGCAGCCTGGCAGCGCCGGGCCGATCTCGGTGCCGCATTAGACGTTGGTCGCGGGTGCTTTGGTGCGCCAAGATCGGGGTATGAAAGATGTTACCTCTGTCGAGGAGCTGTTCGCGCGTTTAGCCGGCAAGGTCAGCCAGGCCGCGGGCAGCTTCTGGACCTTCGCGCTGGCTTTGCTGGTCGTGCTGGTGTGGGCGGCTACCGGTCCCGTCTTCGGCTACTCCGAGACCTGGCAACTGGTCGTCAATACCGGCACCACCATCGTCACCTTCTTGATGGTGTTCGTCATCCAGCACGCGCAAAACAAGGACATGCGCGCCGTGCAGCTCAAGCTCAACGAGCTCATCGCCGCCGTCGAAGGCGCCAGCAACCGCCTGATCGACGTCGAAGATCTCTCCGATCGCGAGCTCGAGCATCTTTACGCCCGCTACCAACACCTGGCCAGAACCGCCGCAACGGTATCCCACGGTGCCAAGCTCAGCATCGAAGACGAGCCCGATAACGAGCGCGCCGTCCCCCACGCCGAATCAGAAGCCGAGAAAAAGCCCGTCAAGTCCAACCCAGAGTCCAAGAATCACCGCCGCTAACCCACCCCTTGAGCACCCGCCCCAACCGTGACAAGTTCCGCCGCATCCGCTCCCGTAGCTCAGCTGGACAGAGCAGGGCTTTCCTAAAGCCAAGGTCGTACGTTCGAATCGTATCGGGAGCGCTAGCGCCAAACACGACGAAACCAGACATAACGACCGAGTTCCGTTGCAGTTTGCGGCACGACGCAGACACCTCGATCTGGTCAGGACGCGACACCAGAGGACGCTACGGAATACGGGCCGGGGCAATAGGTGGGCAACGAGGCGACCGCTTGGCCAACGACAGCCGGCACTGTAACCTTCGTTACGCGATGGCGTGTTGGAACGAGCCTGGGTGTGGGATCGCGGAGGAGCGATGCTGAAGACGGCTGCCTTC
>DATEDZ010000044.1:0-5755 GCA_035281385.1 Polyangiaceae bacterium
TTTTGCACGCAGCCAAGTGGCGTGCCCTCGGCATGGCGCGCGCCGGTTACCGCCCGCCCCGCGCCGGCCTGCACAGCGCAGTCGGTTACGATGCCGCTAGAACCATCGGCGCCCGCATCTGGGGCATGGTCGAGGGCGGCTACGCCAGCGCCCACGACGCCTTGATCGCCAACAAGCTCGGACACATCTTGTGTGGTGGCTTCGTGGCCGCCGGTACTGAAGTCTCCGACCAGCACTACCTGGACCTCGAATGCGAGGCGTTCCTGTCCCTGTGCGGTGAGCAGAAGACGCTCGATCGCATCGGTCACATGCTCATGAACAACAAGCCCTTGAGGAATTAGAGCCATGCCTTCATTCCCCCTGAATGTGGTGATCGCGAGCAGCGTCCGGACGGCGGTGGGCCGGGCCATCAAGGGCACGCTCCGCAATACCCGCCCCGACGACCTGGCCGCGTGGGCCATGCAGGCGGCGGTGGCCAGGGCGGCAGGCCTCAAGCCGGAAGACGTGCAGGACGTGATCCTGGGCTGCGCCATGCCGGAGGCCGAGCAGGGCCTGAACATCGCCCGCAACGCCGTATTTTTGGCCAAGCTCCCCAACGCGGTGCCTGGTGAAACCATCAACCGCTTTTGCGCGAGCGGTTTGCAAGCCATCGTGCACGCCGGGCTGCAGATCCACGCCGGCCTATCCGACGTGGTCATCGGGGGCGGCGTCGAATCCATGTCGATGGTGCCGATGGGCGGTAACAAGGTCAGCCTCAATCCGGGGCTGATGGACAGCTATCCGGAGTCCTACATCTCGATGGGGCACACGGCCGAGCGGGTGGCCAGCCGATTCGGCGTTTCGCGCGCCGACCAGGATGCCTTCGCGGTGCGCTCGCACGAGCGGGCACTTTCGGCGATCGCAGCTGGCAAGTTTGCGGACGAAATCCTGCCGGTCAAGGCTCGGGTGCTCGAAGGTAAGGGCGTCGGTGAGGTGGATTTCAGCGTGGACGAGTGCCCGCGCGCCGGCACCACCGCGGAGGTCCTGGCCAAGCTGCCCGCGGTGTTCAAGCAGGGCGGCAGTGTGACACCGGGCAATAGCTCCCCCCTCAATGACGGCGCGGCGGCCTCCGTGTTGCTGTCGGACAAGAAGGCCACTGAGCTTGGCATCAAACCGATCGGCAGGCTGCGCGGCTTTGCCGTGGCCGGCGTAGATCCGGACATCATGGGCATCGGCCCCGTCCCCGCGATCCAGAAGCTGTTCTCCCAGACCGGCCTCGGCATCGGCGACATCGATCGCTTCGAAATCAACGAAGCCTTCGCGGCGCAAGCCGTGTACTGCGCGCGGGAGCTGGGCGTGCCCGACGACCGCCTGAACGTCAACGGCGGCGCTATCGCGCTCGGCCACCCGCTCGGCTGCACCGGCGCCAAGCTGACGGCGACGCTCCTGCACGAGCTTCGGCGCAGCGGCGGCCGCTACGGCATCGTGTCGATGTGCATCGGCGGCGGTATGGGCGCTGCTGGCCTATTCGAAGCCGCCTGAGCGTTTTCGCCCCGGCTGCCCGTGCGCCTCCTCCATCAGTCCCCAAAAAATGCGCGTTTTCTGCGGGCTTCCGCAGAGCGGGCTTGCTGGTCTAAGCTCGACGCCTCACCTGGAGGAACCGTGCGTCGGAAGCTCGCTCTGCGGATGTTTTGGATAGGAATTGCGGCAGGCTCGGCTCTGGCTTGTGGCGGCGCTGCCGTCCCACAGGAGGCGCTCTCAGCCGCTCAGGCCTCGGTCAAAGGCGCGGAGGTCGGCGGGGCCAATCAAGACCCGAAGGCCCAGCTGCACCTCAAGCTGGCCATCGAGCAGATCGAGAAGGCCAAGAAGCTCATCGCCGACGATGAGAACGAAGAAGCGGCTCGTGTCATCGACCGCGCGCAGGTCGACGCCGATCTCGCGCTGGCTCTGGCCCAAGAAGGCAACGCGCGCAGGGCGGCCAAGGACGCCGACGAACAGCTCGGCAAGCTCAAGAAAAAGCTCAAGCAGTGAGGCAAGGGAGAAACCAGCACATGTTCCGCGCAATGACCTCGCTTTCGTTGTTGGTGCTGCTCGGCGCCGTCGCTTGCGGCGCAACCCCGCCGCCGCCCGAGCTCGTTGATGCCCGCAAGGCGTACGAACGCGCTTCCAAGGGTCTGGCTGCCCAGCTGGCGCCGGCTCAGCTCGACACCGCCAAGCAGGCGCTGGCCAAGGCCGAGTCGAGCTTCGAGGAAGAGGGCGTCGATCCGCCGACCCCGGATCTCGCGTACATCGCCGAGCGCAAGGCCATGATCGCCGAGGCGACCGCTGGCAAGGTGGCAGCCGAGCGCGATAGCGGCCAGGCGGACAAGCAATTCAAAGACGCGCAGCTCGAGGGCCTCGACAAGACCCAGGCCGCGCTGAGCAAGGAAAAGCAGCAGAGCGAGAAGACGAAGGCCGAGCTCGAAAACGAGAGGAAGGCCCGCGCTGAAGCCGAGAAACGCGCGGCCGCGGCCATGGCTAGCTTGCAAGAGATCGCCAAGGTCAAGGAAGAGGCGCGCGGCATGGTCATCACGCTGTCCGGCTCGGTGCTGTTCGCGACCGGCAAGTACGAGCTCCTACCGATCGCGCGCGAGAAGCTCGACGAGGTGGCCAAGGCGCTCAAAGACCAGGGCTACAAACAGATCATCGTCGAAGGTCACACCGACTCGAGAGGCAAGGCTTCCGACAACGACACGCTGTCGCTCAAGCGTGCGGAGTCGGTGCGCACGCACCTGGTCTCGCAAGGCATCCCCAGCGACAAGATCCGCGCCACCGGGCTCGGCTCGGGGCGGTCGATCGCGGACAACAACACGGCTGAAGGTCGTGCCAACAATCGCCGCGTCGAGATCGTCGTCGAGCCGCTCGGTAAGTAGGATTTTCGTCTAACAACTGACAACCAATACCGCAGGTGGGTCCCCACGGGCTAAAGACCGAAGAACTGCTTGATGCCGCTCAGGATGCGGACGTTCTCGCGGCTCAGGCGTTGACTGTGAGCCTCGGGATCGAGGCCCTCTCGAGCCGCGTCCAGCTCGACGCGGCGCACCGCCAGGATCTCCGAGATGCGCTCGGCGATGGCCGGACGACGCTGCAGGATGCCCTGGAAATCGGCCTTGTCCACGCGCAAGCATTCCACGTCGCTCAAGGCCACCACGGTGGCCTCGCGAGGCTGACCGGTCATCAGCGCCATCTCGCCGAAGAAGCTCGGCGCCTTCAAGACCGCGACTCGGCGGTCACCTTCGTGCGACGCGATGCGCACCTCGACCTCGCCTTTGCTCAGCACGTACAGCCAGTTGGCTTTGGCACCCTGGCGCGTGATGACCTCGGCGCGACCGAACGGCGTCCGTCGCGCCGTCTGCGCCAGGGCGCGCCGCTCGGTCTCGTCCAGGTGCCCGAACAACTCGATGCTGGACAGCATACGCATCTTCGACTCCACCTCGCGCTGCTGCTTACGCGCGACGCGCTCGGACGTCTCGTCGGTCATGAACAGCGCAGCGGCTGGAATCGCCAGCGGAATGTCGGCCCGGCGCAGCGCCGAGAAGATGCGCTCGCGCACGTCCGAGCTGGTCGGATCATCGCGGGCCAAATCGGTCAGCCAGTAGCGCGCCGCGTACAGCACGTAACCGTCGCGATGCTCTCGACCTAGGTCATGGCAAATGCAGTGTGCGGCCGGGCTTTCGGCCACGCCGCGAATCGGCGCGGCGGCCAGCGCGGTGTTGACGACCCCGATCACTTCACCGGGCGAGAAGCGGTAATCCACGCAGAAATAGACCCACATCCGGTGGCTTACGCTTTCGCCGTTGCGTTTGCCCAGCACCTTGATGGTCTGCCCCATCAGCTGACCGTTGGGTACGATCAATGTGTCGAAGTCGCGCGTCTCGATCACGGTGTGGCGCCAGCGGATCTTCTTGACCTGACCCTGCTGCTTGTTTTCGAGCTCGACCCAGTCTCCCTCCTCGATCGAGTCGTCGACCTGCAGCGCCAGGCCGCCCACCACGTTGCCGAGCGTGGCCTGCAGCGACAAACCGATCACCGCCGTCACCACGGCCGAGGTGGCGATGATGCTGGTCAGGTTGACGCCCGAGCGGTGCATCAGCCAGCCTGCTGCCACCAAATAGGCGGCCCCCACCGCCAGGTCGTGCAGCATGTCGGGAAAGTCCCAGTGCGCCAGCGGCAGCAGCAGATCGAACACCGCGAGCGCAGCCAAGTTGATGATCAAGAGCACGCGCAGCAGATCGCTCGCGATGTCGAAGCCGGTTGCGACGCTGTCCCACCCCGCAGCGCCGATCCCTACCGCCCCAAGGACGGCCACGACGTTGAATCCGAACAGCAGCACGCTCCGCCGCAGCCGCCGGCGCGAGCGCGACGCGCTCGGCACCAGTCGAGTTATCGCCGCCAGTACCACGATGGCGGCGGCGAAGATCGCAAGACGCACGAGCTGATCTGTCACCAGTCTGTCACATTAGCACAGCGACAACGCGTGGAAATGCTTAAGGAATTCTGGACTGCCGTGCCGGTCGCAGGCCACGCAGGTTGCAGATTAACATCTCTTCGGGTGCCAGCGCGGCGGATGGTGCGAATCTGGAGACACGCACTGCCCGCCCGAGATCCCCCGCAACCGAGCGTCGGCGTTGGCCGAGAGGGGGCGGTATGGCAAACTCCAAGGACACCATGGGTCGTTTGGCGAGACTCGAGTCCAACGTGGCGGTGCTCACCAACGATGTCGGGGAGCTCAAAGTCGACGTTCGGGACCTCAAGGTGGACGCCCGAGATCTCAAGACCGCCGCCTGGCGGACCGCGGAGATTCTGGCGGACCACAGCGAGCAGCTGAGCGGTCTGCAGCGCGGGATGGACGGCTTGCAGCGCCGAATGGATGGGCTAAAGCGCACTGTGGACGATAGGCTCGGCGCCGTGACCGATCGGCTCGATCGCTTGATCACCGTCACGATGCAAGAGCGAACGGCGAGCGCCGAACGCCTCGGCGACATCGAGCGCCGTCTCGCCCGCCTGGAAGAGCGTGTCGGCGGCTAGGTGCCAAAGCTGACGCCGCCTCCAGCGCCACCCACGGCTGCCCGTCCGGCCAAGCGCTGCCGCGCCGCGCGAAAGCTCGGCGTGGTAGCGCTTCACTCGGGTTAGCGGGCGCTAGTTCGCGTTGTCGCTGTCGGAGCGCGGCGCGTCCGTGCAAATCGCAGTAGCGACGTACGGCTTGGCTTCGCTCACGATCTGGTTGGAGATGCCGAGGTACGAGCGACACTCGAAGTCGTCCTTGCAGCCGACGAACTTGCAGTAGCCTTCCTCGCAGACTTCGAGCTGGCTGCAGTTACCGTCGTTTTCGCACGGCACTCGGCACACCTTGACGCCAGTCTCGGTGTCGCTGTCCAGGCAGACATACAGGCGCGCGTCGTCGCCGCTGGCGATGACATTACCGCTGCCTCCGATACCGTCCCGGTTGCGTCCAGCCACCAGCACGCACTCGCGATCGGACTTGCAGCCGACGTAGACGCAGTCACCCGCCTGGCATTCCTCGAAGATCCCGCACTCCTCGTCGTACTGGCAGTCCCGGCGGCACTGACCTTTTTCGCAGAACTCCTCGTTGTCTACGTTGCACTCGGCATTCTTTCTGCACTGCACGCAGCGATTGCCATCACAGAAGGGCGCCGTGTTCGGACACTCGGCGTTGGTCGCACACGAGTCGTCCTCGACGCACAGCTGACCCACGCAGCGCAGGTTGCAAATGTTC
>DATEDZ010000045.1:0-4170 GCA_035281385.1 Polyangiaceae bacterium
GAGAAAACCGGCGGGACGGGCGCCTGCTGCGTTCGGGTACGCATGAGCCGCCGGACATTTCGAGTGGTCTGCTCGCTCACGCGACCACGTAGAAACTCGCAAGAGCCCTACTATTCCCGAGGTGAAATCGCCCAAGTCGAGCCTAGCTGAGCGCTAGGAAACACGACTTTGGTGAGCGAGCGCCGTAAACCGATGAATCGCTGCGCTCGCGTCCCGGAAGCCCTCAGAACTGCGCAAAAAAATTGTAGAGCGCCGGCACCGAGAACTCGTCTTGTCGGTTGTGGCCCTTGCCCTTCGTTTGGCACCAGATCACGGGGTAACCGGGCATGCAACCCTGGTATTCGACGCACGGCGCGGGCTCGACCGGCATGGTCTCGGTGGTGCAGCCGTTGAGCTTGATCAGGCGATCGCGCGCCAAAATGCCGCCGGAAATGTCGTTGGTTCCGTCGTCTTCATCGTGGATCAGCATGCCGGCAATGCTCTGCTTCAAGCACTTGGAGAGGTCGATCCCTGGCAGCTTGCCGGCGATGTTGCCTTGCGCGCGCAGAATGTTCGAACGCTGACAACCGAGGATATTGCTAAAATACGAGCCGCTGCTGTGCCCCGACGTGAAGACGCGATTCTTATCGACGCAGAAGTTGGCTTCCAGCACGTTCAGCATCTCGTCGAAGAACGCTACGTCCTCGGAGTCCAGCGAGTAGGTGAAGCAGCCTCCGACCTCGGCCGGGCTCGGCCCGACGACGATGGCTTCGGCGTTCGGCGCCTCCCACAGCTTCGCCGCGTCGTCGCCTCTGTCGGTGCAGCCGGGGAACATGAACATCAACCGATACGGCTTAATCGGGTCGTAGCTCGATGGCAGCGACACGAAGTACTCGCGCTCGAGCCCTTGGGCCATCAGCGTGTAACGCACCCATTGGGCGAGCGCTTGATTGGGCAGCTTCGAGCAGCCCGCGCTCGGATTCGCCGAGCCGCCGCCCGTGCCACCACTGCCCGCGGCGCCCGACATACCGGCCGCTCCGCCGCCCAGCTCTCCGCCCATGCCCGCTGTGCCCGCCGGCGTGGCGCTGCCCGCCGCTCCCCCGACGCTCATGCCGCCTGTACCATTGCCCGCTCCGCCCTGAGTCGCGCTGCCGGCCGCACCGGCGCTGCCGCCCGTGCCCGACCCACCGCCATTCGGAGACTCGGTGCCCGCGCACCCGCCCAGCCCACCAGCCAAGGCGATCGCGAAGCAAAACTGTTTCATGATGACGTCGGGAGAGGTGAACATTAAAGAATGAGTGCGCGAACCGAGCGTCGCCATTCCAACCGATTTGAAATCCTGACGCTCGTATATTCGGCCGGACCCTGGCGATTGCTGCGTTTTGGGTCCCGCTGCGAGCCCCCTCTGCTCGATTCCTCGAGATCCCCAGCCAAGGAGAGCTTTTCGGGCACTGGCACGGGCAGTCGGACAGTGGTCGAGGTCTACTCGACGAGCTTGCTCAGCTCGGATCGGTCGACCTGAGTCACCCAGCTGGGCACCCCTCCACTCCATGGGCGCTTGACCCGTACAGTCAGCGCGCGAACACGCCAGCCATCGTCATCGGGACCTCGCATCACCTTCAACGAATCGGCCGGGCGCGCATCGCTCGAATCCGCGCCGATACCGGCGAAAAGCCACAGCGCTGGTTCCGACCAATTTTCCGGCACGCGCACGACGAATTCTTCCTTGATGACGGTGCCAGCTGGCCAGCGGTCGAGACTGAGCGCGCCTTCAGGTGCAGTGCGCTGCGCGACGATTGCCCCGCGGCCATAGGGGCCTTCGGCTCGGAAGAACGTGGTCCACCCGCCGAACGCGGCGCGCTCAGCTGCTGAAAGCGGTGCGTTCAGGCGCCAGTACTGAGTGATGACAGCTTGGTCGCCGAGCGTGAGCCTCGGCGGGTCTACATCCAGTCCCAAATAGCTCACGTCGCCCTCGAGCACAGCCTCCACCGGTACGCTCGGAACGACCTCTGGAGCTGGTCGCGCTTGCTCGGTGCTACCGGCGCCTGTGACCTCGTACGCCTCGGAGCTCAAGCCGTCGCAACCGGCGGTTCCTGCTAGAGCCAGTAGCGCCACCATCATGCCATGTCGGGCAGCGTTCATGGTTGACCTTTGGGGCGAGCGCCGTTGATCAGCCGGGAAAAGTAGACGTCACCGTCACCGTTGCGCGTGTCGCACCATGCCATCATGACGTCGGGTCCGGAAATCGCGATGCCCTTGTAGTCCCCCATGAAGCCGATTGGCTCGCCGCGGGCGTCGCCCACCTCGATATTCTCGCTGAAGCGATCCGAGCCTTCGGCCAAGTACGCGTAGTATGTTGCGTTCTCGCCGTTGTTGCGGAAGTCGGTCCAGATCACGTGGGTCGTACCTGCGGCATCCACGGCCGTCCAGGATTGGAATTGCCGCGAGCGGGGCTCGTTGTCGTTGACGCGCAGCCGCTCGCCGAATGTCTCGCCACCGTCTCTCGAAATGACGACCCACACATCGTCGTCACCGTCGCCGCCGGGCATCGTGCTCGACCAAGTGACCGCGAGCACGCGCCCGGTGGGATCACTACCCGCCCCTGTGATGGGATGATTGCGCGGATCGCAGCCGAAGCAGGCCGAACCCATCGGGCTCAAGTCGCGGCGCTGCTCGAGGCTCTCTCCCCAATTCTTGCTGCGCCGATACGATAGCGTGGTCTGGTCGTAATTGTAGGGCACGTGCACCACACCGTCGCGACCCACGGTGATTGCCGTACCGTGACCCACGCCGCCAACGGGGATGACCGGTTCCCACGTCTCACCATGATCGAGCGACCGCTTGAACCCGGCGTCGCCCCCCAGCCAAGACAGGAACAGCGTGCCGTTACGGCCCGCTCCCAGCCAAGGCTTGTCTGGCGCCGCCTGGATCTCTCTCCAGTTGCCCCAAGTCTCGCCGGAATCCCGCGATACGCTCAGCATGATCTGGCTGGTGCCGTAGTCTTGACACCCGGCATACAGATTCCCGGCGTCATCGATGGCGAGCACCGAGTCCCCAGTAATGCCGCCTGCTGCCGGCGCCAGCGTGAAGTTCTTGCCCCAGGTCTGTCCGCGATCTCGCGAGACAGCGTAGCCGCAGCGGATGCCCTGTCGCCCGTCCACCCAACTGGCAAACACCAATCCATCGGGACGCGCGGCGAGCGAGACCTCGAACTGATCGGCGTTACCCAGGTCGTCATTCACCCGCACGCTGGGCGTCAGCTCGACCTCGAACGATTCGACTCCACCCGAGCCGCTGCTGCCCGCCGTCCCGGCGTTGCCGGCGTTCGCTCCAGCGCTGCCGCCCGATGAGGCCCCGGAGATGGTAGCGCCACCAGCACCACCCAACGAGCCGCCACCGGCGCCGGCGGACGCGGAGCCTCCGGTCCCGGTCATCCCGGCGGTTGCGCCCGTCCCCGCCGTGGTTGAGGAGCGAACACCTCGATCGTCCGCACAGGCGGTGGCGCCGATGACGAGCCAGATCGCCACGAGCGAGCCGCCGCGAGCGCACACAGCCGAGAACCGCTGATCTTGCATGGCCCTACTGGGAAGGTTGCTGGAACACGGCGTAGCGGCTCAGGATTGAGCGTCCAAATTCGCCGCGCGATCGGGGGTTTTTGGGGCTCGGCCGATGTGATGCGTTGCGCGGAGCATCACGCCGGCCGGGTGGAGCGTTGTTGAGTTAGCCCCCGCGGGCCATGCGATATCTCCCCGGACTCTTGTTCTCCAAGAGATTGACGACCGTCCGGCTGAGCTTGGACCTGTCTGCGTCGCTCGACGATACACTAAAAAACCTCGCGCGAAAGATGGGTACCAGCAAGGCCGAGGTTCTTCGTAAAGGGCTCGCTCTGGTTGAGGTAGCCGTGGACGCAAAGGAGCACGGTCAGAAGCTGGGCGTGGCCGACAGCGCCCAACAGTTGAAGCGCGAGATCGTGGGCATCTGAATTTGACGAAAAGGGGCCTACGACGTAGCGCTCCTCGAAACGAGATTGATCATGAAATCTAGCGATTCACGTCATGCCCATGGCTTTTTTGAAGCGCTTGGCGTCGGCGAACATGTCCACGTTGGTAAAGACGTAGGTGGCAGCTTGCGTTTTACCGCCGCCGGCGATGCCCGCGAGCTTTTCGATGGCGGGGTCCTCGTAGCGTGATT
>DATEDZ010000046.1:0-43551 GCA_035281385.1 Polyangiaceae bacterium
AACCGGCTCCAGGTCAGCCTGGATCACGGCAATATCAGCGCCCAAAACACCCTCAGCGCCACAGCCTCGCTGCCGGCCAAAACAGCCCGCGTCGGCGACGCCGTGACCGTCAACCCCTCGAGCTCACTCCAGAGCGGCCTCCTCATCGCCGCCTGCCGCATCAGCGACCCCGACACCCTCGAGATCACCCTCGGCAACCTCACGACCGCCGACATCGACCCCTCGAGCATCACCTACGACGTGCAAGTTCGTAAGGTCTAGCCGACTTCAGGCGCGCCCGGCGCACCGCCAGCCGCCATCACCAATCACAGCCTGGCCCGCGCTCGCCGAGCGCGCGGTCACGGCGAACGTGCGCCCGAGGAGCCCGCCATGAGCCCCGAAGCCACCGAGCTCACCCTCTACCTCGACAACGAAGAGCCCCTCTACCGCCAAAAGGTGCTCATCTTCCGAGCCCTCGCGAAGAAGAAAGACCGCGGCAAGTACAACCCCGCGCTGGCCCCGAAGGCCTTCGCAGGACTCATGAGCATCGCCGCCAAAAAGTACGTGCGCGAATTCGGCGGCCCCGGCGACCGCTGGAACCTCATTTTCTCCCCGATCGATCGACGGCAGGCAGCCGCCCACTACGCCGAGGAGTTCCTGGAGTGGTACGCGGTCGACTACGAACCCCCTTCGCGCCGGTCATAGGAGTGCGCCACGCCGATGCCCACCGCTGACCGACGAAAGCTCCAACGCGAGCTCGCCGAGCACTTGCGCCACAAAGACCGGGCAGCTCTGGACGCGCTCCGCACCAGGATCGAATCAGCGCGCGTGGAGCGTCGCCAGATGGTCCGCAACGCACGCCAGGCCTGCCGGACGGCGCTGCTCTCCCTGCGCGAGCGGCAGGCCGCAGAGCGCCGCCGCCTCACACTCGAACACCACGCCGAGCGCGACGTCGGCCGCACCACCTGCCTCACCGGCAAGGCGCAGGCGAAAGAAAAGGGCCTCGAGCTGGAGCACACAGCCAAGCGCACCCTCAAAGAAGAGCGCATTTTTCAGCGACAGATCCGAAACGCCGGCAAGAAGCCCCCAACCCGCTCCACAGCGCGCGAGCGCAGCCAGGAAGACGACGACGCCGTCCGAAACAACCTCCCGCCCGAGCTCATTCCGGTATTCGACAAGCACCGAAGGTCGATCAAGGGCTCGGCAAGGCGAAGCCGGACCGAGCAGTTTTTGGAGTGGGCAGAGGAGAATCCGGACGAGGTGCTCGCCGTGCAGCAGGCCGAAGCCGATCGGGCGCTCAAGGACTTGCTGAAAGAGCAGCGTGAGTTTGGCCGCACGGTACGCAGCGGGCGCCGGTACAAGCAAACGCCGGAAGATCTGGCGGAACTGCTTGCGGGGGTTCCGTTCTGACCACCCAGCGCAGCCACGATAGTGACCCGTGTAAAGATCGTACGGCGGCCTCCCTAGCGCCTGTCGTCCGCTCGTCCGAGCGGTGACTCGGTACCCTCAGGACATCGGCCAGCGGGTCGCCCCGTCCCCCTACCAACGCCCAGGAAAGCCCTGAATTTGGGCCAATTTGACCACTTCGGCATGCCTTGCTAGGTTCCGCGGCCAATGCTTCGTGTCTCCGCGGTCCTGCGAGCGATCAAGCTGGCTCAAGCCGTCGGCCAGCGCCAGCATGGTCATTTTGATCACGATGCCATGGCAGCGACGGGACCGCAGTCTCGGCCGACATCCGGGCCGCCGCCGAAGCGGCGACAGGCAAAGGGGAAAGGGAAGACCGAGTTTTTGGGTCTTCTGGAAGAGACAGATCCGCAAACCGGGGAATTTATCTACCGCCGACGCACGTAGTCGGAGGCGGGGATGCTGAGTCTAAGAGGGGGCACTTTCTACCTGGTGATGCGCCGTGCAAAGGGCGCCCAGCGGAAGGTGGCGTTTCATGCTCGCTTCGACGACTGCCTGACCCAATGGGATTCGGGCACGCGCCTAAGTCCGGTTTTCGCAACAGAAGACGCCAAACCGCCGTCGCTCAAGAGCGGAACCATCTGGTTTCTCTTTCTGGGTCCCGTCGATCCCGGGAAAATCAGCCTCGCTCTCGGACCCACCTTCGTGACGCTCGGCCTCTTCAACGTGCTCGTTACGTCTCGCAACAAAGCCGAAAGGGCTGCCGCGCGCAAACAGGCGACCCAGCTCGGCGTCCCCTGGGAGGAATGGGAGCTGCGGAGCGGGACTATCAAGAACGTCGTGTTTAGCCCGTCGAGCGCCGGGATGAGCGCGCCAACGTGCGCCGTCCCTGCGGTCGCCAATGAGGCCCTCGTCCCTGCAGCGCGGGAATACGCCACGACCATGACCGCGGCTCAATGCCGTGCCCGCCAAGCCTGCGTTTCGTTCCTTCCCGACCTTGAGCAGTTCGACAGCGCGTTCAGGGCTCTCCTTCGCGGAGATGCAACCGCCATACTAAAGCAGCGCCTACTGGTTAATGCGAACGCAGCGCTGTCGCGGGAGACCTCGCAGACCTTCGCGGGGATTTCTCCCATCTCAGAGACAGAGTGTCATTTCTGGACACATTCTCTTCTCGGCATCGGTATCGCATCGCTCGCGCTTCAACGGCTTCGGCGCTTCATTGGCTCCGCTCTATTGCCCACGGAGTTACCGGATCGTCTTCGGCTTCTCAGCAAGAAACCGCCGCTAGACAAGCGGCTGATTGAACTCAGCAGCAACGATGAGATTTGGGACTCCGACCCTGTATTCAAAGCCACTGTGAAGTCCGACCCAAAGGACCCAGTGGTTCCGCTCGTCACGTTTTTCAGCGGACGGGACGGCTTTCGCAGCACAGAGGTCTCGCTGAGCGCTCCGCTGGAAACCATCGAAGGATGCAACGCGACCTCTTGGACTCTGCTCACTCTCACACACGAGGTGAGCCATACCGTTATTGAGGGTGTGCTCGGCGTGCTTCTTCCGAGCCCAAATTCGCCCGACAGTGTGAAGGAGGCGACAAAGATCCTGACGGACGGCCCAAGCTCGCTACTGGACGAACTCAAATATCTCCTCTGCCACACGATCTGCCTCCTAGACTCAACCGGCACGAGCGAGCCCGCCACGCCAGCGATGCTTGCCGACCATGTTCGCACGCACTGGCAAGAGGTGAATGAGCTCCTCACCCACGTCTTCGACTTCCTGTACTTCTATCAAGGCAGCCCGGAGACTTACGTGCGAGCGATCTGGGCTAGCTGGGGCGTAATCCCCAACATCGAACATCGCATTGGTGACTACATCACGCGAAGTCTCTGCGCGCTTCACGCAAACAACTTGCGTCGCGCCGACAGCATCACAACTACGATCGACACGCTCACGAGCTGCCTTGAGGAGGTGGCGAAGGAGTTTCCCGATCTCGAACTTATCGCCACCGCGCTCGACACGGTCAAGGAGCGACGACAGGAGTTTGAGAAGATCCTTAAACGTCGCGTGAAACTTGTTCGTCTGGTTCACTCATTCTTGTACTCGCAGGAGGCCTCCTCCATCCTCATGCGAGATGACATCGCGGGTGGTGGAGAGCACGAAGGATACCGGCTTAGGGCCGACGAGTTTGCAGGGGCTCCCGTCGGAAATCCTCTCCGATTCGTCGAAGCCTTTGGCGACGAGAAGGCGCCGCAGCAGCTCAAATCGCTTTGGATTCTCACCCACGTAGCCTTTTCAGAGGTTGAGTAGTGTTCCCCCAGGCGGTCAATTTGTCGGGTGCGCTATTCTCTGCGGAACAGCGCGGCGGAGAGACTGGTTACGCCACGTTACTTACGAAGGCCGTTGCGAAGGCTGCCCCGGTCTCGGGGCGCGCCCAATGGACTCAGCTGACTTATCAAACCGCGCGGCCGCTACTTGAGCACGAGGAGGAGGGGCGCGGCCCCTACCGTTACTACTTCCTCCTCCGCCCCAGTGGCACGCGCTTCCTATTGCTAGGAGATCACTCCTCGCTACCGGAGCAACTCCTGACGCACGCCGGTCTGTGGCGCAGTCTTTCCCGGCCGACAATCGACGTCGCGGGCCTGGTCCGCGGCATTACGGAGAAACCGGGACAGTACTCCATCAGTACATTGTACGCGCGGGTCGACGCTTTCGGCCACGCCTTGCGCACCATCGCTCTCTTCGGCACGGATCTAGCGAATGCACGCTTGTTCCGCGACATGCTGCCGCAACTGTCTCCATACCGCGCAACCTTGCGCGACGTGCGCACGCGACATGAAATATTGACGGTCGGGTCCAGAGGAGAAGTCGGTTTCCATTTCGCGGGCGGCAATTCCCTTGCAAGAGTGGACGCAGCGCTGGCCTTTATTTCGCAGACTGGTCACATGACTTGGACGACAGGCAACGACTAGACCTAACGGTACCGAGAGGGGTCACGATGAGTACAACGTCAGTTTCGAGCATGCAGGCCCGTGACGCGTGGGAAGATAGCGACACGCTTTTTGATTTCCTAGCGAGGCAGCTGAACCAGCACCGGCTTGGCCTCGTTCTTGGTGCTGGCGCAAGCATGGGGTTCGGTTTGCCGAAGTGGGACAAGCTTGTGGCACGTGCTTTCGAGCTCAGCGGGGCGACAAGAGATCCGCGCCAAAGTAACGAGGATGCTGCAGACTCGCTCCTGACACACCTTGGGCGGGACGAGGCAAAGCTCGTTGCTGTGGTTCGTCAAGCGCTCTACGAGAACTACGATGCTACCTTTGAGCGACTGACCAAGGTGCCTCTGCTCGCAGCGGTCGGCGCACTCACCATGGCCTCTTCGCGCGGTAGCGTTGCCGCGGTAGTCTCGTTCAACTACGACGATTTACTCGAAGAATACCTGTCGTTCTTCGGCTTCGCAATTCAGCCAGTACATGCGGTCCCGGCGTGGAACAGTAGCGCTGACGTCACGGTCTACCATCCGCACGGCTTCCTTCCGCACAACGCCGCCCGAACCGCGTCATCGAAGGTGGTCCTGGCACAGGTACACTTCGACCAGGTCGTTGGCAACGAAACGCATCCGTGGATGCAATTGGGCGACGTCCCGCTCGCTGTTGAAACTCGGTGGCGGTTCACGTCCATCTACGCAGCTTTTTCTTGATCGTCAATCGTGATTCCGAGAGCGGCATCGTGCGTGCGCAGAGCTGCAAGCAGCTTCGGCATGCCCTTGTAGCCGCGCAGTTTTCGAAAGCCTTTGCTGGCTTCGGTGAGCGAGGCCGCGACCCAGCGCAGGACCATCGTGCCGTCGTCCCAACGCTTGACGCGCTTGGTGATGCGACGGAGCGAGCCGTTCAGATTCTCGATCGCATTCGTCGTCGCCAACGTGCGTTCAAGCCAGTCTGGCAGCGCCATGCGCGTCACGGTGAGCGTCTCGTCGAGCCCCTCTCGCAGCGATGCGGCTGCCTGAGGATGTGGACGTTCGAGCTGGTTGGCGAGGCCGTTCAGAATTTTCTCCGCTTTCGCGGCGTCTCGCGAGCGGTACGCTTTCGACATCGCGCTGCCGATCGAGCGACGCATGTTCTCAGGCAAATGATCTTCGACGTTGCGCCGCTTGTGGACCTGGCAGCGCTGCACCACGGCGCGCGCCCCGAAGACGGCGCGCACAGCCGACAGCAGCGCCTTGCTGCCGTCGAGCACCACGAGCACCGATCGGTCGGTACGCATGCCACGCCGTTCGAGATCGCTCAGCAGGCCCTTGCAAGCCGTCGAGTTCTCGGTTGCGCCCTCGTACATGCCGAGCACGTGCTTGTCGCCGGCTTCGTCGATCCCGAGAGCCACGAGGATCACGTAGTCGCCGACGTACAGCCCGTCGATGATCAGCGCCGCCAACCGGATCTGGCTCAAATCCCGCTGCATCACTTGCTCCAAGTGTTCCGCAGTCGCAGCCACAAAGCGCCGGCTCACGGCGCTCTTGCTCGTCCCGCGCGAAGCGATGCTCGCCGGCATCGGCTCGAGCGAGCGGGCGTACTTGCGCGTCGCTACGCCGATCATCGCTTGCTCTACGGCGCGTGGAGTGAGCGGGTCTTGCTCCGCGAAGTGCTCCCAGCTGCGCAGTGGCACTTCGCCCTCCTTGTTCCTGGCGCGAGGCCGGCTGATGGACACGCGGCGCCCGCCCATCGCGAGCTCGCTCTTTGCGTAGCCTGCTCGCGTCGCGCGCCGCTCGGCATCATGCGCGTAACGCGGCCCGCACAGCTCCGTCCGTTCCTCCTCGAGCAGCGCCATCAGCGCGCTCATGCCCGCGCCCAGCACCGTGTCCAGCATCGTCGCCCGCAGAACCTGCGGAAGAACAAGCTGAATTCGTTGCCCCTGGTCGACCACATCTTTTTTCTGTATCGGTTTCATCGGCGGTTCCTTTCATCAGCACCGCGATCATACCGATCGCGGCGATTGGAACCGCCACCTCAAATTTCAACAGATTTCGGGACGTCCCCATGCAATTGCTACAAACTGGATTGCGCGCAAAGACCCACCTGTTCGTGGGCCTATCAGGCGAGGACCAGAACCTGAAGAGCATGCTCAAACGAGTTCAGGACGACCACGCACGGCAGGGGGAGCACCTTTATTGGGGCGTTCGCTTCAGCGCCGACGAGAATGACCCGCTGCGCAACATGTGGGACATGCGCGGAGTATTTCAACATACGGTGCGCGACTACGACGACGTCCCGAGATTGCTTCTTCGCGTTTGTCAACGTGCAGCGGAGCTACGCGCTCAACAATAGCGAAAGCAAGAGAGCATCGAAGGGAGATTCATGTCGGAAACGACCGCAGGGAGCCGCGTGATCTTCATCGACGAGTGCGGCCACACCGGGGAGGACCTGAGTGACGCCGACCAACCGGTGATGGTGGTGGCATCGCACAGTTTCGCTGAGTCCAATGCAACAGAGCTCAAGCAGAAGCATTTCGGAAAAGTGCGTTCGAAGGAACTAAAGCATTTGCAGCTGCAGCGTCGCCCCGTTCACCAGCGAGCCATCGTTGGATTCTTGGAGGAAGTGCTGGCCCACGAGTGCGTATGCGTTGCGATCGCGCACAAGCCGTACTGCTCGGTCCTCAAGATTATTGATTGGCTGATCGAACCAGGAATGCATCGCGCTGGTCTCAAGCTCTACGAACGGGGCGGGCACATTGCCCTCGCCAATATCCTCCAGGTCGGGCTTCTGGCACAGGGAGGAGATTTGTTCGCTCGAGTCACGCAATCGTTTGAGCAAGCGGTACGCACGCGCGACCCGATCGCGATCCGTCGGTGCTTCCACCTTTTGGTCTCTAGGGAAGTGACGGAGGCGCTAGCACCCCTGCCGAATCCGTTTGCCCGTGGCATCATCGAAATGGGGGACGACCTTGTCGAGCAGCTGCCGCCCGGCGCGCTCGATATTTCGATGGCCCTTGCGATGCAAGTGTGCACCGGCTGGCGCGAACGCGGGTGGACCGCGTTCACCGTGTACCACGACCGCTCATCCGTCCTGGCCCGCAACAAGGATGTGTGGGACGCGCTACTGTCGGAGGACGCTCCGCAGGCGAAAGTCGGCTGGGGTACCCGTGTGGTTCAATATCCGATCGGGGTAGAGGAAACGCGGCTCGTCGAATCGCAGTGTTCCGACGGCGTCCAGCTTGCCGACGTTATCGCTGGGGCTTTCTCGCGTTGGGGACGCTGGTTGCTCAAGGAGAAACCGGCCGACGATCCCTACTCGGCATCACTGGAGGAGGTGCTCTTGCCACGTCTAGAAAACTGCGTAACGAGCAGCATCTGGCCATCGCTCGACATTCAGCCGTGGGCGACTACGTCCGACGATGTAAGGGACCCGAACGAGTTTTCTGCCAGCATCCTCAGAAAGCGAGACCTAACGCTCCGCTAGGGGATGGATCTCTCATCCTCTGGATGCCAGCGGGGCTGAATCGGATGGCGTGGTCCTTTGACCTCTTGGCCGACAGGGCGACCCTAGGGCGGCGCCGAACCTTGCTTGGCCCTGGATCGCTCTCAAGTCGAATGGAATACTGGAAAGTCGTCGGCAAAAGCTGCGAAGCGGAAGGACATTTTTGTTTGCGGGTCGCGGTTGTGCAGGCACTCGCTTTCGACACAACCGGTGGGTCGGAGCGACCGAGTGGTGTGTGTGGTGAAGGTCAACCTCGACCGCGCGCTAGAAAACATCCAACCCCGCCCTGCCTTAGGGACGGGTGGCGACGCACATGCTAGACGGATGAGTAGTATGGGCGCGCCGAAGGTGATCAGCTTGTTCTCGGGCGCTGGTGGCCTCGACTACGGATTCGAAGCGGCGGGCTTTGAAACATCGGTGGCAGTCGAGATTGACGGAGACTCTTGCGCGACCCTTCGCGCCAATCGTCGCTGGAGAGTCATCGAGCGCGACATTTTCGAGGTCCCGTCGTCGGAGCTTCTCGAACGCGGCTCGCTCCGCAAGGGCGAGACGGACCTGGTGATCGGCGGGCCACCGTGCCAGCCATTCTCAAAGGCAGGGTACTGGGCACGCGGGGATTCGATGCGACTAGACGATCCGCGCGCGAATACGCTCAGCGCGTTCCTGCGTGTGGTCGAAGAAACGTTGCCGCGAGCATTTCTACTCGAGAACGTGGAAGGGCTCGCGTACTCAGGGAAGGCTGAGGGGCTGGACTTGATCCTCCGGAGGATCAAGCGGATTAACAAGGCCACGCGCAGCAACTACCAGCCTGTGTTCAAAGTGCTCCGCGCCGTTGACTACGGTGTTCCGCAGCAACGCGAACGCGTGATCATGGTGGCCGCACGCGACGGGACGCTCTTCGAGTTTCCGGCACCCACACACCGGGATCCGCTTGCTCAAGCTCCCTTGCTCTCGAGCGTTAACCAGCCGCCTTTTCGAACTGCTTGGGACGCCATCGCAGACGTCACCCCCGGCGCGGACGAGGACCTCGAGATGCGAGGGAAGTGGGCCAAGCTGTTGCCCTCCATCCCGGAGGGCGAGAACTACCTCTGGCACACAGATCGCGGAGGCGGGAAGCCGCTCTTCGGCTGGCGTCGTCGCTACTGGAGCTTCCTACTAAAACTGGCGAAGGACCGACCGTCGTGGACGATCCAGGCGCAACCTGGCCCCGCGATTGGTCCCTTCCACTGGAACAACCGACGGTTGAGTATCCGCGAGCTGTGCCGGCTGCAGACATTCCCGGACGACGTCAAGATTTCGGGGAGTCGAGTAGCGATCCAAAGGCAACTCGGCAACGCCGTGCCATCCCTGCTGGCAGAAGTCGTCGCGCGCGAGATCGCCGTACAGCTCTTGGGGAAGCGCCGAACGAGGACACCTCCACGCCTGATGCCACCGAGGCGCTCACCAGTCCCACCAGCCGAGAGGGTTCAAGCTGTACCACGCGAGTTCTTCAAACTAATGGGCGAGCACGCGCCCCACCCAGGCACGGGGCTAGGAAATGCCGCGGTTCTCCGCGTGGGCGACGCGGCATTCTAATCTGACTTGCCACCGGTTCGCGTCAGCAAAGCCGTAACAACCGTGGTCGCGGCCGCATCGACGTCGCGCAGAATATCGGTCTCCCAAAGCCGCAGTACGCGCCACCCAGCAGCTTCAAGGGCGGCTGTTTGTCGGCTGTCGCGCGCTACGTTGCTCTGCACCTTGGCTGCCCAGTAGCTCGCATTGTGCCCCTTCCGTAACCTTGCAAGGCGCTCAGTCAGGTTGCGCCCATGCCAGAAGTCGCCATCGCAGAAAACGACGACGCGCTCGCGCGCGAATACGATGTCGGGCCGACCGGCAAGGCTGTCGACATCGAGGCGATACCTTAGGCCACGACGCCAGAGCTCACGGCGCAATAGGACCTCGCAGCGCGTGTCACGTTTCTTGCTCGCTGCACGCGCCGCGGTCGATGCTACTGTCGAGGCCGGCTGAAGGCCATAGTACGACGGGGTTCGACGGACCACGTCGTCCAGGTAAGCCGTTCGCACGCCGTTGGCAAAGCCTGAACCTTGAGGAACCGCAAAATTCGAGGGCAACAGGATTCAAGGAGAGCCATAGGGCTTGCTGCTCGGGACGAATTCGGGACAATACGCGTCGCCGATGTTTTCAGGAAAGCTGCCCCCGTCGTCAAGCCTCGAAGCACCACTCATTAAGGCTCTCCGCAATCGGCTCGAGCCCATGACGAATCGAGCCATCGACGAGTTCGTTGCCCGAGAGCTCGAGCTTCCTCAAGAGCTGCTCGAAGTCGCACACGCGCCCGGTCGCGGGGGTAGAACAGAGTTCGCCTATCGAATGGCGTGGGCTAGAACCCGGTTGAAGTCGAAAGGTGTCATTGAGCGGGCGGGACCAAGCGCGTGGAAACTGACCGGGGCAGGACGCGACAGTTAATCTCCGCCTTTGCCATTGGTGTACGCTGCCAGTTGGATGACCTTCGGCGGGGTAGACCCGGACTGGCCAATACGTGTCGCAGCTTTCGCCGCGCTCCGTAGGGCTGTCGCGAGCGGCGGTCCCGTCATGCCGTGGGGCGCCATCGCCAAGGGCTTCACGCACGCCGGACGCTCATTCCTTTTCGCAAACCAGACCAAGGGGATCTTTCGCCCTGCTGGCATGGTCGGCGCCGCTCTCTCGATCAAGACAACAATTCCCAGGAGTGGACCGCCGAAGTACGAGGATATAGCGAGCGATGGCGGCTTCGCATACGCGTTCCAACGACAGGGCGAAGACTACCACGACAACAAGATCCTAATCCTTGCAGCAGAACTCCGAACGCCGATCATCTACTTCTATGGGATGGGCTCGGGACGCTACAGGCCAATCTGGCCCGCGTACGTGGCCGAGGTCGACAAGGGTCAGCAGACCTTCACGATATTGGCCGAAGATGAAGCGCCGCTCGAACCGGGGCAGCACGTCGCGGACCCGACGATGACGGCGGTCGCTAGGCGCTACGCAACCGCGATGGTCAAGCGCCGACTGCATCAGGAGCTCTTCCGCGAGATCGTTCTGAGCGCGTACGAGACACGGTGCGCGATCTGTGGCCTTCCGCGGGCAGAACTCATCGACGCCGCGCATATTGAGCCCGATCGGGACGTCTTGGGAGAGCCCGAGATCACAAATGGCCTTGCGCTATGCAAGCTCCACCACGGAGCTTATGACGCCAACCTCCTTGGTATTCGGCCAGACCGCCTGATCGAGATCTCGCCGCTGTTGAAGGACGTGCGTGATGGTCCGACGTTCGAGCATGCGATCAGGGGCGTACATGGGCAGGCGATCGTCGTCCCGCGTCGCCGGGAGCATCACCCATCCGTGGCCCATCTCGAGGCCAGGTACGAGATATTCCGAAACGCCGGTTGAGACAGGTCGGAGCTTCGGCTCAGGCTTCACCGGGTTCACGCTCAAGCACCAGGTCCCCGTCGTCGAATAGAGCCCTGGGCAGCTCGCCACGGGCCGCCGCGGTGGCCGCTGAGACCGGCGTCGTATCCGATAAGTCGGCGATGAAGCGCACTCTGCTGACCTGCGGCGGAAGCGAGGGGTGCACGGAGGGAATGCTAAGCACGTCGTAGATGCGCCGGGACGCGCGGGCACGCGCTAGGTCGAAACGAGTTCCATCGCTCTCGCGCCAGTCCTCTCCGATGGTGGTGGCAACGATCTCCTGAAGACGACGACGCGCCAGGCTCCGGGTCGGCAGTCGGTTGCCGGCCATTTCGAGCAGCTCATTCGCTGAGACGCCCACGTCGGAGCGCTCAAGCATGAACGAAACCACCAGTCCCACTCCCCCCACCGGCAAGACGAGTTGATCCAGTGCTAAATCGTGCTCGCGTACCGCACGTGTCGTGGCTTTGATCTCGACGCGCTGATTGCCGGAGACGAAGTCAAGCTGTTCCCCCGGATCTGCATGCCACGAAGCCGCCGCAAACGCGGGATCCCGACTGTCGACGATTACCAAGAGCTCCGACCACAGTCCCATGATGGTCCGCCGCGATTGACCGGACATCGCGCGAAAGAGCTCAACCAAATCCCGCACAGCATGGTCCGCCTCGGTGTGAGTCGGATTCTCGCCCAAGTAGTCGATCAGCCCTTCCGCCAAGTGAAAGAAATGTGCCAAGAGGTCAGCCTCGCCATCTCTACATCGCAAGACCAAGAAGTCGCGAGTGTCGACGCTCCCCGTATCCGCCATGCGGATTGTGGCGGACATAGTCGGCTCGTATTCGAAGTGCCTGAGACGAAGCTGCCGTGCCTCCGCCGTCCGATCGTTCGGACGAAGCTCCAGCATGACGAAACCATCACCAGACAAGTCACGAGCTACTCGATAGGAAGGTGCCGACGGCACGCGCGCAGCGGACAACGTCCCGGGCCGGGTCGGCGCCTCGAGCGAGGCAAAAAGCTCACTTAGTCTAGGCGGGTGCATGGCTTGCCGGCGTCGGCTGCACGATCATGGTCTTCGCGAGCGCGTTACTCGGCAAGCGAACCGCCAACGTGGGCACATTCGGGATGTCGGGCAGGCCGCTGAATCGAACTGTAAGCTCGTGAATCTGTACGGTGACCAGCGCTGGGTCGTGGATCTTGCCCGCGCCCGGATAGGTCTTCCCCATGGTCTTCCGGTCATACCCTTGGTGCAACTTGACAATCTCTGCACCGCGAGCGAGGCGAACCGCATTGCCCATCCGAACGACCGCCGCCCGTGCTTCGGGCTCAACCTCCAAGAGCCGCAACAGCAAGTGGCGGGCTGCGTAGAACCCGGCCTCGTCGTGATCGCCTACAACGCGATAGCGAAAGAGAAGTAGGTCCATCAAGTCTTGCAACCGCACCTCCGCCACGCTGTGCCGATCGGCGGCGAGGGGGTGGGCGACGAATGAGCTTGCAATGCGGTGATAGAGGCCCGCAACTAGTGCACGATTTTCGTCCAGGATAGCGTCGTCAAATGGCGCGACCTGGATGATCCATTGCGTGGGATCCACGCGGTAGTACGGATCCGTAAGCACCTGATGCCTGGTCGGGCGCATCCGCGCGTTCAAGTAGAGGGCACGGGTCCATTCACGAAGCGGCCCGGGGTGATCTCGCAGCTGTTTTCGCAGGTCCTCCTCGTGATCGACGTACGCCTCGAAAACGTCCAAAACATCAGGGTTTAGGTAGGTTCGGCAAAGACCCAAGTACGCTCGCTTGTAACCAAAGAATCGACCGAGCTGTTGAATGGTGTCCGCCGTCCATGTACCCGCCGAGCGTGGCATATAAGTCACGGTCAGGCCCTCGACGGTGTACCCGCGGTTCAGCTTCTGACCACCAACAAGAATATGGGCGTACGCGTTGCTCCAATCAACCTCGGTCCCGGTTTCGCTGTTGACCTTATGAATCAGGGTTGCACCGAGGGCTTCCGCCAAGTTCTCGCGCAGTTCCCCGAAGGTGGGCAAAGCGGCACCTGACCTGCGAAGCTCAGATAGTGCGGGCTCGAATTCGCGGGCGACGTCCTGAACCTCAGGGTCGTCCGCAGGCAGCTCGAGCGTGTCCTTCCAGCGTGCGCACGCGCTGACCACCCACTTGTAGTACTCGTCGTGATCCAACTGCTCCCTGGAAGGATGAACCAACATCGAGCGGTTGTTTCCGGCGCTATTTAGGTCGCCGTATGCCAGCGCAACCCCAAGGAAGAAGACGCGCAACGCCGCTAGCAGCGATTCCGGAGGCTCAATGGGCGGGTTTCCAGCGGCCGTTATGTCGCCTTGCGGAATGGCATGAACAAGCTCGTTTCGTCGTTCGACGAAGAAGAGCTGGCCTCCCGTATACCCTCTGCCCGCGTCGAGGACGATGCTGAAATCCGGCGAGAGTTGATCGGCCAAACTGATCAGCAAAGGTGCTTGGGGCGTCGCAGTGTATTGGAGGTATGTATGCGGACCGAGAGCAGCGCGGACAGCGCGAATCCGCGTGTAGGTTGTTGACGGAACCCCACCCGGGTTGTTGTTGAGCCCGGCCTGGTCGGCCTCGTCGTCGATGATAAGCGTAGGAACGTCGCGCACGTCCGCGCGCTGAAGGGCGGTCGCGAGCTGGTCAAGATGCGCGTGGTTCTTCATCACCACCAGGAACGCCGCAGCACGACGCTCTTGCTGCCGCGTCGATTTCCAGCTCGCCAGCGACGCTCGTAAGCCGGCGGTATTTTTTGCGAGCTCGTGGTCGGCGGACGTGAGCATGTACCACAAGCGCCGTGGCCCGCTGTCCAGTTGAAGGTACCGCTTGAATCGCTTCCAGGATTGCTCCAGCAGATTTTCTGTAGTTCCGGCAAGCACTATGACTAGGCCAAAGCCGTTGTCGCGTCCCAAGGACGCTACCGATGTCATCGAGATCGTCTTGCCGCTCTGCACGTATCCGACGACAAGTCCTGTCCGACGTTGCGCAGTCGATGGGCCAGGGGGGAGGCACCGCGCGAGGATGTCTGTTGCGCTCTCCTCGACGCGAGCGAACGCTTCTGCGTCGGGCAGCTCCTTCCTATCCAGGAGGAGGCGCCGCAAATGGGCCATTGCGTCGCCAGAACGCGGCGACCAGAGCACTGTCGTCGGCTTTAGCGGATCGTTCAATGTGATCAACTCCTCTGACATTTTTGGTCCCCTGCGTGTGGACGCCCTTCGGCGAGCTGACTCCAGAAAATAGGTTGCGAGGCCGGCATCAGGCCTCCGATTCGCGCGCCCGCGCTCCCAACGCGCCGCGAAGCAGTTTGTTTAGGCGAATCCGGATCTGGCCCGCGTTCAACACGCCGCTTTCTCTGGCAGTTTCTTCCGCTAGCGCGAGCCCGCATACGACGCGGAGGAGTGGGTCCAACGTCGCTTCCGCATCGTTAATAAATTGCTCGCTGAATGGGTGCGCAAGGTTGAGCAGCACGTGTATGCTGCGCTCCTCCACCTTCGTTTTCGATCCTCGCTGAAACCAGTCCGCTGCAGCATCCGAAACAAGCTCGATCGTAACGGACCAGGGCAAGTGACTTTGCTGCACGTTCACCGTGAAGGTACGCACTGTCAGAATCTTTTCTGGTGCAGCTTTCGGCGACTCCCCTGGTTCGATCTCTTCCACCTTTGAGATCTCCTGGATCTGTTGCGCTAGCGCTTCACCGACAGCGTCGGTCGCCAGAGCAGCCCCGGTGCTCGTGACAGCAGAAAGCCCGAAGCCTGGCTCGAGATCCCTAGCCTTTCGCCGCGCCCTGTGGCCCTCAGCTTGGCTGAGCAAAGGCAGGTCGTAGCGATTGAGATCCATCTTCAATCGCGAGATCACCAGCTCCTCAAGACCGGCCCATTGAATGCCGTCTTTCGTGTGACTGACGTCAAAGCCCTCTACGAAGATCTCGCCGACCAAGCGCTGGTACGTGTAGCTGTTCGGCGTACGACAGAGCTCGGCGGGTCGATAAGTCTCGTCGGCGCTGCCTTGAATCAGGCGATCTCGACGAAAGACGCTAAACCCGGCCCGTGACACGTTACCTGTCTCGAGAAGTCCGGCCCAGCCCCAAACCCGCTGCCCTTGCTCAAGCTTGAAGTCGAACTCACGGCGCCACTCCCGTACTACGCCTTCCGGCTCCCGGAAGTGCGGCGCAACTAGCAATGGGGGCTCAACGTAGGCAAGCTCCTCTGTCGCGCTGCCGGTGCTGAGGCGGATGCGGACGATGCCCTTCCGAATCAAAACGCGATAGATGCTCTGTAGGTGGTCCTTGATCTTCGCAATCGTTCGTCCCCTCGGACGCTGCAGCAACTGACTCAGCGTAACAACCGTGTGGTGGTCTTCCTTTGGCACCGGCCTCTGCGTGACCGGCAACGACTCAATCCCTTCTCGCGTGATGCGTGGGACGTCAAACTCGATCGTGCGCTCGACAGGCTCGCCCAAAGCAGAGGTTCGCACGGCCCATTGGCGAGCGAACCAGCAAGCGGCGGCCTTCATCCCAAGGCCAAATTCAGAAAGCCCGGACGCATCCGGGGGTGGCTGGGAGGGGCTAAAAGCTCTTGGGAAGGCAGCTTCCGCGATTCCGGCGGCTCGATCTGTAATCACAATTTCGTCGTCATCGATTCGAATGTCGATCAGGAGCGGCTCGCCGCCGCCCCGCAATGAGCTCGAGAGGTAGCTCTGGATTGAGTTATCCACGAATTCGGCGATCGCAAACCAGGCCTTGTAGTTGAGGCGTGCGAAGGCGGCGTACATGCCAACCTTTGGACGAATCTGGACGTGTCCGTCTGGCCCAACCTGCTCCTCGAGCGTGCGCGCGGCGATGGAGATCGGCAGCATCGGTGCCGTTGTGGCCGTGGTCCCTGCTTCCTTTCTCCCCGCGCGGAAGCCGGCCTCCAACATGAGCCGCTCGACATAGGCTGGGAGATTCTGTGGGCGGAAAGCATAGACCACCTCTCCGGAATGACTGCGGTGTTCAGCGTGACCGGTATCAGCTGCCTCTTCAAGGAGGGCAAGCGGCATGAACAGAGACGTGCGCGTGTTCTGATTCACCCTGCGGTAGGCGTCCATCGCAACCACCACAGCACGTCCTTCGCCCTGCTCATCCCAGAAGCCAAGCAACAGGGCGTACCCTTTCTCTGGCTCGCGAATGACCCGCGTGTCCCTGTTCGCCGGATTCTGGAACCGCCTCTCGGTGGGACGGCTGCGGCCGGAGCGACCGATTGCTCGAATGTAGGCCGTGATCGGGACGGCTTCTGTGGCGAGCCGCACAACGCCAACGCTTGGCCACCCGCTACCTACGCGGTCGAGCTTGAGCACTGAGCTCGCCAGCCGAGCGAGAGTGACCGCTGCCGATTCGTCTCGGGCCGAGGTTTCGTCTTCAGCCTCCGTGTCGACGTCCGAATCGTCAGCGTCGGGACCGTCGCCGCGGAGGATGCGGTCAACGAGCACGGATTTGTCTCTTGCCTGGACATCAAAGCCCAGCGCCTCGCACATGGCCCTAAGCTCATCGCGCGACAACCGTGACAGGATGACCGAGAAATCAATTCGTCGCCCGTCTGCCAACGCGTCGATGAGCGCGTCGCGGTCGCGATAGCTCGTAGCGTCAACGTCGAGCTCACGAACAAGCTCTCGAAGCCGTTCGGCCTTAAGCTCGTCTAGCGCGATGCGCTTTTTGGTCGACGGCAGATTCACGGGACCGCTCGGAGCGCGGAGAGGGCTGGCACCACCGTTCGGCACCGGCGAGGGCTGCGTGGCGCCGGCTTCATTGAGCAGGCGGTCGACAAGGGAGCCCTTCTCTTTTCCGCCCGGCGACAATCCGCGCGCGACGCACATCGCTTTCAGTTCGTCTCGCGACAGCTCGGCTAGAACGGCTCTGAAGTCCACGCGTCGACCATCCGCCAGCGCCGAGACCAGGGCGTCACGATTCTTGTAATTCTCAACACCAACATCCATCGCCCGAACCAGCTCTCTGAGGCGATCGGCTTTGAGTACCTCCAGTGCCTCTCTCTTTCTTGCAGCTGGCAGAGCGAAAGACTGTTGGGCCACTGCCGCCCCCTCACCGGACAACGTGACCGAGGAGTGGCTGCCTAGGATCTCCGGAACAACCGTGCCGAGGAGTGATCGCCCATGCGCGTCCGCAACGCGATCGTGAATCGCTTGGGGTTGCAGGCCTACAGTGTCGGCGATCCAGCGAATCATTGAAGGGGAATCTCGCGCCGCGGCGACCGTCACGGAGCCGAGAGCCTCACGAGGGGGGGCGTCGACGGTAATCGGCCAGCTCGCGGCGAACACCGCCCGGAGATTTCCGTGCCCGTGCCAGGCAACGAGCTTGCGCGCGACGGTCGCTGCCTCGAGCCCGAGGCGTTGCCCGAGCCACTCGAGAAACAGAGGCGCCTCCCGCACCGAGGTCGAGCGAACGTCTCCGATCAACTCCTCGGCGGAAAACTCTCCTTTCGGATCGGCGTACTCGTCCCAGGTGCGTGGACGCTCCTCCTCCGGGTCGGCAGGCCCGTCTTCGTCATCGGACATTCGGGTCCAGAGACTACCGCGAGGGCGTCGTGACATGCGACAGGAAAGGGCGCGTTTCCGTGGCGCCCCGGTCACTGAAGCCTTCGCGCAGATCCAAGCCCGATTCGCGCAGCGCTAACCTGCGCTTTCGCGGTATCGCCTCGAGCGGCTACGCTACCGGAGCGGTGAACAATGTCGGTGTCGCTAACGCACTTTGCCGAGTCGATTCTTGTTGCCATGATCAACGAGAATCCAGCCAAATTCTCAAGGCGCGTGGGCCTCAGTCTGCTTTCAGGCGTGTCGGGCGCAATTGGTGGCGGCCCCGCGTTTTGCGAGGCGGAACTGGCTCGCTACGCCGGGCGCGGATTCGACGGTGCCGCTCGAGTCGATGTAATTGTGGCGCTCTCTGACGGCCGCGCCGTTCCCTTCGAACTCAAGCTGGGCACTACGCGCCTTACGAAGTCTCGGATCGACGCCGAGTGGCTAAGCGAGTGCCAGCCATCGCACGCAGACTCACGTTGGAGTGGAAACATGATGGCGATCCTGGAGCGCAAGTTTTGCGGCGTCACCGACCCCTGCGAGCTCGTGGCCACTGTGGAGCAGCCAGCCGCGAGCGGGGCGAGGACGTTCGAGCTGACACGCGAGTGGTTCGTCGTAGCGCGCCGCAGCGTCGTGTCCCGGTGGAAACGCACACCGCCAGCGTTCAGCTCCAATGCCCGACTCCTTGCATTCGAGGACATCGTCGACGACTTTGGCGGGAAGGATGCATTCAACACCCTCGTCAGATCCCAACTCGATATCGACTTCTATGATGCCTGGCTCGCTACTGATGATGACGCCGACTAGCAAGGCGTGCGAGGCGGACCTCCGGGCCCGCCGGCTCACCTGACAGCGCCCAATTCCGCGAGCGTAGCCTTGAGGGCGGCGGCTCGCTTCTTCCTCTCGTCTGCAGCTGCCTGGCGAGCCTTCTTGGCGTTCTCACGCTCGAGCTGCTTCTTGGCGCGGTTCGCGGCCGCCTCCTCCTTTTGCTTCTTGCGATCGTCGGGGCTGAGGCGTGGCTTCGCCGGCTGTGCCGGCCAGCCCGCAGGAGTCGAGCCTTCTGTCGCACGCTGCGCGGCCCGCTGATGCGCGAGCCCACCGAAGTCGACGAAGGGCTCGATGGCTTCGTCCTTTCCCTGAGCGAGCTCGAAACTCCCCGGAGTCTTGATGCCCTGTGGCGGCATCATGTTCACGACTTGGTAGTCGGGCGGATCTGGCGTCGGCCTGAACTCGCAGTTTACCAGAAGGCCTTCCTTGAATGATCCGGTGAGCGGGACAACGCCCTGAAGGTACACGGTGCATGGGCTCGCGAAGAGGTTGCCCATCCGATGGATGGCCCGAAGTCGCGTTCGAAAGCGGTCAATGGACTGCTCGGGTGTAGACGCCGAGACGACCATTTGAAACGTTCCTGTGCAGTCCTTGTCGTTCAGGACTTCGTCGTAGAAGAAACAGCCGAGATAGAGGCACTCAGGTGGCGGCGTTGGCTTGGAGGCTCGCACTGGCTTTGGCCGACGCTGCGCCCCTGTGGAGCGAGCACGTGGCGGAGTTCGCGTCTTCTTCCGCGGTGCCATCCGCCCCGCATAGCACAGCTGCCGCCTCGCTCGAATGGATGCAGGATCGCGCCATGGCGAACGTCACCGTCAGCCGAGAGGAACTGTACGAACAGGTCTGGTCGATGCCAATGTTGCGGCTCGCGCTTCAGTACGGGGTGTCGAGTGTCGCGCTGGGGAAGACCTGTCGCAGGCTGAACATCCCCGCACCTGGACGTGGGTATTGGGCGCGCGTCGCGGCAGGTGAAAAGCCCAAGCGCCCTCCACTACCGAAATCGACAGGGCAGCAAGCCTGGTACCGGCTCGAACGCGACCCGTCGGCTACGCCGATCGCGGCAAAGGCACCCGCGCCGGACGTTGACGTCGCCTCAACGCTCGAAAGCGCCCACGTCACAACGCGGCGACTTGCATCCCTGTTGGGGAAGGCCTCCGTCGACGAGCATGGTCGGATTGTAGTCGCGGGCTGGTGCATGGCTGTCACCATCGAGACGCATCGGCGGGCGTTGCTCGTCGTCGACGCGCTGGCGAAGGCTTTCGAGCAGCGCGGAGACAGCGTCCAGCTCATCTCGTCCGAAGCCAATACCTTCAAACTGGTGGCGCGCGTCGCGAACGAAGCCATCGCTTTCTCGGTGTCGGAACGGCTCGAACGGACCGAACGCAAGCAAGCCGACATCGAGCGCGAGCGAGCAGCGAAGGGCAACTCCGCCCGAATCACCAAATACGACTATTGGCCGGGTGGACGCTTGCGAATCGACGTGCTCGAGAACCGCCTGGCGCGCTCCATGTGGTGTGACACGGAGACGCGCCCCGTCGAACGCATCCTCGGCCAGGTGATGGTAGGGATCGACGCCGCCATTGCGGAGCGGCAGCGGGTCAAGCAGGAGGCTGACCAGCAGCGTCTCGAGCAGGAGCAACGCGCACGCGAAGCAGCAGAACGAAAGGCGCGCGAAGCCGAGGCCGCTGCGCTCGAACGAGAGAAACAAAAACTCGTTGAGTACCGAACCCTGCTCGCCAACGACCTCGAGAGAGTCGCTGCGCGATGGACACGGGCGAAACAGATCCGCGACTTTGCGGACGCTTACGACGCGGCGCTGGTCGACGATCAGCGAACGGAGCTGGCAGTACGCTACTTGGAGGCGGTCAGGCGATACGCAACGAATCTGAACCCTCTGAGCGAGGTCGGCCACATCGCGCTCGAGCTCGAACCGAAGGGCGAGGAGCTCGACCGGGCGCTTGCGAACATGCGGCAGCTCGAGGCGAAGGCCAAGCGACAGCAGCAGTCGTGACCAAAGATCGGTCAGCGGCTGTCCCGTCGCAGCTCGCGGAAGCGGTCCGCAAACTCCCGCAGCGGCGCCTCGTCCAAGCACTGACGTCCAGCTTGGTCCAGTAGGAGGTATGTCGCGAGCTCGTGGGCGTCAGGCCCAAGCTCGCCGCACAGTGCGCGAACTGCCACTCGACGAAGCGCATCGAGCGTGACGGAATGGCCTGCACGCCGTTCGAGGCCCTCACCAGAGTTTCCATAGGCCTGGGTGTACAGAACGTAGAGGTAGGCAGCTAGCTTGCGGTCGGCGATGGCTCGCAGCCTGTCGAGCCCCTGAAGCGCTCCGGCGCGTAGGCTCGGGTCGTAGGGGTAGTCGTCGGCGCCGCTCGTGCGCCCGACGGCTTGGCTACGCTGCGCCATGAGTCTTCCTATCGATCCCGGCCCCTTCGAGCACCTTGGCAACCCGTGGGCTCAGAACCCGAGCGTGCCCGTCCTCGGTGGGCATGTTGCGCCGCACCACCTCGGGACTGAGCGACGAGAGGCCTAGCCGCTTCCCACCCGCCGTCCACCAGGATTGCTTCGGAACGACGCGCACCACGTACTCGAGGCTGTGCTGCGGGAAGCCGACAGCGAGCAGCTCGACGACGCGGCGGACGCCATCGTCCTTCTCGTAGGAGCCCAGATACTGCTTGGTCTGCCCGGTACCCTCGGCGAACGCCGTTCCGATCGCCTCGACCTCCGGCCAGCGCTCGGGCTGCAGCGCGTCAGCGAGGCGCGGATGGGCGCGCAGGAAGATGGCGCGCTCATGCACCGGCAGTTTCAGGGCTCGTTCCGGATCCCGAGCAATTTTTGAAACCTCGTCGTCCGTCCATCGCGTTGAAACAAGCTCGGCGGAAACGTCACGCGGGCGGGCTGAAACGAGCCCGCGCGCGGTTGAGGATTGATCAGGGGGATCTAGTTTTTCTGGGTTTCTCTGAATCTCAGACGGATCTGATGACTCAGGGTGACTGTCACCGCGCGAGGGTGAAACGTCGGATGAAACGGGTGCAACGACCGCTGAAACGTCGTCCGCAGCGGACTGCGGGTCGTCGCCCATTTCGGAAACGGGGCCGCTCGAAACGGAACCTGCGTTTCGTTCGCGCTGGCGTGCACGGAAAGCTCGCACGCGTTCCGTCGACGTCTGCCGCGCCTCAGCCGCCGGCGGCGAGCGGTCCGTCGTCATGGCGGGCGCGTCGCGTTGAGCTTGGGCGCGTGGGAGGTCGGGGATCCAAATCGAGTGCTCGTCGCTCGCGAGGAAACCTTCGCGGAGCAGCAGCCCGAGGGCGGCCTCCACCAGCTCCACTTCGTACTCTTGCGCGTGTAGGCCTCGCAAGAGGGCGTCGGCGGGGTCTTCGACGTCGCGAACGAGGACGCCGTCGTCCTCGGCCAGGGCGTTCAGGAGCTCGCGTAGGGCGCGGGCCATGACGGGCCACGCGCGGTGTTGGAGGGGCTCGCGGATGTACTGTTTGCGCCAGCGTTCCTTGGTCCAATCGCGACCACTCATGGTGCACCTCCCTCGCCTAGTCTGATTCGTCGAACAGGCGCCGGAGGGCGGCGCTGTTCCGCAGCTTGGTCAGGGCGCGGTCTTCGATTTGGCGGACGCGCTCGCCGGTCAAGCCCAGGATTTCGGCCACTTCGTCGAGAGTGCGCGGTCCTTCGCTGGCAACGGCCAGGGCGCAGTCACGGGTCCGCTCTCGGTGGTGATCGCCGAGGGTGGGGTGGGCCAGGTGGTAGCGGCACTGGATTTGGGTGCACGCCTGCTCGCCCGGCGGCATCACGCAGTCGATGATGGCGAGGAAGCGACGCGGTCGCGGCACCCACAGGAGCGGGTCCTGGAGAGCCGCGGTCATGTCGCGCTCGCTCTGACGTCGTCCCCTAGCCGCGGCGCCAGCGCGACCACTCGCTGCTCGAAGTCCGCGAGCTCGAGCTCGTCCTCTGCATCGGGACTTTGCCGCGCGGCAAATTCCGCGGCGGGATCCGGTATCTCGGCGCAAAATCGTGGTTCGCTAGCGACCTCAGGTTGCGCTGTTTGTACGTAATTTGCCGAGCATTCCGTGAGCTCGCCGCTGTTCAATTCCCGGCGCCTCCACCCTCAACGAGCCTGTTTTTGCCTCGATTCGTAATCTGAATTTCTCATGTCACCCGTATGTCACCCAAGCCTGCAGCGGCTTGCCGGGGTGGCTAGCGGTCCAGGTTGATCCTCGGGCCCCCCGCATGCCGCTTGCATCGCGGGATCGGCGTCCCGCCCGCAACCGGCCTGCCGGGGACCCGTGCTTGGGTGATCGGATAGGTCGGAGGCGCGACGCGGTTCGAGCTGCCGCGACCGGGAGGGCGAGCGCGGGGCTTCGCAGCTGGCGGCGCCATTCGACGGCGAAGAGGTCACGCCGCCCGAAGCGACTTGCCGAGCGGGATCTGCAGCACCGTCCCGGAGGCCGTTTTCCAGGTCATTGTCAGCGCTTCCTTCACGTCGAGGAGCCGGACCGCGTCGCGCCGTGCGTCGGGGCTCAGGTGGGAATAGCGCATGGTCATCTCGATCGTGCTGTGACCCAAGAGCTCCTGCACTGCCTTGATGGGCGCGCCGCGCATCACCAGGTGACTGGCGAAGGTGTGGCAGGGCATGCCAGCCAATGTGCCGAAGCTTGGCGCGCTTCAAAGCGTTCTCGAGCGGCGCCTTCGTCGCGCCCTTCGTCAGCATCTTGCCCTCTGAGTCCGAAAAGACGAGGAGGCTTCGGCGCGGGTGAGCTTCGAGAGCGGCCGAGGCCTGCTGGCTCAGTGCGACCTCGCGGCTGCGCCCGTTCTTGGGCGTACCCACGATGCCGCGTGCCACCGCGCGTCGCACGAACAGGCGTCCTGCTTCGAGGTCCACATCCGTCCAGCTGAGAGCAAGCAGCTCGCCGAGCCGCAGCCCCGTTCGAACCGCCACCGTGATCATGGTGCGCCACTCGCCTTCGGCTGCTTCGATGAGCCGGGTAGTCTCGTCGAACGTCAAGAAATCGAACTCGGGCGGCGGCGGCTTCAGCCACTTGATGGGCGGTGCCACCGTCAGGCGCCCCCACGCGATGGCGACAGCAAGCATCTTGCGAAGGACCGTGAGGTGGTTGTTGATGGTCTTGTGAGCGACCTCGGCGGCCAGCTTCTTGGCCTTGTAGGCATCGATCTCGGCAATTCCGATCTGATCCAGCCGCCTGCTGCCGAACGCCGGGACCAGGTGGACGCGGAGAATCATCCTCTTCGATTCGACCTCACTCGGCTTGTTGTTCGGAGTTGCGTAGGTGGCGATGAACTCCTTGGCAAAGTCCTCCAGTAGCGGTGACTCGATCGTCGTCGAAGCCTTCCGATCATCTGCATTCAGCAGTTGCTCACGCAGCTCATGCTCGAGCTTCTCGGCCGCCCGCCGATTCTGAAGCGGCGAAATGCGCTGCAGGCGCCGGCGACGGCCGTCCTTCCCAACTACCCGGACATCCACAGACCAGGCTTCGCGCTCAATTCCAGAAGGGTCAATCCACTTGCGTCGGCGAATGCTCATTCGCTACCGCCCCCGACTCAGCTTCGCCTCGCCCTGTTCGAGCCACCGCAGCAGCACGTCCCGCGAAACACGGATGCAGCGACCGATTCGTCGAACACCCGGAACGCCACCCTCGGCGATGGCTGCGTAGGCAGTCTTCCGATCCACGCGCATCAAGTCCGCCACCTCTTCAACCGTTAACACCTGCGGCAGGCCCGTTGCGTCCCCCGCTTCCACCAGAGCGATCGAGTCCCATGCATAGTATTATAATCCCGTGGACACCCAACGCAACCCCGCTCGCCTATTTTTTAGCCTAAATCTTCAGCGCGCGCTGCGAGGCAACACGCGCAACCAGTCAGCAGCGGGCACTGCACGACCTGTGAGTTTCTCGATCGCGACCGCGAGCTCCAAGCTCGGACGAGCCTCCTCGCGACACAACTTGTCGAGATAATTTCGCGCAATCCCAAGGCGGGCAGCTACAACCCCACGCTCGAGCTTCTGCGCATCAATCCACCGAGAGAACCTCGTCTCCGTCTTCCGAGGCCGCCCGCGACCACGTTCTTTTTTTGCTCCCACGAGGATTATTCTGTCGCTGCTGCGCTCGATCGTCAACGCGATGTTCGAACCGCTCCCGCCATCCCAAGCAAGAAGCTCGCCGTCGTCGAGCCTGTGGTCAGTGTGGAAAACTCGCTCAGCGAGTTTTCCAAGCGTCAGCGGGGAACGTAGGCTGGTCGCCATGCACGGGCGCCTTCCCTAGCGACGTTAGCGCTCTGCCCACGTTCTCCGCTGACGCGGCACTGTCCACAGGTCCTCTTAGGGCGGTTCCCACCGAAGGCGAGCGCACGAAATCCGTACGCAGAGCTGAAGCACATGCCCTACATGTGAAAGCGGTATGAGGGGTTGGGCGTCTGATTGTCCGAAAGCTCCGTCATCAAGAAGCCGACCTTCCTTGCGAAGGAAATCGTGATCGGATAGCGGCCGAGGCCTTCGGTGGAGTTCCAGTTCATCTTGGTGAGCGCGAGGATCTCGCGGGCACGTTCACGAATGTCGGTGCTGCCGCACGAGCCGATCTGCAACGGCGCGGGGATGTGCGGGCCGGGATATTCATCCCACCAGGAGACGTAGCCCATCGTAAACAGGTACATCTCATCCCCGCAGGTGCATAGCGTCCCGCGCCAAGGCTCCTGCATTCCCTTGCGTATCAAGCGGAACGCGGTGCTGCGGATCCACACAAGATCGCATGCCGCAATGCGCGCGGCCGCAGCACGCAGCCCCTTCTCCTCTTCGGGCTGGTACATGCTGGTCTTGTGGACGACGACGCGCGTGGGACGCATCCCGGCGCGGGCCTCGTAGTTGTCGAGGACATCGGTCATAAGCGCGGCAGCCTGGGCCTCCGTCAAGTAGGGCTGACGGTCTCTCCGCTGGTCGTGGGGTATGAACGAACCCTTGAGCGCAAACGGCTCGACCTCGTTGGAGAACGCCTGGGCCAGGCTGGCGTAGACGACATCTCCTTCGCGCCGTTTGAGGTGATGGAACGAAATCCCAACAAAGCACGTATTGCCTGGAAGATCGGCAGGCCGCCACGGCTCGTGCCCGCACTTGTAGAAGAGCGACGTCGCGAGGTTCCATGCGCGCGTCGCATTGCTCTGGCCCTGGTCATCCGGCCGCATGAACGTGTCGCGCCGCAGCACCTGGACGGGTACGGCATTCGGGTGCGTCATGCTCCTCGCCTTGAGCGCACGGTAGAACGAGCGGAACAATAGATCCTCCGCCTGCGTCCGGAGCTCCTCGGCAGCCTTCAGTTCCTCCGGCGTCGGCTGGAACAGTGACAGCTGTTGTTGCTCCTCCTCACGCTGCAAACGCTCAAGAGCGTTGCGTTCCCGGAGCGTCAGCTTCGGATTGCTGATCCGCATATCGGCTAGTTCATCGGGAAGGCATACGATGATGCAGTCTGGACGCGTGTCGCCAAAAAGCCCCTGGATCTTTGCATCGAACAGCTCCAGCAGTTCCTCGAACTTCTGGCCCGGGGACGAGATGCTCAGCGCAAGGCCCAGTCTCTGCTCATCGATCGCCCGCACAAATCTGTCTTCTACGACGAATTTCACGCCGAAGGCTTGAGGCGCCCCCGGCCAGTTCGGATAGCGGCGGGAGTTGTTCTCACGCGCAACCGCCATCTGGTTGAGTCGGTGCAGCCAGGCGCGGGCGAGCTTCACCTCCGCAAGGGGTCCCACTATCCCGATGCGTCGCTCCCGGGGCGCCGTCTTGTCGGCAGCTCCATAGCGGGCCAGGACGCGACGAGGCTCGACCCCCGTCTCGTTCGCCCCGAACAGGAGCCTCGGCTCAGGCAAGCATTCGATCTTGATGCTCGGGCTCATGAATCAATCCGGTTTCCGGCACTTCTACAGTCAGAAATGCCATGTCGATCAAGAGATCGTCGACGTGGTGATCGCCGACGTTCATGGTTTCGGCGCCACGGCCCAGGAAGATTGCCCAGAACGTGAGGTCCGCCTCCACGCTCTTGTTGCGGTCGAACTTGATGCGGCGCGTGGCCTTGGCCGTGCGTGCGAACACGGGTAACGGAGTCACCGCGTCGGGGCCGGTGAACATGTAGAACGGCTTGATGCGCACACACCATATGCCGCCCAGATCGACGATCTCGTAGCCGAAGCCCTCGTTTTCGAACCAGGCCCGTGGATGGTCGCCCCGACGCTTGACGACTTCACGCCGGTTACCGCGACGCTGGACACTATTCCACACGATCATGCGCTCCGCGCCGTCCTTGCCCGCAAAATAGGCGCGATGCTTGCGGCCCTGTTCGAGGATCAACCCGTCCTGTTCCTTGAAGGACTCGAGCTTGCGCTCGACGTGCTTGCGGAGCAGCCACGACAGCAGGCGCTTCGCGTCAGGCGACGCCTCGATCTCCTTTCGGGGCACCGACCTGCTGGCGCTCTTGTCGACGATCGGGTCGAGCAGTGAGGTGAGGATCGGCAACGGCACGAAGCTCCACAACTCGAAGTCGCGGGCGACGAATGTGCCGCAGTCGCGGAAGTCCACGGTGGACGGCCGGTCGCGCCACGACGTCGTCAACCGGACGATGGACACCGTTTCCGGAACGGCACCGAATGGCAGCACGTTGAGCACGTAGACCCCGGTGGGCACGTCCGAGCGAGCTACGAGACGCGATCCAGCAGAGGCTGCGGGCTGCGTGACCACGGCCTTGAAGCACGCTTCGGACACGTTGCTGTAGAAAGCCGAGCCGCCACCGCCGGTAAGCATGAGTTCGCCGACGTCCATCAGGCCCGTCCCGGCCCTCTCCATGGCGCTGAGGCCGAAGAAGATGTCGCAGAGGGATGGGTTGCGCTGATCGGTGATGCCTTCTGAAAAGATGACCCGGCCGTCATCTTCGACGGTGACCTTGCCGGAAACCTTCAGCGTGAGCGCGCCAGGATTGGTAAATACGATTTCGGAGCCCGGACGGAGCTCAATCGTCGATGGCTCCGGCATCTGGTAGTCTCGATGCACGAGCATGTTGACGAGCAGCTCAACGAGCACACGCGGTGGATAGGCGGGCTGATCGCTGTGCTGGCGGCGCTTTTTCAGCTTGAGCTGGGGGTTGACGTCGGCGCTCTCGAGCCTCTCCAGCAGCCTCCGGTGCTGCGAGATCAGGTTCCCCTCGTAGATCATGCGCTTCTTGCCCGCCTCGGTCAGCGCCACGACTGCGTGGGGGAAGAAGTCCTGCGTCCGTTTGCCAAAGAGCAGTAGCGCGCCGGCAGTCACCCGGTCGCCGTTCGCATCGGAAACGATGAGGCCCTGTTCGCGCATCAACGCCGGCAAGGTCTCGCGCGTGAGCGCGGCACGGCCAAGCTTTTGGCAGTATTCACGAAGGACCGACAGCGCCAGGTCCAGGTCGAGATCGTCGAGCGTCGCGTGCTCGGTGATATGCTCGTCGAAGGCCCGCACGTCGTGCGGGGACATGCCCGCCGCTCCCACCGCATACCGGTCTTGCCCTGCGAGCTCCGTGGCAAGATCCGCGAGCATCTCGTCGAAGCCATCGATTCGCAGAAGCTGAAAGTTCGAGCCAAGGCGCTGGGCAAGCGCCTCCACGTGTGGATGAAGATTTTCGCCGTGCCGCGTACACCAGTAGACGCCGTTGGAGAAATCGAGGCGCCCCGCCTTGCTCTGGCCGAATAGCCCGTCCATGATCGAGGGCTCCGAGCCGCGATAGCCGACGACGATGATGGGTGATGCGTTGAGCATCGGACGTACCAGCGAGACGAGCTTGGGGTCGAGCGAGCCGATCTCGCCTTCGGCGTTCTTGTCCGAATAGTTCTCCGCGCGACCGTGCAGCCAGATGATCTGGCATTTGCTATAGACGTTGAACTGGTCATATTCGCCGGGACTTCGATTGACTTCGCTCACATGCCGGATGTGCGGCTGCCGCTCCCTCAGCGCGTCAGGCAGGCAGGTATCGAAATTCGTGGTGAAGACCGTCCGGACAAGACCGCGCATGACGAAGTCGGCGAGGAGCTTGTAGCCGTTGCTGATGCCGTGAACGGGGCGCAGCAGGTCGAGCAGAACGCGCTTGCGGAATTCGGCGGGGACGAGCAGGTGCTCGACGAGCGCAGGGAAGTTCTCGGCGAGGCGGTCAGGTCCAGGAATGAACCAGGTGAAGCCCCGCAGCCACGACTCGTATTCGGAGGGTTTGACCCGCTCCGGTGGGCGAGCGTTCTTCAGCTCGCGCTCCGAATACATCAGCCGCGCGATCTGGCGCACTGCATCCGCCGCCGTCGGGACGCCGGAGCGGAACGAGGCCCCTGCCCCGAGCAAGACGAGGGGAGAGGCTTCTTCGGTAGGCCGTAGGAGCGGCGCGAGCACCGATACTGCGTCCTTGTTGCCGGTTGTTTCTGCCAAGGAGACCTCGCATCGCGGGTGGAAATCAGGCTGCCGACAGAATCGGTCCGGCCAGCCCCAATTGTGACCTGCGCGCGCGTTCAGTCAACTCGGATGCTTCGCGTCGAAATCACCTGCACATTTGTAGGGATAGGCCTGATGACAACGTCGGGCGGGTAGGTTTGCCGCTAGGGCTTGGTGTGAGCCGGTTCCTTCGTGAAGTCGTCAAGGAATTCCGATGCTGGCTCGACTCCGGTGACGAGCAGCTCGTCTCGGGCGCGCGTGCACGCAACGTAGAGGAGTTGCCGCTCCGTGTCGTAGACCTCCTCGAGGTCGCCGGTATCGCCCACGGCCTCGATCCGCGCTTGCAACGGAATCACCTCGTCGTCGCAGGCCATGACGCCGACCGCGCGGAATTCGAGGCCCTTCGCCAGGTGCATCGTGCCGATGGAGACGTGGCCGCTCGCGGTCTCGACGTGCTCGTCGAGCACCTTGAATGGCAGACCGGCCTTGCTGACGGCAGCCTTGGCCCGCTCAAGTTGGGCCTCCGACCGCACGAACACGCCGAACTCGTGCGGCACGAGCCCTGCGCCCGACCTGTCCTTCAGCCATGTGGCAACGGCGTTACCCTCTTCAGCCTCGCTCTTCGCAGACACGACTGATGGCGGCGGTCCATTGAACACCGATACGGTGTCGTCCCGTTTCTCGGCGTTCCCGTCGACGTCCGTGACATTCGGCCCGAGCAGCCGATCTGCCTGCTCACGGATCTGGTGGGACGTTCTGTAGTTGACGCGCAAGGTGCGCGACCGGCCCCGAACGTCCACGCCGAGCGACTTCCATGAGAAGGGCTGCACGAAGATGCGCTGGCCCAGGTCCCCCGCGAAGAAGAGCGCGTTAGGGCGGCTCGGTGCCGCCAAAGGGTGGAGCCGGAGCACATGATGGAGAGCAGGGTGGGCGTTTGCCACAGCTGTGCCTCGAAGTACCTGGGCGTGGTGTTCTGACCCTGCGGACTGCCACTCGGTTACAGCAATAGCGGCAGAGCATCGGTCTGACGGTGAACCGTGGTAAATCCGGAGCGCCCTTGAGGCGCTGCTGGGGTCGACGAGCAGATTTCTGGCAACTGGGCGGCGCGAGGAACCGAGAGTAGAGGCGCGTGGCTGTGGCTGAGCTTCAACCTTCCCGTTCGGCGAGCGATGGGCCCTTCAGTCCGGGGTCCGTCTTCCTGGACAAGTACGAGGTGCGGTCGCTGCTGGGCAAGGGTGCCCACGCCTTCGTGTACGAGTGCTTCGATCCGTTCTTGCAGCGGTTGGTCGCTGTCAAGGTCATCAAGACCCCGCTCGAGGTCGGTAGGAACCTGGCGGGCCGCGCTCAGGCTGAGGCGCAGGTGCTTTCGCGGCTCGATCATCCACACCTCGTCAAGGTGATCGACGGCGGAGTGAAGGATGGGCTCGTCTACATCGTGATGGAACGGCTGGATGGCAGGCCGCTCAGGCATGTGCTGATGCAGCATGGGCGGCTCACGCTCGCCGAGGCGCTACGGGTCTGTATTCAGGTCGCCAATGGCATGGAGGTCGCGCATGACGCGGGCGTCATTCATCGCGATCTGAAGCCAGAGAACATCATGGTCACGCCAGGCAATGTGGCCAAAGTGCTGGATTTTGGTGTCGCCAAGGTGCTCGGCGCAGGCAGGCAGACGACGCAGCGGGACCTGCTGCAGGGCACCGTGCTCTACATGAGCCCCGAGCAGCTGCAAGGTTTCGGGGTCACACCCCAGAGCGACGTGTACGCGCTTGGAACCATCTTGTACGAGTGCCTCTACTGTCATCCTTTGGCGCTGCGCGGTTTGCCGAGCAACAAGGAAGTCGTGTGGATGCAGGTCAAAGAGATCGCGCCGCGGCTCGAGGAGCTCGACAAACAGATCCCGCGCCACGTGGGCAAGCTGGTGCGGCGCGCGATCGCGAAGGCTCCGGAGCAGCGGTTTCGCTCGATGCGCGCCTTTCGTGAGGCTGCAGCGGAAGCCCTGCGGCGCCTGGTCGAGGAGGAACGAGCTGGCAAGGTCGTGCTTACTTACCGGGAGCTCAGTGGCGCGCCGGCCGGGGACGCTGGAAAACAGTCGCGGGCCTCCTCGCTCGCACCCGTGGTGGTCGGTGGAGAGCCCGAACCGCTCTCGGCGGTGCAGTCGAGCGACACGTTGCCGCCGCGTCCGGTTGTGCCCCCGATGACGGCACCGCGAAGGCCGGCGGCCCGACTCCTCGGTGCCACGACCGCGGGCCGACTTTCGAGGACGGCACGCGCGGGGCTGATCGCCGGCATCGTGGTGGGCGCAGCAATCGTGGTGGGCGCCGTCAACCTCCGCCCGACGCCAAGCAGAGGCGCGGCGAGCCCCAAGGCGGAGCTTGGTGAGGCGATGGACGCGCGACTGCTGGGCGCGGCAGTGCCCGAGAGCCAGGCTCCGGCCCAATCCAAGCCTGTTGTTTCATTGATGAATACGGACTCGACACCGCGACCGGCCGAGCCTGAGAACACAGCTGCCGCCCCGCCGACGGCCAGCGCCCTACCCTCCGGAGTCGGGCCCACCACGCGCGGCGCTACCGGGGGGACGCGCGCCGCGGGGTCGACATCAAGCTCCATCCATTCCAGGACCGCGCCCGCTCCTTCATCCTCGCCGCCGCAGTCCCGGCGGGAAACGATCTTCTAGCCACCATGGCAAGCCCCAAGCATCCGTCGTTAGACCCATCGGCCCCAGCGGAGCCTCCGACCGAGCCGACGAAGAAAGGCTTTACGGAGCAGCTGGGTGACGATGCGTTCGACCACTTGCGGCGCTACCAGGTGATCACCATGCCGCCTGGCGCGCGCGCGGAGCTCATGGCGGCGCAGCTGCCGCTCGAGCCTCCCGAGCTGCTCGAAGATACCGTGCCGCCCAACCGGGGCGTGACAGCACCCCGGGGCCCGTCTTCGTCGGCGCCCACGGTGGTGGAAGATGACGAGGCCAAGGAAGGGCCGACCGGAAGGAAAGCCAGGCAGCGCCGGCTTCAGGGTCTCGTGGTTGGTGTTTCGGCGGGCATGGCACTGCTAGCGGTGTTGGCGTTGACCGGACAAAGCCGGCAGCCCACCGAGTACCCAAGCGCGGCCAAGCCAAGCCCGGGCGCGCCTCTCGCCTCTCCACCTGCAGGAATCGACTCCCCGACCCCTGCCCTATCCACGAACGGCCACCGGCCACTCTCCCGGACTGAGGAGGCCGCGCTTGCCGCATCGAGCCCGGCGGTCGTAGGTAGCGCCGCGGCGTCGGGCCAAATTGTCACGGCTTCGCCGCCAGCCGTCCAGCCCGCCGAAAAGGCAACCCCCGCACGAAAATCCGCAACTGCTTCCGCTAGTGCACCGAAGGACAAGCCGTCACCCCCAACGACGAGCGTTTTCGATTCCGCCTTCGTCCCGCCCGCCAACTAACCTTCGCATCCGCCGCCTCATGACTTTGCGCCCCGTTTTCCCGCTCCTCCTCGCTCTCGCGACGGCAGCGCCCGTCCCTCTGTACGTGAGCAGTGCCTTCGCCCAGCAGCAGGAAGACGACACCCCACAGGTCCGCTATCGCAAGGCTCATCAGGCCATCGCGCGCAAACAATGGGGTGAGGCGCGCGACATTCTGCGGCCTCTCTGGGCTGAATCGAAAACGTACGACGTCGCATCCTCGCTCGCTCAGGTTGAGTATCAGCTCAAGAACTATGCCGCCGGGGCCAACTACATGGCCTTCGCGCTTGAACACGTCGCGCCGATGGAAAAGCCCGAGGCCATCGAAAAAATGCGCCGCGGCATGACCGAGCTCCGCTCCAAAGTCGGCGCCCTCAAGATTTCGGTGAACCAACCCGACGCCGAAATCATGGTCAACGGCCAACCCATCGGCCGTTCGCCTCTCGAGGATGAAGTGTTCGTCGAACCGGGCAAGCTCATCGTCGAAGCGCGCTCACCTGACGCTGCTCCCGCCGTGCAGTCGCTCGAAGCCGTCGCAGGCGAGGCCTACACCGTAGAGCTCCAGCTTCCAGAAGCCAAACCAGCAGATTCGGCACCACGCCTGGTTGCCAACGCGCCGACAACCACCGCTGTGCCTACTTCCGATTCCTCGTCACGATCCGCGGATCGTCCCTCGACCAAACCGGCTTGGCCGCTTTACGTCAGCGGCGGCGTCGCCCTAGTCGGCGTCGGCATGGCCATCGGTTTTCACCTCGCAGCCAATTCAGCCGAATCCGATCTGAACGCGCTCAAAGCCAAGGGAGGCGCGAGCGGCTGCGCCGATGGCAGCGCCACCGCCAGCGACTGCGCAGCACGTAGTGACGCCATCGACCGCCACAACTCCGGCAGAACTTGGTTCACCGTCGGCATCGGAGTCGGCATCACGGGTGCTGCCGCAACGCTCGGCTACCTCTTGCTTTGGCCAAACAGGAAACGATCCATCGGCCAGCTCGAACCTGTGCTCCTCGCCGACGGCACCACCACCGGCCTACGTCTTACCGGAACCTTCTGAGGTCGCATGAGAACCCCCATCCTTGGCGCTCCGCTCCTTCTCGTTTTCACAACGACACTCGGCGCGCTCATCAGCTGCGGCGACGACGTGCCCAAGACTTGCGAGAACCTCGGCACGTGCCCGCCCGAAGGCGGGGCTGCCGGCGATTCGAGCGGGGGTACGACTTCCGGCTCAGGCGCAGCGTCGGGCACCGCCGGAACGGGCGCTGGCGGCTCGACCGGTGGTTCGGGCCAAGCCGGCGGAGGGGGTGAAGGCGCGGCAGGCGGCGAAAACGGTGGTCAAGGTGGAGCTGGCGGCGCCACCGCTCCGTGCGGCGGCGACTGCCCCACGGACAAGCCGGTTTGTGACGAGTCGAGCGACACGTGTGTCGAATGCCTGGTCGAGCAAGATTGTGCCGGCCCTACGACCACCATGTGCGAAGCGACCAGCAATACCTGCGTCGAGTGCCTGATGACGGCACACTGCGAGACCGCTGGTGCAGCGCGCTGCGAAGACGGAGCCTGCGTCGAGTGTGAAAACAACGGTGATTGCACGCACATTGCTGGGAAGGGCGTTTGCGATGGCGGGACCTGCGTACAGTGCACCGTCGAAGACGAGACTCCCTGCGCGGGGAAGTCCTGCAACCCAGCTACGAACGCGTGCACCGATACGACGATCGGAAGCACAGGAAGTTGCGAAGCCTGCGTCGCCGACAGTGAATGCTCTGGAGGCGGCACTGCCGATCCGACGGCTCGTTGCGTCCCTATGGAATTCAACGGTGTGCCGCGGCCAGGTGGCTTTTGCCTCAAACGTACGACCAAGACATGTTCTCGTCCGTTCACAGTCACCTTCGCGGCACAGAGCCTCTCTGGGGCTGCTTCCGAGAGCTACTGCGGCGTAGTTCAGGACAGCGTGACGTGTGAGGCCGTCATTGACATGGTTGCGAGTGCGTCGTGCGCCGACGGTCTGGACACGTCGTGTGGCTGTGCTCGCGACGGTGGTGGCGCTTGCCTAGAAGCGGGACAGGGCGGCCTATGTAGGACCGTTGGCGGTGTCCCAGAGACTTGCACGATTCCTTGCGGCAACTCGAACCACTGCATCGTTGGCAACACGTGCACACTCGACGACCCGTACTGTCACTGAGAACTTCAGGGAGGGCCGAGAATGGAAGGCAACGCAACACCGAACGTCATTCCCAAAGCGACTCCATCGCCCGAGGATCTCTTCACCGGAACCGCCTACCGCACCATTTCCCGTATCGGCGCCGGCGGCATGGGCGAAGTCTTCCTGGTCGAGCACCGCGAGCTCGGTCGCGACGTCGTCGCAAAGGTGCTGCACGCGGAGCTTGCTTCCGACCCGCGCACGGTCGACCGCATGCGTGTGGAGCGGGAATCGCTGGGACGTTTGAATCACCCTCACATCGTTTCGGTGGTGGACTCGGCGAGCCTGAAGGATGGGCGGCCATTCTTCGTGATGGAACGGTTGCACGGACAGACGCTCGCGGCGGAGATCAAAGGGCGGAGCAAGCTGCCCGTGTACGAGGCCGTTCAGTACGCGTGTCAGTTGCTATCTGCCCTGTCCGCCGCGCACGCGATCGGTATCGTCCATCGCGACGTCAAGCCCGAGAATTTGTTCATCTGTACGCTCAAGGATGGCTCGCGCATTCTCAAGGTCTTGGATTTCGGGGTGGCCCGCGTCCTGCCGGATGCGCCCGCCGCTGCGCCGCTGCCTTTGATGGTGCCGACGGACGTGGGCGTCCTGATGGGCACGCCGCGCTATGCAAGCCCCGAGGCGGCGGTCGGTTGCCGCGTGGATACCCGCGCAGACCTCTACGGGGCCGCGCTGGTCCTCTACCTCATGCTGGCCGGTCGAGGTCCGTTCGATCATCACTCGCGTCCGGCGTCGGTCCTTGCGGCGCACGTGCGGGATGAGCCGGCGCCTCCCTCCAAGCTCGCCGGCGAGCCGGTTCCCTTCCCGCTCGATCAGGCGGTGCTCCGCGGCTTGCGCAAGGATCCGCGGGAGCGTTTCTCGAGCGCGCTCGAGTTTAGGACCGAGCTGGAGGCCGCCGTCGCGCTGCTACGAAAGCCGATCGGATGGGTCGAGACGACGTTGTTTCCTCCCGAAAAGCCTTCCGCTCCGGACACGGCCACGCCCCCACCACCAAGCACCGAGGTTACCAATTCCAGCGAGATATCGCTGAGCGGGACGACGGAGAGGCTGCCGCCGAATGAGGTTGGGGGCTCCGGCCAGAGCCTGCCAAACCCGACTGCGGCCCGCGAGCACGACCTCGCCCCGACCCGCGTAGCCCAGTTCCTTCTGCCCTTCGTGCTCGGAATGGTGGTTGCGGGGTTCATCGCCGTGCTCGTGACCACGGTAGTCGGCCGCTAAGTAGAAAGTTCGCAACTGGAAGTCGTGCCTGCCCGAAGGGCACGTATGACTACTCTCGGCGTCGTGCGTCACATCATTGGGATCTTCCTTGTCGCCACCGCGCTAATGGCGTGCGGTTCGGACTCGGACGGCCGAGCAGAGGGTCAGCTCAATGGCGATTCCGTCCAGCCCTACGTGAAAACCTGTACTTGGACGTCGTGCGAGTCTTGCCGCGATGCGGCCGAGTCTCGCTACGATCAGTGCAGCCGACTGTGCCGTAGTCCCTATGCCTCCAGCGACTGCTTCTCCCAATGCCCATCCATCGGCGATTCGAGCTGTCCCTACGCTTGCGGCGAAAACGAGCGCTGCGAGGAGTGGGAAGCTACCTTGCCGCTCCCCGACCGTGATGAAGGCTTCTATGAGGCCTGCGTGGGCTTCAATGCCCTATGCATCAAGGTTGACCAAAAGTTCGAGGAAGCACTCTGCAACTATCAGGCGCGCCTGTTCCAGCCTCGTTTCGGCGATGAGTACCGCTGCGTGCTCGAGCGCGGTTGCGAGGGTGCCGCGGAGTGCTTCTCCGCAGCCGGACCGCCCGGCATGCTGGGTACCGAGACGTGTGAGCGATCGGAGTCATGCCAGCTCGACTGCCGCCCGAGCGACCAAGAGTACCTGAACAAGGTCGAAGATTCGCTGCGCCCCAGCCTCGTGGATCTCGCGCGCCGCTGCAACAGCGAGCCAACGTGTGCCGAGTTCGAAGCCTGCAATGACGCCCTCAACTATCTCTGGCAGCTGACCTGGCACGAGTATTCGGGGCTCTAGAAAGGACCGACACGATGAATGCTCGGCCGCAACAGGCGCCGCCCATGGCAAGATGGTGGCAAACGCTGCTGGTTTTGTTGGCAGTACCGTTAGCCGCTAGCGCTGTTCTGACGACCATTTGGATAGCGGGCGGGCAGCAGCCATTGGGGAACACAGCGGGCAGCGATGCGTACCTTGGAGCGCTGGTGGCGCTGAGCAACACGTGGTTGGCGCTATCGTTGCTCAAGAATCCGTCGGAACGTTCGCTGGTGGTACCGACCCCTCTCATGATGTGGTTGGTGTTCATGGCGCAGAGGGACACCACAGGGGCCTGGTACTACGTGGTGCTCGCCCAGCTCTCCTGCCTGGCTCTGCTGGTCGCGTGCTCGAAGGGGAATCGCGCCATCGCGCGCGTGGCAGCCAGTTGCTGCGGGGCTCTCGCGCTATGGCTCGAAATAGCGGCGGTTGTTGGTTCGTGAGAACCGCAACCCCAATGCCTGGCGAATCCGGGGAAGTCGTTGCCGACTGCACGCGCTACGTGCGCTGGCGAGGGCTGCGTCGAGCTGGCGCAGGCCATAGTCCCATTTCTTCGAGCATGAGCGCTTCGAGCAGCTCGAGCTCCTCGCGGCTCGGGCTCGCTGGCGAGGTCCGACGCCGCAGCTCGGCCAGCGTGATCTGGCAGTCACGGAACTGGCGCAGGCTCTCGTAAATGGACTGCACCTCGTCGAGCTCTTGCGTCGCGCCAGCCACCACCTCGCTGGCCGATGCACCTTGGAATATTTCCTGCGCCTCGCGTTTGATGTCGCGGATCTCGCGGGTGAGCTGTCGAACCTGGCTGAGGAGCTCCCGATTGATGCGCCCCAGCTCGCGGCAACGCGCCTCGAGATCCCCTGACCCAGTGTCTACGACTTCGCCCTGCCAGGCGCTCTCGAGCTCGATGAGGCGCGCCAGATCGCCGTCCTCGTAGGCCTGCGTGACCTGCTTCATGACCTCGGTGCGCTGAGCGCGCTCCGCTTCGTGCCGAGCCTTGTCAGGATGAATCGCCCGCGCCAGATTGCGAAAAATGTCGCGCAGCGAACGCTTTTCCTGACCTACCTGCCTGGCGCCAGCCACCTCTGCTGCGGAGGCGTCGTGGATGTGGGTGTCGGGGCCGCTGCCGCGTTCAGGTGGTTGTTGATGACGGCGCTGCTCTCGATCGGGCCTGCCCCCGAATCGTGATGGATCCGAAGCGCCAGAGCGAGGATCCCACGGGTCATCGATCCACGGGTCATCGATTTCGCCGTCAGCCGGGTGCTCGGCCGCCCAATCGTCGATCGGCGAGAGCAGGCCTCTAACCTCGAGCGAGCGGCGAATCTGGGTGACCTGCGTGCGAGCGCGTTTCGACAGCCGACTGCTCGCGAGTAGCTCGACGAACAGGGCAGCAAGCCCCGCGACCAGGCTACGGTGGCGCTCGACCAACGGCGCCATGTTGGCCGCCAGCTCTTGACCCTCTCGTGAGATCCGCACGGTGAGCTGCTCGAGCTGCAGCTTTTTCTTCTGCGCTTCCCGAACCAACCGGGCACGCTCGCGGAGCAGCACCTGCACGCGAGCCGGCGCGTGATGGAGCTCAAGCCCTGGCGCAGGTGCGGCCGCAGCAATTGAACCATGCGGGCGACGTCGAGCCATGACTGCTGCTAGACCATCGGCCGCGCGAGGCCAACGGTTGCCTGCGTGCCGCCCTTTTTCCGCAACTGAGGGGTGTTCGTGTCCGAAGGGCCGGCATGACCAACCCGATCGATTGCAGCAGGATGAGTCACGTAAGCTGCTACGCCCCTGAGAGCTTGGACCCCGGCGAGCCAGGCTCCACAGGTGCGGCGGCAGCGCCCTCCCAGGCGAAGCCAGGGCCCGACGTCAGCGCTCGCGATGGAGCTAGCTATGACTGCGTGAACGATTGCGTTTCGTCGCTTGGTGTCACGGCTCTGCTCAGTGGCGCCACGACTACCCTGGGCTGCCTCATGGTCCCGCCCGCCTGCCCGATCTTCGTCGGCACTAGCGTGGGCACGATACTGGGCGCGTGCAAAGTCGCGTGCGAAGGCCTGCAGTCGAAGCCATGACACCGGCATTGTCCGCGTGGGTGCGCTTCGATTGGAGTGACCCCTTCGTCCGGAAGCGCTTGGTCGCAATGCTGCTCATTGCCTTGCTGCCTGGAGGAGTCTGCCTCGCGTTCGGCCAGGGTCTGTTGGCGCTGCTGGTCATGGCGATCGGCACTTGGCCGTTCCCTTTTCGCCTCTCCGTGGAGGAGACCGGGATCACCTGCCGTTGGCTCTTCGTGAAGCAGACCATCGCCTATTCCGAGGTGACCTTCGTGCGTCTCATCCAAGACCCTCGCCGTTGGGCGCTGTTTCGGGGCAGCGTGTTGGCGCTTGGACGTCGTGGCGCGAGAGACCTGCTGGTCTTTGCAAGGGAGCCGGCGCTGAGGAAGATCGAGCTCGCCGTCCAGCAAATTCCGAGCAAGGCCTTCCTCGGCTGCCGAAACGTCGACGACGCCTTCAGCCGGTTGACGTGAGCACTGGCTCGCCTCCGGCTCGCGAAATTCGAGAGCAACTCGATCTGGACCTGACCGACGAGCAGCAAACGATGAAGCTACTCTTCGATCACGGCACGCTGGTGCTGGCAGAAGCGCCAGATCTGAGCAGGAAGCCCATTTCCAGCATTCTGTGGGACCCACGGGTGGAGCTCTACCGCGCACCTGCGTACCGCTACTCTGAGGTGGTCGAAGGTCTTCAATCCCTGGGATTGCCGCTGACGGACGAGGTGCGAGCAAAGCCGACCAGAACTGCCTGTCCGTGGCACACGCCCGAGCTTCGCCCTTACCAGCAAGCCGCCGCCGTGGCCTGGCAGCTGTCGAACGAGCGCGGTGTGATCGCGCTGCCGACCGGCAGCGGAAAGACGCGGGTGGCGGGGGCCGTGATGGCCCAGGCGGGGCTGCGCACCTTGTGCCTGGTTCCGACGCGGGCGCTACTGACGCAGTGGCTGGCGGAGCTTGCGCGGTTCTATTCAGGGCCGATTGGCTGCTTGGGAGACGGTCGGCAGGAGCTGGAGGACGTGACGGTGGCCACGTTCGAATCGGCTTTTCGGTGGATGCCGCGCATCGGCAATCGGTTCGATCTCTTGGTGGTCGACGAGGCGCACCACTTCGGCTGTGGGATTCGCGATGAGGCGCTCGAAATGTGCGTGGCCAGTCGCAGGCTGGGATTATCGGCGACGCCTCCCGATGGACCGCAGCTGGCTCGGCTCGAGGAGCTGGTGGGGCCGGACGTCTACCAGCTCGGCGTCGGGGACTTGGCGGGTAGTTGGCTGTCGGATTTCGATCTGGTGATACTCCGGCTTTCACTCAGCCGCGACGAGCGGGCGCGCTATGACGAAGACCATCGGCTGTTCTCCGACGTCAATCGTCGCTTTCGGGCACTGCATCCGACCGGCACCTGGCAAGAGCTGGTGTCTGCCGCGTCGCAAACCGCCGAGGGCCGAGCGGCCATGCAGGCCTGGCGGCGCACGAGGCAGCTCCTTGGTTTCACTCGGGCGAAGGCGGAAGCGGTCAAAGCGTTGCTGGTGCGGCATCGCGAGTCCAAGGTCCTGGTGTTCACCGCGGACAACGCCGCCGCCTATGCCATCGCTCGCGAGCAGTTGATCATGCCGATCACCTGCGAGATCGGTCGGCGCGAACGGGAGCGCGCCCTGTCGGCGTTCCGGGACGGAAAGCTGCGCGCCCTGGTCAGCGCGCGGGTGCTGAACGAGGGCATCGACGTCCCCGACGCCGACGTCGCCATCATCGTGGGTGGGACACTCGGCGAGCGGGAGCACGTGCAGCGCGTTGGGCGGCTGCTCCGACCGTCGCCGGGTAAGCGCGCCACCGTGTACGAGCTGGTCACCCTCGCGACCAGCGAGGCCAGGCGAGCAGCCGAAAGGAGGCGAGGCCTTGCCACACCCCGCACTCTCTCGGCTTGGTACGCGCACGCTCGGAAACCAGGTGGTGCTCCACTACCTCACCGAGCGCGACCACCCGTGGCTCCGGGCGCTCATCGACGAGTACGAGCGCGGCGCGACCCGATCCGCCCTGGCCGGGAGCTCAAGGCGTTCGACAGCAAGCTAGAGGAGCGTTTTGCCAAGGCGTTTCGCAAGGCGGCGCGTGACTGGGACGTGGTGCGGGAGCCTCGTCCCGTCGAGACCGAGGGCTCGCTCATCTTTCCAGACTTCGAGGTCGTCCACCGTCGAGACCCAACCCGCCGGTTCCTGCTCGAAATCGTGGGCTTCTGGACACCCAAGTACCTCGAGGAAAAGCTCCGCAAACTGCGCCAAGCCAAGGTCGACAACGTCATCCTCTGCATCGACGAGGCTCGCGCCAGCAGCGATGCTGCGCTGCCGGCGCACGCGACGATCGTGCGCTACAAACGACGCATCGACGTCGCGTCAGTTCTGGCGATCTTGGAGCGACGCAGCTCGGCGGGGACTCAAGCCGGGAAGGGCGCGTGTTAGGACTCCGCCATGGCGCCATCGCTGGAAGACCTCAGCGCGGCAGATGATCGGATCACGTTGCTTCCGGCGCAGTTACCTTGACGGTGACCCTCCGGTCACCATCGCTTGCCCCACCGATCGCGGTGAACATGGCTGGGGTGAGACCGGAAGCGGCGACGAGGGCGGCGGCGAGCGTCAGGATCTCGTTCGGTGCTGGTGCCTCCATGCGGCCACCGGAGACGCGTGTCGGGATGGGCAGAACCGGCACGCGTGAATAGAGGTCACCACGAGTGCGCGGGCTGGTGGCGTCTGTCCTGGTGGTGACGTTGGCCCTCGGCCCCACCGCATGCCAGCCTGCCTCGCGGGATCGACGGAGCGTCCCGCCCGCAAGCGGCCTGCCGTGGAGCCGTGTTTTGGTGGGACTGGCTGGCTCAAACAGCTCGAACCTACGAAAGATGGCTGCTATGCTCTCCGCGTGGCCATCTCCGACATCGACCAGCTTCTCGCGAGGATTCGCAGCCTCCCGCTCGAGGAGCGGCGGCGGGTGATCGAGCGGGCGACCCAGGAGGTCGCTGAGGACACGCCGAAGCCGGCGAGCGTGGTCGAGTCGCGCGTTCCTAGGATGCTCGGCCTGATGGCGGATGAGCCGGACTTGGTTGATGAGATTTGTGCGCTGGCTTACCGAGCGCGAAGTCAAGCTCGCATGCGGCCGCTCGATGAATAAGGGTGTGCTCGATACCGACACGCTTTCGGAGATCATGAAGGGGAAACACAGTGGGGTCTCTGCGAAGGCTGCGGCATATGTTCGCGAGCACGAACGGCTCACCATCTCGTCCGTTTCGGTGGCCGAAGTAGTTTTTGGGCTTCGGCGAAAGGGCCGCGAGGAGATGCTCGCCGGGTTCGAAGAGTCCTTGAAGGAATGGGATGTCCTACCCTTCGACGACGCGGCCGCTCGAACAGCTGGCAGAATCAACGCCGCTCTCGAACGCCAGGGCCTCATCATCGGCTTGCCAGACGTGATGATCGCTGCGATTGCGCTGTGCCACGGTCTCGCGGTCGTGACAGGCAACGTGAAACACTTCGAGTACGTCCAGTCGGTCGGCTACGAGCTGACTATCGACAATTGGAGGACGGAGTGAGGTGCTTCGCAACAGCAGTGCTTCCTCGCGAAGCGACTGGTGGGACCAGCGACCGCCTCTCCCGTGTGCCAGTTCTACGAGGCTAACCGCCGCAACGAGAAAGTCTCACCACTGGCGAGACAATTGCCGTGGAGCACCATCTCATCACCCTCAGCCAGGCGAAGCGGCCGGAGACCCGCGAGTTCTACCGGCTCGCAGCTATTCGGAACCCGGTGGCCAAAGCGCGCGCTCGAACACCAAATCCAGTCGCCCGCGATCCTGCGGAGCGACCATGCGGCGAAGAAAGTGTCACCAGCGGTGACACAAAGCTATCGGTCCGCGCGCCTGGTTGGGCTGGCTTGGCCGCAGGACCGTGGTAGGTGCTGAGCATGACGGCGTTCGGGGAGCACTTCGAGCAGAAATCGACGGTCGCTGGCGGCACACCTGTTTTGCGGGGGACGCGGATTCCGGTGAGGAGCGTCGTTGCCAGCTTGGCCGAAGGGGCCAGTGAAGCGGACATCCTGCGAGCGTTTCCTTCGCTCACGTCGGAGCAGGTGCGGGCCGTCGTGACGTTCGCCGCGTCGCTGGCTCTCAAGAGCCTCACCAGCAAGGGGGACGAGGCAGAAACCGAAGGCGAGAGCGATGACTGATCAGGCGACGGGAATACTACCCGGAGCCGGTCTCATGTTGCCCGTATGTCACCCGACGTTGCTCCAAACGGCGGATCCAGATGGAACGAGCCGGGTTCAATCGAATCGCAATCGAGCCGAGTTGATGCCGGATCCGCAACTTTCGTGCTGAACGCCGCGAACGCCCAAACGGGTTCAATTCCCGGCGCCTCCACAATAAATCCGGATACTTAGACGAGCCTGGCAACGGATCTGGCAACATTTTGATCGTAGGGCCGGAGATTTTCCAGGCGTTTCCGGCTGCCAAACGAGAGTCACACGACGCCAATTCGCGCGGCCGAATCGCGGTCCCTTCCTGATCGCTCGGCGAAGCCGCGTCAGGCGGCGCTGCGGAAGCGTCTGATGGCGCTGCCGACGCCGCAGGCGGTGCCGATTCACCTGACGTGCCGTCCGACGCTGCAGGCGGCGCCGACTCGCCTGACGAGCCGGCCGGACCGTGGCCGCGTCGCGCTTTGACGATCGTGAGCGGGTGGTG
>DATEDZ010000047.1:0-35251 GCA_035281385.1 Polyangiaceae bacterium
CCCTGCGCCCTCAGCCTCGGCATGCATGGCCTTGAGCAGCGCCAGCAGGGCAGGGCGAATCGGCACCTTCCGAGCCATCCCGGTTTTGGTCGCCTTCAGCTCGCCCGTCTCGAGGTTGATCGATTGGTGGATGGCGACGTACTCGACGGTGCCGGTAGCGGGTCTACCCATGAATCGCCCCAAGATGCCCACAATCGGGTGCGGCGGGAAGGCTCACGCGTAAACGCGTGAATTCGTTCCATAACCTCATGCCCTCATTATGGCGCAGGGGTCCAAGCTTGGACCCGAATACTTGGCAGCCATGAAGTGGACGCCCGATGATCGTGGGATGTCGCAAGGCTCAGGGGCGGGCGCGCCGCCACCACCTCCCACTCCACCTCCACCGCCCAACCCCGCGCAGGCCGGGGTCGTGCAAACAGCGAACGGCTCCTCAGACCCGGGGCTGACCGGTCACCTGCTTGAGGCGTGGAAGAAGACGGTCGACGTGCAACAGCACTTCAACCAGATCGAAATGGACATCCGCAAAACAGCGGTGACCGTGATCGTGGCTGTCATCGGTGCCGCTGGATTCGCGGCCAATAGTGGGATGCAGATGGTCCTCCTCGGTTTTACGATCAATGTGGCGTTCCTGATCATCGTCGCGGGGATGGTTGCCCTCGGTGCGTTCTTTTGGATGGATTTCTTTCAGTACCATCGGCTCCTTCTTGGGGCGGTCGAGCACGGCAAGGACCTCGAAAAGGCTCTTTCAGTGCGAAGCATTCCGGTCAGCCTCACCGCCACCGTTGGCAAGTTCAGCCCCATATTCATCCGAGGTCGCAAGTTTCGGTCGGATGACAAGATAAAACTGTTCTACCAGTTGATCTTGGGAGTGCTGCTGCTCTTCGCCTTGGGGGCTCTGTTCGGGTCGTCGGCGACCAAAGGAACGCCGTCGCCGACGACACCGGCAACCATCGAGATCGTACCCAAGGCAGACTTCAAGGCCGACGTGCGAATACTCTCGGTGCCGAGCGCGCTTGCATCGCCGCCTCCGAACGTTGCCCCAAATCCGATCGTCGCCCCGCCGTCGGCGACAACGCTCCCTACGCCGTCGCCGTCGCTCCCGCCGCCGCCTCAAACTCAAACAGGTCAAGCAGCTCCGCAAAGCTCTGAATGACGTAGGCCGGCTCGACTGCTTCGTGAGTCGTCTGTTTCTCGCGCTCGACGTCGGCGAGTGTCCAGTGCGTCACGCGGCGCAGCAGCTCGTACGCTTCATTCTTGTGCGCCACGCCGTACTTCGCCCATACCGCGTGGACCCCCGCAGCTTTCCCCATGGCCACGTCCTTCATGAGGCTATCGCCCACGTAGACGACTTGATCGACTGGGACACCGGCATCGGTCACGATCTTTCGCAGCAGCACAGGGTCGGGCTTAGTCGCACCCAATGGGGTGTGGCGATGCTCCGTTCGCCGAAGGTCGTAGTGCGAAGGCGGGTACGTGCGTAGAGCCTCTGGGGTCACCCCTTCAGGGAAATCGTGATCGGGCGCCGAATAGAGATAGTCGAGCACGTCGTCCAAGCCGGTTTTTCGCATCCGATCGGACGTGTAGAACGCCATCGATTCGGTGTAGCCGATCACCTGAACGCCGGCTGTGTGCACGCGCTCGAGGGTCTCCCGCACCCCATCGTAAAGGCGGATCGTGCTCTTCCGCGCCGATCGGTGCGCGTGGATCGCCTCGTCGTAGATCTTGGCGATGTCCCCGTTTGGGTGAAGAGCCTGCAGGCTGGGAAGCTCTTCGAGCAGCAGCGCATACTCGGTCGTCCGGTGCCGCTCGTGCACTTTCTTCGCTTCGGCCTCAAGCTGCGCGACGGACACCCCGCTGATGCGCGAGGTCTCACTGATCAGCGCCGAAAACGAAGCGTGCCAGACGGCGAACCAGTCCCAAACGGTGTTGTCGAGATCTGTGATCAATAGCGAGCAGCGAGGCACGCCCGACCTAAGCCACACACTACTTTGAGAGTCAACGCAATCCGCGGGATCCATGGTTGTGCGTTCCTTTCGGCCAGGCCGGCCGACGAGTTGCGTACTTTCGGCACTCACTCGAGTGCTACGACGTCGATCGGGATCCCGACGCTGCCGCCCTCGGCACGGTGGAAGACCAGCAAGTAATTGCCGGCCTTGTTTGGCACGAAGCTCGCTACTGACGAGATCCCAGGCGCCGCTGATACGCCCGTCGACGCGCCGCTGAGGAACTCGGCGAACCAATGCTTGAAAAGCCGCCCGTCCAGGTTCGCATCGATCTCGCCTTCGACTCCGTCGACCGTCGCCTTGACGACCACGCCGCTGCCGACCTTCGCCTGGTAGTTGCGGTGCGGGTGGCCCGTTTCCGCGTTCAGGCGCGACATGACCGTGATCGTCGCCGGGTTGTTGGGCCCGACGGGTTTCGAATAGTCGAAGCGGGGGTTCGGGATCGTGGTCGTCGGATCGAACCAGTCGACCGGCTCGACGCCTTGGATAGGTCGCAATTCGAAGTCAGCCAATCGCTCGGTTCCTTTCCTCAGAAAGCCCCGAAAGTTTCCCCAGACCGTGCGCCTCTGGATCTCTCGCGCACTGACGACGCCGACGCGGCCGCCGGGCAGCTCGCGCAGCCGATCGATGCCGTGCGGGACGTCGGTTTCCCGGACCCCGGTCGACGCTTCCAGGCGCCGCTTGCCCACAGCGCCGGCGCGCCAGCTACGCCCCGCGGCAGACCTGCCCTTGCAATGCGGCGCGGCCGCCGCCAGGGCCAGTACCAGCGCTGCAGACAGGTCGCCGTGCCCCTTGGCGCTGCGGCGCGCGTGCGAGATCTGAAGGCCACCGCCCGCCAGCGGCCGTATGGTCACTTCCTTGAGCTGGGTGATCAGGCGCGGCAAGCTGGGCAACTTGACGCGCTGTTCGCGCAGCATCGCTTGCGCCCTCGAATAGGCGCGCAGCTTGCCAGCGTTGCCGCCCTCGCTTTCCTGGTAGCGGATCCCGGCGCTGTTCAAGTGCTCTCGGACAGCCTCTTTGGCGTGGTGATCGGCGACCAGCGCTTCGACGCCGTGCCGGTAGCAAAGCGTCGCGAATTCGGCGCAGACCGCCGACGGCTTCAGCGGCGCCCCTTTGCCCGGCTTGATCTCCAGCCAGTCGGCGACGATGGCGCGACCGTCCACCACGCGCAGGATCACGATCGCGCTGTGGTCGCTCGTGAATGCAAAGTCAGCAGCGGCGACTACATGCGCCGAAGCAGCTGGGGCCAGCGGCACGACGTGATGCGGGTCGACGCACGCCGCGATCGATACGCCGTCGAAGTACGCGCCAGCGCCCAGGCCGATGAATTCGGCGCCGTACTCTCGGGCAGCGTTGACCGGGTCCCGTTCGTATTCCAGCGCGACACGTTCGGCCTGGTCCGGGCGCATCAGCACGGTCGGCGCATGCCCGACGACCACGCTACCCGGCTTGCCGAACTGCTCGACCCAGAACTTGTGCAGCAGGCCGGCTTCGGCCCAAGCCGTCGAGACGATCACGCACTGCCCGCCGGTGACGACGCGTGGCGACACGGCCTCGTAGACGCTGGCGTCGTTGACGACCGCGTCGCTGTCGCGGAAAAAGCAGAACTCGTCCAGCAGCGCCGCGACCAGCGACCGGCCGCGCACAGCAGATCCGCCGCGCGTCGCCGGCAGGCATTCGACGCTGACGACGCGGCCGTCATGGCGCCTGATCTGGAAGCTATCCAGCGTTTCGTTGTCGATCAGACCGACCAGGTCCGGGCTGCTTTGCATCGCACCGAGCGCGAAGCGCATCGCCTGGCGGGCCAGTCGAAGGTCGAGCGCGACGATGATCGCAGCCGCCTGTTCGCCCGGCGCCAGCATCGTCAGCGGTACCGTGATCGCCAGGTGAACCAGGCGCAGCGCGCCCAGGTACGTCTTGCCGGACCTGGCGCCAGCGACGACCGCCAGCACCATGCGCGCGATCGGCGGGATGACCTCGACGTCGCCGAACAGCTCGCGCGCCAGCTCGCGGTCGTCGCCCTGCAGGTCCCGCGGCTCGAGCCCATCGAACGCGACCAGGCAAAGCACGCGCTGCGCCGGCGTCAGCTCGACCGCGAGCGCTTCGCAGAACTCGACGAACCGCATCGCGTCAGTAGCCGACGATTAGATCTTTCACGTCGCCGTGCCAGTACAGACCGGCGCGCTCGATCGCTGCATGCGCAGCGCGCCGCAGCACGCCCATCCGCCGGTCATGCTCGATCTGGGGCGCCGTGTACGTCGTCAGGCCGATCGCGCTGGCCAGACCGGCAGCGCCAGCCCGAGCCAGCCCTGCTCCTGCGACTTCGTCTTCGCTTCCTTGATGACGGCGCAGATCTCGGCGAACGCGGCGTCCAGCCGCTGGTTCACGCTTTCCGACCACTGCTGGAAGCTCGGGTCGTTCACGCCTTCCAGGTCCCGCTCGCGCCTGCTGAGCTCGACCAGGTCATCGTGCGCGTCGTCGATGCGCTTGATGGTCGCTTCGCGCGCAGCGATCGCGACCTCGTGCACATCGACCGCGTCGTCGAGCGTCGCCCGCGCCTGGCGACGGTTGCCGATCAGCAGGCTGTCGTCTGGCGCGCCAGCCAGTGCGACCTTGCAGCGCTCCAGCTCTGCCTCGGCCCGGCTGCGCGCCTCGATCGCCTTACGCCAACACCACGACCGCCAACGGCCTCAAGGTGAAGGCGAAATTGGACCGCCGCCGCTATCGTACGAAGGTAAAAGTTCCCGACTCCACGATGCGTACTCTCGCGATCAGGCCGCGGCGCTTCCACGGCGAGTGGAACTACAAGGTATTGCCGCGCGAGCATGCTTGCTCATGCGTTCCGTAATTTCCGCGCGGCCCCTTAGTACTAGCGCACTCCCGCCTGCGCGGTTCGATCGTGGCGCTTTCGTGCGAGCTGGGAGCGGTAGGTGCGACAGAGCAGGTCGAGCAGGACCAGCTCCTGGACGCGCTGGTCGCTGCGCAGCATGCGGTTGGCGTGCATGTGTAGGAAGCTGAAGGCGACGTCGGAGGGCGAGGTGCCGAGCGCATCTTCAGCCGCCAGACGACGTAGCTCTTGGGCGGCAGCCGTGAGCAGGCTCGTGCGCGCCGACATCGGCGACCCGGGCGGCGCCTCGCTCCCTCGCGCGAGGCCATCGAGCCAGGCCCGTTCGTTGCGGAAGCGTCGCGCGATTTGATCTTCGAAGGCAGGATGATCGACCAGCTCACGCCGGTAACCAGCGCGCGCCGCTTCGGTCAGCTCGGCCCGGGCTTCGAGCTCGAAGCCCAGATCGACAAGCAGCGCATGAAGCCCCAAGCAGCAGTGGCGCCAGCGCGCCTCGTCGTCGTCCTCGTCGCTCACGGTAAGCTCGCCGAGCGTACTGACCACGAGCTCGCTGTCGGCCCAAAAGATTCGCTCGGCCCAAGCGATGAAGCGAGGCCCGCCATAGCGCTCGACCTCGGGTTCGTAGGTGTCGAGGTGCACGGCGTGCAGCAGGTCGCGCTCGAGCGGCCCTGCCACGGCTTGCGAGACGTGCTGAAGCACTTGCCCGACGAGCTCGGCGCTCGCTGCGTGGAGTCGCATGCGCAAATGCGGCTGCGGATCCGCGTAACGCAAGAAGAACCAGCGATCGATGCGGCCAGCTGCTTGCAGCTCACTCACCACGGGCCATAGCCTGTCGAGCAACAGCCGCTCGGCTGTTACGGGTCCGGTGTAGAGCTTGAGCGAGAGCCACTCGGAGCCGGGTGGATACTTGTGCACGGTACTGCACGAAGGCAGGCGCGGACGGACAGGCGCCGCGAGAACGTCGTCGGGCGGTGGCTCGCGGCGGATGAGCGGTATGGCCAGCTCATTGACGAAGCGCCCCTCCGGTCCTTCGACGCACAGCTGCTCGTCGGCCAGCAAGGCTTCGCGCAGCTGCGAGATTTCGCCGGAGCGAATCGCGTCGAACAGCGTGTCGACGCTCAAGCCGTTCTCGAAGTCGACGAGCAGGCGTTGATCTCCGGAGCACGCCAGCACGATGCGCGGGAGCGCCAGCTCGCGGCGCAGGCCCTGCAGCTGCTGAAACCGGGGCACGCGCGGTTGCCCCGCGAGCGCCCGCCAGCGCTCGACGTCTAGGTTCCACGTAGCCTCGGCGACGATCGAGCGACCGATCACCACGCGCGGCAAGAATGGCGCAGAGCGGAGCGGGCCCCAATCGAAGGCCATTTGCGTGGTGTGGCCCTGGGACGCGAACGCCTCCAAAAAACGATAGATGGGCAGGTCGAACGGCGAGACCGCGTGCGCGCACGCGAGCCGGGGCAACACCTCGCGCGTGAGCTTTTCGGAGTAGAGCTTGACGTGACCCGCTTCGACCTTGAGCCATAAGTCTTCGATGCCGAGGTCGTCGGCGCGTGCCTCGTCGAGCGACAGATAGTTGATCTGGTGAGCGCGCAGGCGCGGCCGCCCCACCAGGTTGCCGAGCCGCGTTTGCGGAAGATGCGCCACCTCGGCCAGCACTCGATCGCCAGCTAGAGCCTGTTCGCGCGTCATGTGCTGGCGAACCCGCTTTTCGAGCTTGGCGTCGCCGTGACAGAAGCGTCCGAACAGGCTGCTACCCGACGGACCCGCAAAGCCGCGAATCAGCAGCGTGAGCTCACCCGCATCCACGGCCTCCAGCGAGCTCGCGTAGAGCTCGCACAAGACCGAGATGCCGTCGGGCAGCGGGGGCTTTGCGTGTTGCGGTAGACCCTCGAGCTCGGTCAGCTCCAGGCGAATGCTGCGCGCACCGCGCGACAGTGCTTCGGCGTACTTGGCGAGCAGGAGCCGATGCCGGGGCCCCACGGGCTCGTCACCTTCGGCGCTCGGGCGTCGCCACACCATGCCCTCGAGCAGGCCGGCGGGTGGCGCGGTTACGCGCGTCTCGGCATCGTAGCCGACGCCGGTTTCCTCATCGAGCGCCTCGGCCAAACGCACGGGTCGATCGCCGTAGCGTGCCTGAAAGGCCCGGCGAAAGCGGTCGAGCGGCAGCGTGCCCTGAGGTTGGAGTAGCCAGAGCGCCTGCATGCAGCGCTCCACCTCGTGAATGACGGCCACACCGAGCTCGGCTGCTGCGGGCTTGAGCAGATCGACCTGGAAGGTAGAGCTGGTTGGACCGACGTCGGGTACGACTCCAGCGAGGGTCGCATCTGGGTACGAGGCCGGCGCCCTGCCGAGCGGCAGCGCATCGAGCTCGTGGCAGCCGTTGTCGAGCCTGTTCAGGGCAGCCGCGATGGCCGCGCCTTGCGGGAGCTTCGCGAGCTTTCTCGAGAGTGCCGCCATCGCCGGCGCTCCTGTCGCCGAGGGTGCCAGCTCAGACCAGAGCAGCTGCTGTTCGACCAGCGCGTCGACGAACGCGCCCGCGTCGACGAACGCGATGTCGGGCTCGCTCCGGCAGATGCTCCGCGCCAACTCGTCACGGGTCGCTCCATTTGGACCGTGCGCCGCCTCGAGCGCGACCAGCAGCGCAGATGTACTGGCCACCGAAACGGCGGCGTTGTCTCTCAGCCCACCGGGCAGCGCGCGAGCCTCGATGTAGCGCAGCTCGTCGCCCACGCGATAAAGGCTGGGGTTTGGCCGCCAGCGGAGCGCGGACTTCAGGGTTGGCTCTCGTTCGAGCTGCAGCCGCAGGCTTTCGAGGACGGCGCTGTCGAGTCGAGTATGAGTGCGGTAGCTCGACAGGGGACCGAGCGTGAGCCGAGAACGCTGCGCCACATCGAGCAGCGTCCAGCCTGCGAACAGGCCGAACGGCGTACAGCGCGAGCACAGCCGGGTCAGGTAGCGCAGCACGGCGGCTCGCGAGCCCAGCGCGCGCTGCCCACGCTCGCCGCGCCGCCACGCCGCGCAGGCCTCGAGCGCGCTGGGTGAGGCCAAGTACATGGCCTCACCCACCGCGGGTTGCTCGATCACTTGCAGCATTTCGCGCTCGGTGTCGTGGTCGTTCTGCTTCAGCCACGCCGCGAGCTCGGCCTCGTCTTCGGGTGGCGGGGCATGTTGGGCCGTGAGCTCTCGCCAGGCGCTGAGCGGCAGGAGCGGCGTGCGCAATACGGCGAAGCCGGAATGCGTGTGGGATGGCGCCCGGTGCGTCATGAGCAGAACGCCGCCGCGCGCGCAGCACGCTGGGCGTGCGCGATCACGGTGAGAGTAGGGTGCGCGTCGCCGGAGCTGGGAAATACCGACGCATCGGCCAGCCACACGTTGTCCCATCGCCTCAGCCGACCTTCGGGCGTGCATGGGTGCGCGTCGCTCAGACCCATCAAGCACGTACTGGCAGGATGGAATATCGGCGGCAAAACGAGCGGATCGCGCAGCACCACCAGCTCGGCGCCCGGTTGCGCCAAAACCTCGGCCACGCGCTCGCACGCGGCCGTCATCGCCTCGATCATGCGCTGCTCGTCGTCGCTCACCTGGGCGTGCACGACAGGTAGCCGCCGGCCGAACGTGTCTTTCGCGCGTGGAGCGAGCGCCAGCCGGCGATGGGGCCCGGGCAGCTGCTCGCCGAGAGCACCAATGCTCGTTAGTACCGCGCCAGGTCGGTCTGACAATCTCAATGCAGTGAGCAGCGACTCTGGCAGACTCGATACTGGTTTGGGGCCGAGGACCTCCAGCAGAAAACGACCATGATGCGCGCGCGCCTCGCGCGCGCGTCGTGTCGCCAAGGGGTCGACACAAACGCCGTGCGTGTGTCGCAGCTCGCGATCGGCGCGCGTCGGCTGCGGATTGATGAGCAAATACGAGACGAGCGTGTGATCCGTGAGGGTTTCGCCGAGCTCTCTAGGCGACAGCTCGCTTTCGAGCAAGATGCGGGCAGACTCGAGCGGAGAGGCGGCGAGCACGAAGCGGCGCGCGCGCAGCGTTAGGCTGCGCCCCTCGTCATCCACGCAGGCCAAGGCTTCGGCGCGGTGCTTGCGTACCACCAGCCGGAGCGCTGCGGCGCCAGTGAGCGCTGCTCGATCGGCCAGTGCTCGGGCGCAAAGCCAGCCGGAACTGCCCTCGTGTAACGCGGCGCAGCCGCGCACCACGAAACCCAGCTTGTCACGGATCGCGGCGTAGCGAACGTGGGCTCGCGACGAGCGGACCGCAAACCATTCTGCCGCGCGCTGGTAGTCGCGCAAAAGCTCGGCGCGCGGATAGGGCCATGCTTCTTCGAAGACCGACGCTGCGAATGGTGTGGCCCAACCGCCCCACAAATGACTTCGACCACCGACACCGTGCGCCCGAACCCAATCGCCGTTGCCCCGTGCCAGGTAGCGCCAGCGCTGCGCGTCGACGTTGGCCACCCGCCTGCTCACCGGACCTGCTTCGACCAGCAGCGTCGAAAGTCGTGCGCGCCCTAGGCTCTCCCACACCCGGATGCCGGCGGGACCCGCGCCCACCACGATGGCATCCCAAACCTTGCCCTTTGCAATCTCCGCGTCCATGCCCACCTGCTCTTTCTCGCCACCCGCATTTCGGTTCGCCGCTACGGCGATGGTTTCGGATTTCGCAGCCCAGTTTTGGTCGGGTGCGCCGCTTTCACTTCGTCGAGCAACACCACGGCGTCGTAGCTCTTGCTCGGGGTGAGTGACTCCAGCATGGCCTGCTCGCTGCGGAAGGCCGAGCCGATCGTGCGCGTCTGCTGCTGCTGGCCGAGCCAGGCCGCAATGCTTGCCGGCGCGCTGCGCAGATCGAGCAAAAACGGAGGCTTGCCCGGGGCGAGCGCGGACTCGAATGTATCGGCCGGCGCGGTGCCCACCGAGAACTCACGCACGCCGCGGGCTGTGGTTTGCCCCTGCGTCCAGTCCCAGGCGCGAAACGAGCCGCGCAGGAAGAACGTGCCCAGCGCAAAGTATTGCTTGCCCCACTTTTCACGCAGCAGCGCGCCGAGCGCCGGTGCCGTGCCGCGCTCGAACGATACATGGCCATCGTGAGCCCAGAGCACGAGTTTGGAGCCAGCTCGCTCGCGCTCCACCACCCAGGCGAAGTTGGCAGCCATCGAGGTGTCGCGAGTCGAGGGATCGGTGTAGTTGGCCTGCGCTTGCGCGAGCAGCCGCAGGTGTTGACGGGCCAGCAAGAAGTCGTCGCGTGATGAGCGTGCCTCGTATTCGCGACGCTTGGCTTCGAAGTGAGCCTCGGCCTCACCTAGATACTCACGGATGCGCTGCTGCCGTTCGAGCGGTAAGCTGGCGTAAGTGCTGATCGCGTCGTCGGCGCTTAGCTCACGTAGCCCACTGGCAAGCTCTGCAGCGAATGCAGGCTCCACGCGCTCGACGTAACTCTGGACGGCTCGACCCGAAAGCCCGGTGTACTGCAGATCGACACCGCGAAAGCGCAGCTTGCGCGCGTGCTTCGGGTCGCGGTTGTAGCGACGCATCCAGCGAATCAGTTCGAGGACCTCGAGCGTGTCGGTCGTCCAAAAACGCAGCCCTGCCAGCAGCTGCTCGGGGTCGCCGACGCCGCGCGTGACGTAATCGTTGATGCGATCGGCCTCCGGCCAATTCACCTCCATCACGAATACGTCGAAGCCCAGTACCGCTACCAGGTACTCGAACAGGCGATGCCTGAGCGTGACGAGCTCGGCCGAGTTGTGCGTCGCCTCGCCCAAGCCGACGATGGTTGCCTGGCCCACCATCGCACTGAGCGGCTTCAAATCATCGAAGGGAACCCCAGGCGTGAGGCTCCTGAGTGGGACGGCGGTGCTCGCCAGCCAGCGCGCGAGCTCTTCAGCCGGCGGGTTGGTCGAAGGTGACGTAGGCACTGGCGCTGCGGCATCGCGCTGCTGTCGTGGCAGCTGGCCATTCGGCGGTGCCACGTTGCCAGGCGCTGCCATTTTCTGACGAGGCGCTGACACCGACGCTATTGAAGCTGTTTGCGAAGGCACTGTACCCTTCGCGCTCGAGCAAGCGAGCTCGAGCGCGAAGAAGGGCAAAACAAGCGGTCGTAGCATCTCTTCTCTCCTCCGCACTCCCTCACGCTGGGTTCGAGTATGGGTCGCCTGATCGATCAAAGCAACCCACGATGCGTATTGTTGGTTGCGAAGTACCGTCGACCGTGTTAACTGGTCCAAAGTGGTTGGGAGATGTCCGGCTTGGGTTATCTAGGGTCGGTTCACTCTTCCGAATGAAGGGCATGCTCAATGTTGGGGATGCGCTTCGCCGCTTCAAAGACAGTGGAGGAAACGATCATGAAGAAGGAAAAGGAGAGTGCAGACGCTCGCCTGACACTCAAGAAGGTCACGCTGAACAAGGTCAAGACGGGCGTCAAAGCCGGTTTCGGCGTGCTAGCGGAGTGTTGCACTAAGTCGCATCACTGCGGTCTCTTGTTCGACAGAGTCACGCTGGTGCGTCCGGTGCCGTTCACGCGCATCTACGGGTAGTGATCGCAGAGAGCGGGCATTGCCCGCGGCCGGGTTTCGGCTAATTTTACGCTCGTTCGTGAAGCTTGCCGACAAGCCGGTGACTTGAGCAGCCCTCGCGGCAGGGCCCGCCCGAGGGCTGCTCGCTATCTCCTCTCCACCGGGCGGAGTGGCCGAAAGGGAGTGAGAGGTAGGAGGTAGGGAGAGATACATGTATCGTCGTATCGTTAGGGCTCGGTCACTTCGCGCAGCAGACTCGACCGGCTGGCTGCCCATCGCGGGCGCGCAGCAGGCAAGGGGGGTGATGAGGCTAGTAGACAACTGGCTGCATGCGAGTTGTGACTCGGCCGCGACTTCATATGACGCGGCGCTGACCGCCTTCGCGTTTGCCTATGCATCGCCACACACTCCCGAGCGGCACGCGCGGGCGTGCGAGCTGCTAGAGCTCGCCATTGAGAAGCTTGCCGAAGAGTCACCGGCACCTCATCTGCTGGGTGGCGCCAGCGGCACGGGTTTTCTGATCGCCGAGACGCAGCGTTTGCTTTTCGGCGGCGAAGGCGAGGATCTGGTGGAAGCCCTCGACGAGTTGGTCGAAGGCGCTGTCGCAGTTTCGCATCGCGACGCGCCGCACGATCTGGTGGATGGGCTTGTGGGCCTCGGAGTCTACGCGCGCGCGCGTTTGCCTCGTCCCTGGGCGCGACGAACCATCGCGTTGATCGTTAGCGAGCTGGCTGAGCGCGCGCAGCGAACCGCCGACGGCTTGGCGTGGCCTTCGCGAAAATCGCAGGTGCACGTGGGCGTGGCGCTGCCCGAGGGTGAGCGCTTCTGGGACACGGGGTTGGCGCACGGAACGGCGGGCGTTTGCGCTTGGTTGGCGTCGGTCGCGGCGCTCGATCCGTTGCGCGTCGGGCGGCTCTTGCGCGGAGGCGGGCCCTGGCTCTCGCGCTTGCTCGACGCGTGCTACCGCCTGAACGCGTCGCCGCCCCGCTTCGTGAGCGACCGGGGCTGGGGGCCGCCCATGCCCGAGGGTTGGTGCTACGGAGCCACGAGCTGCGCCGTGGCTCTGATGCAAGTCGCGCAGGTCGCACGTCAGCCGCTGTGGCGCATCACCGCCGAGCTGGCACTGCTACGCGCGACCGATGAACCCGGCGTCGTGGAGAACGCGACGTTGTGTCACGGCAGCGCAGGCCTTTTGCACGTCTGCAACCGGCTGGGTCAAACCTTCTCGTCGCAGGCGCTCGAGGCGCGCGCTCGCCGCTGGCTCGAACGCACGCTCGAGCTTTGCGGCGAGACGAGCAACGCGTGCGCCGAGCCTGTTAGCGATGCGCTGCTCACGGGTGAGGTAGGGCAGGCGCTCGCGCTCATGGCCACAGTCTCGCGCGTCGACCCGAGTTGGGACGCGCTCTTGTTGCTGCCGAGCCAGGAGTTCCTGCGATGACGCTACCGCTCTCACTCGGCTTGCTCGACTTCGGTGACTTCGGTCTGCAAGCCATGGTCGACCTGTGCGAAGCCACAGACGCGCGCGGCTGGTCTCGCTATTGGCTCGCCGAGCATTTCGAGAGCGGCGCGCAGGCCAGCCCGCTCACGCTGTGTCCGCTGCTGCTGGGGACGACGAATCGCATCAAGGTCGGTCCCGCGGGGGTGCTGCTGGCGTTTTACAATCCGCTGCAGGTGGCAAACTCTGCCGCGCTCACGCAATCGTTCTTTCCAGGGCGCTTCGAGCTCGGTCTGGCGGCAGGGGGCGCGAGCCCCCTCGTCGAGCATGCGCTGACAGGCGGTGCGTTCGACGTACGCAGCCCCGGCCACTTCGAGGCTCGGGCAGAAGCGCTGGTCGATTTGCTGTGTCGCCGCAGCGACGTGCCGGTGCTGCCTAGCGAAGCTCCGCCCGTGCCGACGTGGCTGCTCGGCTCGAGTGGTCGCCGCGCGGGGCTCGCGGCGAGGCTCGGGGTTGGCTACTGCCTGTCGCTGTTTCACGCGTCCGAATCGCCCGAGCCGTCGGTGCTCGCTGGCTATCGCGCAGCGTTTGGGTCGAGCGCATTGGTCGAGGCGCCGCTGTGCAACATCACCGTGGCCGTCGTTTGCGCCGAAACGGATGCCGAAGCCGACGCGCTTTCGTCCCGCTACCGCAACCCCCTGGTGCGACACCGCATCGTGGGCAATGCAGCGCGGTGTGGCGACGCGATTCGCGCGGCCTGCCAGCGCTTCGATACGAACGAAGCGATCCTGCTCCTGGCTTGTCCGACCCGCGAATCGCAGCGGCACGCGCTCGAACTACTGGCCGACGAGCTCGGTACCCATTCCGACTAGGGATGAGCCACCATGACCAGCGTTTTGGCTCGGCGCCTGACGCATGTCATGCACAATCGCAACGTCTCCGGATCCAGCGCGGCGAAGCCCTCGTCGAGCACGACGACGTTGCTCTCTTGCAAGAGAGCGCGCGCCACGAACAGGCGGCTGCGCTCGCCGTGTGAAAGTCGCCAGCCGCTCTCGCCCACCACCTGCATCAGGCCTTGCGGCATACGTTCCAAGAGCGGAGCGAGACCTAGCTCGCGGCACAGGCGCTCGGCCTCTTCGGTATCAGTAGCCCGGCATGGCCAGCGCCTGCCGAGCATGAGGTTGAAAAGCAGCGACTCGGCGAACACGTGATTTTCGTGAAACTGCGGCGCGAGCACCACGCGCTTGCGCCAACCGGCATGACCGAGCGTGGCCAGGTCTAGCCCGTCGCTCAGCACCAAGCCGGTGTCGGGTGTCCGCAAACCAGCTAGCAGGCTCACCAGCGTGGACTTGCCGCCGCCCGAGGGACCCTCGACCAGCACGTGCTCACCGGAACGGATCGTGAGGTCGACGTTACGCAGCACTTCGCGCAGCGCGCCGCGATGCGAGAAGCTCACGTCGTGCAAGCGGAGCTCGGCGGCTGCCTCGGTGGCCCCATCACCCGCAGGCAGCGCGGCCTGTGTGGCCTCGAGCGGCGCCTCACTCGGCCCCTGGAGCAGCGGCTGCAGACGCCGCCAGGCGATCAAGGCACCGAGTAGGCTCGAGACGCCCGCCGAGACCCGCGACAGCGCTTGTCCGCCGAGCAAGACGGCGCCGATCGCAACCGCAACCGACTCGGGTGTCGCGGCGCGTAGGAAAGCCGGAATCGAGCTGCCGATGGCGACGATGAACCACAGTCGCGGCACGAGGCTCAGCAGCACGCCGAGGTGATCGACATCACGCGACAGTCCGCCATATTCCGAGAGCTGGGCGTCTTCGTCATCGTGCCAGTGCCGGCGCGTCTCCTGTACCAGCCGCGTAGCGTGCCCGAGCATGCGCTCGACCAAGTCGTTCGTGAGCGACAAACGCGCGTCGGTCCAGAGCAGGCGGTAGCCGTAGTAGTAGGCGTGACCCACGAACGTGGCGGCCACGAACGCAACGAAGACGCCGAAATGTAGCCAGCTGCCGGCGCCCGCCAGGAGCGCCAGGCTGGCGAAGACGATGTCGCTCGCAGCAAAAATCGCCCCAAGGCTGCTGCCGATGGCAAGCTGCTCTATCGTTTGTGCCTCGAGCGAAAGGCTCATCAGCTCACCCGGGCCCTTACCGCGCAGCTTTTCTAGCGGCAGCCCCAAGCTGCTCGCGAGCACGCGCTCTTTTATCAGCGCGCCCACGTCGATCACCAGCCGGCCCTGCATGGTGCCGGCCCAGAGTCGCAGCGGTACGCTGGTCAGCTGCAGCAGCAGCCAACACAAGAGCCAGGCCGTGTCGGCGTGGCCGCGCAGCGCGCCCCGTGCAAGACCCCACCACGCGCCCATCATGAGCAGCGTCGTAACACCGTAGAGCACGACCACGGCTGCGAGGCGCCTGCCGGCTCCAATCTCGCGCAGCCGCGAAGACAACGGGGCCGCGCGGTGGTGACGCAGCAACCACACACCTTCGACGCGTGTGCTGCGCAGGCGCTCGTGCAGGAAGGCACGCTTCACCCGCGCGTGCGACCCGACGTCGAGCTGCCCGAGCACCGCATCGATCTGCTCGGCGATGGGGCGCGCCCTGCCTTCGAACAGACCCTCGAGCAAGCTTTCGAGCGGTACTTCATGCTTGGCGCCATCGCGCGCGAGCACTTGCGCGCGTCGACCGCGCGCCGATAATAAAGCGACGAAGCACGGCTCCGGACCTGGTAGGCGCAGCAGCGCGGGCGCGCAACGGCGAAGCATGAGCTCGGCCTCGGCATACGTCGTTTGCACCGCCGGGGCCTCGACCCCGAACCATTCGGCAAGCGTCGAGATCCAAGCATCGAGCGGGTCGTCGCCGGCCGTGGCGCGTTCGGGCGCTCCGACCGGCGGGGCCTTGCTGCGCGGTGCAAGCCCTGCCGCGCGCGCCAGGGCTTGCATGCACTCGGCGAGCTCGCTCGGCCGCCAGCCGAAAGCGAGCGCGTTCATGATTCGACCCCGCGCACTGCGCTGCCACTCACGTAGAGTCGCCGCCAGCCGCTCCCCCAAACTTCGCGCCGGCTCTGCTCCTCGGCCGTGAGCAAGGCGAGATAGTGAGACGTGGGATTGCCAACCAGCTCGCGCGGTGAGCCGACTTCGACCACGCGCCCCGACTCAACGCACACGACGAAGTCGAAATCGAGTGTCTCGGTGACATCGTGTGTCACGCACAACAACGTGGCGTGCTCCCAGGCCGCGCGCGCGTGGCGCAGCAGCTGCCGTCGCTGCGCGGCGTCGAGACCTCGAAAAGGCTCGTCGAGCAGCGCCAGACGCACGCCTGGCTTGCGCAGCGCCCGCGCGAAGCGAACGCGCTGGCCCTCACCCCCAGACACCAGCGCCCCGCCTTCGCCGAGGCGTGTCTGTAGACCCGAAGGCAAGCGCTCGAGCGCCTCGAGCAGCGCGGAGCCTTCGATGGCTGCGCTCAGGTGGGCACTTTCGCTGCTCGTGCCATAACAGATGTTGTCGACCAGCGTGCGATTCCACAAGTAAACACCCGGATCTACCCAGGCGGTCTGGTCGCGCAGGCGCTCCAGGCCCGCTTCGTCCAAGGGCAGTCCGTCGACCTGCAGCGTGCCCTCGCTCGGGACATGAAGGCCAAGCAGCAGTCCCAGCAGCGTCGACTTGCCGGCGCCCGAAGCGCCCACCACCGCCACGTGACTGCCGCTAGGAACGCGCAGGTCGACGTCGGTGAGCACATCGTGGCCACCCGCCTTCACCCGAACTTCGTTCAGCTCGATCTCGACACCGGCCGATACGGCCGGCGCGGCCGAGGCGGGCGTCGCGAGCGGCGGGTCGTCGACGGGCGGGTCGTCGACGCTCTCGATCGTCTCGCACAGCCGCCGCGCCACATTGCGCGACGAGCCAAACATCCGCACCGCAGAAGCGAGCTCCTGGCCAATCGTCGGTAGCGCGAGCGCCCAGTAGGCGAACAAGATGAGCGCGCCGCCACGGCCGCCCGCCTCGACGAACGCGAAGAGCAAGAGCGCCGCCGTGCCGATAGCCGCCAAAGTCTCGGCCGCTTCCACGTGCAGCGAGAAGCTGAGCAGGTTGCGTGCCGCCTTGAGCCATTCGACGAGCAGGCTTTCGTGCTCGCGCGCAACCGCCGTGGCGCCGCCATGGGCGCGAATCGGTGCCAGGCCGAGCAGCGTGTCCCATTGAAAACGCCCCAGCGCCGCGGCGTGGGTGCGCGCCGTGAGCTCCCGCTCGGCGAGCAGCCTCAACGCCAGCAGCGGCAGAAGCGCGCACACCAGCACACTGATGACGGCGGCCCCGGTGGACGCCGGGTTGAGCCAAACTAGGCCCGTGGTGATCAGCGCACCCTGCAGCGTGGCGCGCACCAAGCGCACCGCTACCTCCGGAATGCTGCGCAAGAGCTGCATCGAATGGCTGCGCTCGGCGAGATCCGAACGCAGGCGGCTGGCGAAATAGCGCAGCTCGACACGGGGCAGGTAGGACAGGAATAGCCGCCGCAACCGCAGCTCGAGCTGGCGACCGAAGCGCGCCGTTCCGGAGGCCAGCACCCATTCGAAAATCAAGAGCAGCGCGCTCAGCCCGACGATGCTGACCAGCAGCCACACGCGCTGGAAGGTCGTCTCGAACAAGCCTGCGCTGTCGAACGTCACGCGCAACAGCAGCGGCTCGAGCAGCGTCGCTACGCCCGCCAACAGCGCGGCACCCACCAGCAACGCTGGCAAGACTTTGCCGCCCGCACGCAGCTGCCCGAGCACGATCTGGCGCGTCGAGCGGCGAGGTGTCCGCAGCAGCTCGGCGGCGGCTGCCGGCAGCGTCACGTCGGCGCCTGGCGCGCTCACCTTGCCACGCACTGCGAGCCCCACCGCGCCGCGAAACTCGACGGCCGCCGCGCCTCCTTCGGTCTCTTCGGGGGCGATGCTGCGGCCGCTCCAAAACGTATCGGGAATGACGCGCAAACCGGCTTGCTCTTGCTCGAGCAGTGCCCCGAGCAAGCGGCGACGCTGTCGGGCGCTGCGGAGCGCGCCCGCGCTGGCCAGGCTCTGAGAAAAACGCGCCGCTGCGTCGAGCAGGAGCAGCCCGTGCGTTGTGGCGCCGAGCTCGCGCAACAAGCGGCGCGCCTTTCCACGCCATACGCCCAGGGCGCGCAGCCGCTCTTCGAGCACGCCGCGCATGGCGGCAGCGCCAGTCACCCAGCTTTGCCAACTTTTTGCCTCGGCCACCAGCGTGTGAGTGTAGAGCGTCTCGAGGAAATCAGCGCAGCGCAGCCAGCGGCGGCCGGCCCCCGGATCCATGATCTCGAGGTAGCTACCGTAGCGGCGCCACACCACCACGAAGTGGGTCGCGCCGTTCGGCAGCCGCACCACCGTGAGCAGGGGCAACAGGTCGGCTTTGGGGCTGAGCAGGTGATCACGCGGAACCACTTGCTGCTCGCAGACCAAGCCGAAGCTCTTGGCGACCTCTTCGATGTCGTCGATCGAAGTGCCATCGAGATCGGTCTGGCAGGCGTCGCGCAGTCGGCCCAGGCTCACTTCGATGCCGAAGCCGGCCAGCAGGCAGCGCAGCGCTGCCGGGCCGCAATCGAGCGCCGAGGACTGCACGACCTCGGGCGCGAGCCAGCTTCTACGGCGCCGCATGAGCGCTCGACTTCGGCTGATTTTCGAGGGCCCCGAACAGCCACAGCAACAGGTGCCACGGCGTTTCGCGCTCGATTTCGACATCGACCGCCGCCTGCATCCCGTGTTGCGGCTGGATTCGTGATGGCACGCGCAACGCCTCGAGCTCGACTCGCACGTAGCCTTCGCGCGCTTCGCTGCCAACGCGCGACACGCGCGCCTCGACCACGCCGTATTGGGTCCACGGAAAGGCGTCGAGACGCACGCGGGCTGTTTGCCCCGACCTCACGCGCCCCACCGACATCGAGGGAGCGTACCTGGCGTCGATGCGAAAGCGACCCTCGGGCACGATGTAGGCGCAGCGCTGCCCCGCTTGCAGCACCGCACCGACGGGTAGTCGCTCGACATCGGCGAGGCGCCCGTCGACCGTCGCGCGCAGCGTACGGAGCTCGACGTCGTAGCCGAGGCGCGGGAGCGATGCTTGCAGGCTGGCGATCTCGCCGTCGAGCTGCACCCTTTGCCGCTTCAGCTCCTGGATCTGACCGCGCAAACGATTGTGCTCGATGGCGCGATCCCACCTGGTATTGGGAATCGTGATACGCGCGCCCTGGAGCAGCAGCGCTTGCTGGCGCGCCAACGCCCGGCGCTTGCTCAGATCGCTCTCGTCGAGCACGCCGGCGGCGAACAGCTTTTGGCCGCGGTCGGACTCCGAGCTGGCAAGCTCCGACTCCGAAGCCGCTCGCTCTAGCTTCACCTTCGCATCGGCGAGGGCGAGCGGTACCGAGTGCTGCACCGCGGCGGCCGCGTCTTCGTAGGCTGCGATCGCGCCTTCGAGCACAGCTACCTCGCCCTGAAGCGAGGCCAGACGAACCTTGGCCTCGGCCAGGGCGTAGTGCTGCGTTTCGGCTTCGAGCTCGACCAGCGCGTCGCCACGATGCACGAGTCGGCCCAGCTCGAGATTGCTGCTCTTGACCCGGCCCGTCACGACTGGCTGAACTGGATGCGCCGCGCTCGCCACCTCGAGGCGCGCCTGGTCGCTCGTCAGCTGCACGCTGACCGGCACCAACACCATCCACACCAGCCAGGCCGAGAAGACGAGTGCCGCCAAGAGGGTCGCCGTGACCGCGACCCGGCTGCGCTCAGCCGTCAGCATCCGGGTGGTGCGAGTGAACGACGCCGCCACGCGTCAGCTTCCCCCGCCGCCCGAGCACGGAAAACGCGGCTCCTCCCGATCGCTCACCGAAATCTGCATTCCTACACCAACTCTCCTACGTCCCCGACCACACTGCCCAAGGGCTACTGACCCGAGGCGTCACGATAGCACGCTTCGCGTCCTTGGAGCGTCAGATGTGCGCTATTCGAAACTCCATGCGCCAGCGCACATCGGCGCCCAAGTTGCCGAACGCCGGGTCAACTCGTCCAAAGATGAATCTTGAGCTTGTCGGCATCGCCGTACGCGCATCGTGATACGAAAGGCGCCCGCCCTGCGCCGCGCTGCTCGCCGCACCTTCGCCCGGCGGACCCGCGCCCGGCCGCCTCCGCCGGCGGGCCGCCCGAACCGGCCAGGCACTGCTGGCGCGTCGCGATGGCGTCCACGATGGGCTAGGGACTCTTTGCACGGATCTTGGTCCCGCCCGCAGTGCAGCAGCCGCAGCCGCCTTCGTCGTCTGAGGTTGCCGGGGCGGGCTCGCAGCTATTGGAGTCGTCTTCCGTGCATTGCGAGCCCTCGGGGGGCGCACTCCCGCTAGGGGCTGCAGCTGAAGTCCGCGACACACCTTGCTGGTTGATTGCCCCGGCGCAACTTGGCCTGCCCTTGCGAGGCTCGCGCGAAGCCAGTACCTTCTCGGCATGCTTTGGCGTGCGGTCTGGGCTTGCGCGGGCGGAGCCATGGTGATGCTGTCGAGCGTGGCGGCGCGCGCGCAGTGCACCAAGGACGTCGATTGCAAGGGTGATCGGGTGTGCGAAGGCGGCAAGTGCACTTCACCGGCCGCGGCACCCCCGACAGCACCGCCGGCAGCAACCGATGCGGTGCCGGCTGAAGGCGCGGCGCCAGAAGGGGCGACCCCGGCTCCCGCCGAAGGCTCACCGGCGCCCGAGCAGCCTCCGGCTCCCGAGGCCGCACCCGCCGCGCGGCTCGATGCTGGGCCGGATCCAAGCGCGCCCGCGCCCACGCTCGTGGCCGCCACGAAACCGCTCGGCTCCGACGAGCCCGAGGTGCGCCGCCGCAATCGCACCATGATGGTCGGCGGGATCGTGATGGTCTCGGTGGGACCTGTAGCGTTGCTTGGAGCGCTGGCCGCCCGAAGCTCACAGGAGGATTGCGACAAGGCTCTCGAGCAAAGGTATCCGGACCACCAGGTGCCGTCTTACGACTCGGGCTCGCTCGACCGCTGCGACAACTACACCGTGCCGATCTACCTGCTCGGCATCGGCGGTGCGGTGCTGGTGGCGGCGGGCGTTCCGATGATCATCTACGGCGGCAAGAACGTTGCGGAGCCGGCGAAGAAGGCCCAGCTCGTGCCGTGGGCCACGCCGACCTCGGGCGGGCTGAACCTGCGCATGGACCTCTAGGCTTCTTGTTGGCGAGCGCCGTCGCAGGGCATGTGAGTCTTGGAAGAAAAGATCACGATCGGCGAGAGCAGGAGCCACCCACGAGATCAAACCGGCGAGGCCAGCGAACGTTTGAGGTCAGGTCGCAAGGGGTCGCATGGCCTACCTGAAAACCTGCTCGGACCCGACAGCTCAGCAAAACTTGACTCATCTGTCACGGAGGACGGTTCTCAAGAAAGCCTAGGAGGCTGGGTTTGAAAAACACCAGCCTCCTAGTGTGACGTGGCGGAGGGCGACGACGGGGGCGGCGGCGGGATGGAGTGGAAGCGCGGCTCGCAGATCGCGGCCAGTGTTTCCGCCAGGCGCTGCTGCGCCAAGCTGCCGTTGGCGCGCGAATGCTGGCGGACGTAGCGAGCGACGTCGCCTAGCGACAGCAGGCCGACCAGCACGCCGCTTTCATCGACGACCGGAAGCCGCCGTACCTGATTCGCGCGCATGATGTCCTCGGCTTGACCCAGCTCGTCGTCCGGCGAGCAGCTGGCCAAACCGCGCGACATGGCGCTTTCCACGCTGGTCTCGCCCAGATGCTTCCACTGCATGAAAGCCGCCATCGAGATGTCTCGATCGGTCAGCATCGCCACCACCTTGCGGCCAGGCGCGCAGACTGGCAGGCACCCGAGGTCTTTTTCCCACATGATCTGCGCCGCGCGCGCCAGCGTGTCTTCGGGAGCGCAGACGTAGACGCGCGTGCGCATGGCGTCGTGCACGGGCGCTCGTGAGGGTCCGGTTTCGGGCAGGTGGCGCAGCATGAAATCGTGGAACACGCGCGCTACCGAGACCGCGATATCACTCGCGGTAGCGCGCACACTGCCGCTCTGCTGCTCGAGCGAGCGCTCGAGCTCGAGCAGGCGTTCCTCGATGCCCTCCCACTGCTTTTGCGCCTCCTTGCTGGCCAGTCGCAGCCGCACGCGGAGCTCATCGCGGAGCGACTGGAACTCGGAGACCTCGGTATCCGGCGTGGGTGCTGGACGGCGATGGGGTCGTGACATGAACGACAATCCTGTCCGGATCGCGGTGCGCCTGGCAAACGCTCCCCACGCCACGGCGGAAATCGTGCCGCGCTAGCACGAGGCTGATCGACACCACGCGCGTCAAATGCAAACGCGAATTTGCTTGCAAGTCGCACGATGGCGGTCTCGGCGCAGCGCACCTTGGCCAGCTCGTGTGCCGAGCTTCAGCTACTTGTCGCTGACCCAGTCGAGCACTTCCAGCAGCTGCGCCTCGGCTCGGGTACCGTAGTTGCCGTGGTAGGCGCATTCGAGAGTGAAGAAGCGGCTGGAGATGCGAGCGGCTTGCAGGGCGTCGAAGCCTTCGCGCATCCTTTCGGTGGTTTCGAGCTCACCGCCCAGGATTGCCACGCGTTTCGCCCGAGCCAGCTTGACTGGAGAGGGGGGCAAGGGCGGACCACCGAGCACGACACGCGGGAAGAACGTCGGGAATTCGGCAGCGAGCTTTTCAGCGCGAGCCGCGCCCTGCGAGTAGCCGAAGAGCAGGGCGCCGGTCAGCGTGAGCGCGCTGCCGTTGACGTCGTTGACGCGCTTCAGCGCGGTGCGGATGCGCTGCAGCATCTTGGCGGGATGATCGTGCCACTTGAAGCGATCCCCGGCGCACCGTGTGTCGCCGCGCAGCGCGAGCAGCGAGCCATGGGCCCGCACGGCTTCGCGAAAGTAGTCGGCGGCCGCGACATCACCGCACATCCCATGCAGGTAGACGATCAAGCGCGTGTCGCCGACGTCACCGGGAAGCAGGTAGAGCGGGCGATCGCCGGGCACGTCGATCTCCTGACCGAGTGGGAGGTGTGGCGGTGGGGACGGAGCATTCCCTTCGAAGGTGAGGGCGGGCACACCGACGCAGTGCGGAGGGGGTGTGAGGTGGACAGGCGGCGCGAGATCGAGGGCCGGCAGCGTTTCGGGAGGTGGAGCAGGCTGCAAAGGCGGCCTGTCCGGGGCTGGCGGACCCGCGGGCGCCGCTGCCAGGACCGGAGGCGGCACCGGTGCGGCGCTCACCGGCCTGATCGCTACGCGCGGAGGCGGCGCCGGAGGCTGACCGGCGCACGCGCCGAGCACGCCCAGCAGCGCTACTCGAGAGAAAGCGGATCGCGGTCGCATCGCGAAACGTGGAAGGCCACCGCGCCACCCGTACCGGCGCGCAGCCATTCCGAGAGCACCTGCAAGTAGCCGCGCTCGGTGTGGGTGTGCTCGCTCAAGATGACACTGCTGCCGTGCTCAACACGAGCGCGCACGTCGTGGTGTCGCATCTCCCCGGTGACGAAGAGGTCGAAACTGGAGAGCTTTTCGAAGACGCTGCCCCCCGCGCCTGCGCAGACCGCGATGCTGTGGATCGAGCGCGTGCCGTCCGCATGACCGGCAGCCGCCGCGACCCGCAGCTGGGACAGGCCCAGATGACGCTTGATACGAGCGATCGCCACCGGCAGCGTCAGCGGCATGGCCAGCCGCAGCGAGCGCCCCTGACCGAAGCGCGCGTCGATGGTGTGTGGTAGGCAGGGCGCACGCTCCCCCGGCCCGAACGCATCCAGCAGCCAATCGTTGACGCCGCCCGGCGCTGCGTCCAGGGCGGTGTGCGGGGAGAAGATGCTGATGCCCTGGCTTGCGCAGCGCAAAATCGCCCGCTCAACGGGCTCCGAGCCTCGCAGCCGCTTGAGCCCCTGGAAGATCGGCGGGTGGTAGGCGATGACCAGCGAGGCGCCGAGCTCCTCTGCTTCGGCAACGACCTCATCCGTCAAGTCGATCGTCAAGAGCGCGCTGGTGACGGGCACAGCCTTGGAAACCGGCACCGGCTCTAGCAGCAGGCCGACGTTGTCCCACGGCTCTGCGAAGGAAAGCGGCGCCTGGCGCTCGAGGGCGGCAAGGACATGGGAAAGCGGGGCCGGCACGGCTCGAAGTAGTGCCAGAGATCGCGCAGTTTAGGTAGGCTTTCCGGCAGCCGATGGCATGGGTCGGTAAGGCAGCTTGGACAACGTCACTCATAGCCTGGCCGGAATGCTGGTCGCGGAAGCGGTCTGCACCTTTCGGAGCGAAGCGAGGAGGGAGCTCCGTCAAGCCGCCTACCTGTTGTCGGCGCTGGCCAACAACCTGCCGGACATCGACGTCGTCTACAGCTCCTGGCTCACCGGCCCCAAACCTCTCGGAAGCTTACTACACCACCGGGGTCACACCCACACGCTGCTCTTTGCGCTGCTCGGTGCCTGGGCCCTGTACTTCATCGCGCTGCGGCTGCTGTCTCGCAAAGGTTTTTCTTCCGGCGAGCGCCGCGTCTTGCTTGGGCTGTGCCTGGCCGGGCCGCTTCTGCACCTCGGGATGGATCTCGGCAACAACTACGGCGTGCATCCATTCTGGCCGGTGTCGGGGCGCTGGCTGTACGGCGACACCATCTTCATCGTGGAACCGCTGTGGTGGGCCCTGACCATTCCGATCCTCGCGGCTCGCATCGCGCGCCGTTGGCTGAGGCTGCTGCTGTGGATCCTGCTCGGCACGCTGCTCGTGATCTGTTGGTTCGTGCCCTTCGTGGTGCCGGCCTCGCGCTTCGTGCTCTTGCTGGTGACCGCACTGGGCGTCGCGGTCGCGCGCTTCGGCTCCGCGCGAGCCTGCCTGGCGTTCGCTGGCGCTGGGTGCCTGGTCGTAGCGCTGGTGTTCCGGCTCGGCTCCGTACGGGCCAAGGCGGCCTTGCGCGACGCCACGGAGGCGGCGTTTCCGGCGCTCGAGCCCTACGACATGGCGGCTACTCCCATGCCCGGTAACCCGGCTTGCTGGGAAGGCTTGGTGGTCGGTGAGCAGGGCGGAACGTACCGGGTGCTGCGCGCCAAGGTGAGCCTGCCGCCGCTCGCCCTGACGAGCTGCTCAGCGGGCGACGACGTGGACCCGACCGCGCCCGTAAAACAGCTCGACCGTCCGGTGCGAAACGGCGTGAAGTGGCTCACTGAGTACCAGGCAGAGCTCGCCGAGCTGCGTGCCCTGCGCCAGCGCGACTGCCGCTTCCGAGCGCTACTGAAGTTCACACGGTTGCCGTACGCCTCGTTCACGCGCGGCACTGGGTCTTCCTCGCGTTTGCTGAAGGCGGGAGACCTGCGCTACGACCGCGCCCGCGATCAGGATTTTTCCGACATCGAGCTGGGGGAGGCAGTAAAAGACGCTTGCCCTCGCTTCGTTCCAGACTGGGCCGAGCCGCGAGCGGATCTGCTGGCACCGTAGTGGAATCGGACTTGCCCGCCTGCCGCGCCGAGCGCCACACCAGCCAATCGAGCTTCACGATCCGCACCTCGATCGCCGAACCTCGCTCCTGCCGATAGAGGGCAGGGAGGTCGAACGAAGTCACGGCATGAGGTGGGCCGCTCATACCGCATTGCGCCGCCCGCCGCGGGCCGGTATAGCCGCTCGGTGGACGACGAGACGAAGGCGCCGCGCCGCGAGCTTGCGCTCCCCAAGGAGTTCTACGTGGTCCTGGGCATCGCGCTTTCGGGCTACTTGCTCTACACGTTGCGCGCGGTCCTGACGCCGCTGTTTCTGGCGTTCGCGATCGCGTACGTCCTCGATCCGGTGATCGATCGCTTCGAGACCTGGAAGCTACCGCGGCCGGCCGGGATCGCGATCGTGCTGGTGGTTGTGCTGGGCGCCATCACGACCTTCATCGCGTTCGTGCTTCCCGGCATCGCCACCGACATCGCGGCGGTCGCTAGCCAGCTGCCGGGCAAGATTGCGGCACTGATCTCATCGGCCGATCCCTGGCTCGCCCGGCACGGCATCCAGGTTCCGCACACCACCACGGAGTGGATGGCGAAGCTGGGGGCTAACGCCAACGAGCTTTCGACTTCGATTCTGGCGCCGGCGGGCGGGTTCTTGAGCGCCCTCGTTTCGGGCGGCTTTTCGATGGCCGGTTCGGTGGTGGCCGTCGTGTTCGTGCCCGTGCTTTCGGTCTACCTGCTGAACGACTTCGACCGCATCACCGCCGGCGTTCGCGGTTTTCTGCCCCGGCGCTATCGTCGCGTGGTCAGCGAATATGCGAAGGAAATCGACGCGGCGCTGTCCCACTTCATCCGCGGGCAACTGACGGTCATGGCGATCGTGGCGGTGCTCTATGCGACCGCGTATTCGATCCTGGGTGTTCGGTTGGCGTTGGTCGTGGGCTTCATGGCAGGCCTGCTCAGCTTCATTCCGTACCTAGGTAGCGCCTTCGCGCTGATTTCGGGCCTGATCATGTCGCTCTTGGGCGGCTTCAATCCGGCTCAGCTCATCGGCGTCGTGATCGCTTACGCCATCGTTCAAACGTTGGAAGGCTTCGTGATCCAGCCACGCGTCATGGGCAAGAGCGTCGGCCTGAACGATATGTGGGTCCTGATCGCGCTCTTCGTCGGCGGACAGATCTTCGGCTTCTTGGGTGTCCTTTTGGCCGTGCCGGCGGCTGCGGTCGCGAAGATCTTCGTGTCGCGCGCCGTGGACATCTACCACGAGAGCGACCTCTACCTAGAGGGGCCGGCCTCGCTGCGCTCCATCCCGCTGGGCGAGGTCGTGCGGACCTCGTCGGTACCGCCCAGCGCTCCCCCGCAGACTCCGCCCCCGCCCCCGCCACCCCTCGCGCCGCAGAGCCCCACCACCAGCACCCCGTCGAGCGCCTTGACGCCGCTGGCCGGCAGCGTCGTGCCCAAGCCGACTGTGCCGCCAAAGTAGCGCGCGGCTCACGGCGCGGTCAGGCGCTGCTCCGCGAGCCTGATCGATTCGCAGCGCTCGTGCATTGACCGCTGCCACCCGCGGGGGTCGATTGGGCTTACTTCAATCTTCGACCGTGATTTTGACCATTTGGACTGGAGTTGCGGGGCGGTCGCCGGTGCCGGTCTTGGTGGTTTCGATCTTCTTTACCACATCCATTCCTTTGGTGACCTTCGCGAAGACTGGGTGTTTGGAGGCGCCAGGCGTGAACCAATCCAGATAGTGGTTGTGAACGGTGTTGATGAAAAACTGGCAACTGCCGCTGTTGGGGCGGCCGGTGTTGGCCATCGAGAGCGTGCCGGGCTCGTTGGAGAGCTTGGCGTCGGCGGGGTGCTCGTCCTGAATGGTGCCGTCGGGGCCGTTGCCGGTGCCGGCGCGCGGGCTGTTCGGGTCACGGCTATGCGGACAGCCGAACTGAATCATGAAGTTGCTGATGACGCGATGGAAGTGCAGGCCATCGTAAAAGCCCGCCTTCGCCAGCTTGATGAAGTTACCTGCGGTGATCGGCATCTTGTCAGCGAAGATCTCGATCTCCACGTCGCCCAATGAAGTGCTCAGCGTTGCGGTCGGGTTTGCCATGGGGGAGGTAACGCTAGGAGGCGCCCCCGAGGCGGTCAAGGGCCATCGGGGACGGCAGGTGGGGCTAACACTTCGACCGCACCGTCCTCCCGAGCTCTGCAGGCGCGAGCGTTTCGGAGAAGAGCTTGCAATCGATCAGAGCCATGGGCAAGGTTCCGCCGCTCTTGGAGTAGCGATGAAGGACTTTCTCAAGACTAGCGATTTGAGTCGAGCGGATTTGAAGTACTTGCTAGCGCGTTCCGCCAAGTTCAAGGCCAAGCCGCACGCCCGCCGCACCGCCCTCGTCGGCGAGACGGTGTGCCTCTACTTCGCCAAGCCCTCCACCCGTACGCGCATTTCGTTCGAGACGGCCGTGGCTCGCCTCGGCGGCACGCCGGTAACGCTCAGCGCCAGCGATTTACAGCTGGGCCGCGGTGAAACCATCGAGGATACCGCGCGCGTCGCCAGCCGTTACTCGCGCGCTTTCGTGATCCGCACCTTCAAGGACGAGCAGGTGGAGCGGATGGCGGCGGCGGCCACCATTCCGGTGATCAATGCTCTGACCGACGGCCATCACCCCTGCCAGAGCCTGGCAGATCTGCTCACGCTGGCCGAGCACTGCGGCCCGCTCGACCGCTGCAAGGTGGCGTACGTGGGCGACGGCAACAACGTCGCCGTGAGCCTGATGCAGGCGGCAGCGCTGGCCGGCACCGACTTCGCCATCGCGGCGCCCCCCGGCTACCAAATCGCTGGGGAGCTGGTGGAAGAGGCTCGCGCGGTCGCCAAGAAGAGCGGCTCGGAGGTGCTTCAAACCGTCGACCCGCAAGAGGCGGTTCGGGACGCGGACGCGCTGTACGCCGACGTTTGGCTCTCGATGGGCGACTCGGACGACACCAAGGCCGCGCGTCATGCCGCACTCGGTCCGTACCAAATCACCGCCGAGCTGATGGGCAAGGCCAAGCCCGACGCCATCTTCATGCACTGTCTGCCCGCCCACCGCGGGGAAGAGGTCACGGCCGACGTCGCCGATGGGCCCCGCTCGGTGATCTTCGACCAGGCCGAGAATCGACTGCACACCTCGATCGCGGTGCTGTATTCGCTCATCGAAGGCAAGCTCGAGGGCGCGCGCCGGGGTTGAGCGAACCCCAAGGCGCGGCTAAGACAGCCGAGCCTTGCTCCGCCCGGTCGCAGTCGTCAGCTGCCTGCTCCTGATTTCTGGGGCGGGGTGTAAGCGCGGCAGCGCAAGCGCAGCGGCCGCGGCATCGGCCAGCGCCGCGGCGGCCGTCGCAGCGCCGCCCAGCACCGTCGATCACGGAGAGCTCGACACGCAGGCGCCCAAAGATGCGCCCAGGATCGGCTCGCTCGTGATCGCAGCCACCGTGTACAAGCTGCCGGATGTCGCGTCGCGGCGGCTCGGCTACATCCGGCTGGGCGGCAGCGTGCCGCGCGATCCCGAGCCGGTGTCGGGCAAGGGCTGCAAGGGCAAGTGGTACCGCGTTTATCCGATGGGCCACGTGTGCAGCGACGAGGCCAGCATCGACATGAACGAGCCGCTGCTGCGCGCCGCGTCGCGGCGGCCCGACTTGAGCAAGCCGCTGCCGTACAAGTATGGCTTCGTGCGCGCGACCTCCCCGCAGTACCTGCGCGTCCCCAGCAAGGCCGAGCAGGAAAAGAGCGAGTTCAAGCTGGCCGAGCACCTGGAGTGGTTCGAGCAGAACCGCGCCGAGGTGCAGAAGGTCATCCTGGGATCGAACGACATCCCGCTCGACCCGCGCGGGACCGCGCTGCCCGGCGGCAAGCCGCCGCCCGGCTTTCGCCTCTCGACCGAGCTCAGCGAGAACGAGCTGTTCGGTGGCGAGGGAGCGAGCGACGGGCCGCCGTGGTGGCTCGACGGCGGCCGCAAGATCCCGAACGTCTCGGGCTTCGACGTGCCCGAGTACGCCATTTTTGCCGATCGGGTGCGACGCAAGACCGGCCTGTCGCTGATCGGCGCGTTCAACACCGAGAGCTCGGGCTTGTCCCGGCGCTTTGCCGTGACGGTCGACCTGCGCCTGATCCCGACGACCAAGCTCAAGCCCGATACCGGCTCGCCCTTTCACGGCGTCGTGCTCACGGACAAGCTGAGCCTGCCGCTCGGCTGGGTGAGCACGCAGGACGCGCGCACCTACAAGCTGATCAAGGGCAAGGACGAGGCGCGCGCCGAGGAGACGCTGCCCTTCCGGGCGGTGATCCCGCTGTCGGGCAAGGCGCGCATCAAGGCCGGCGAGCGCTTTTATCAAACGCTGAAAGACAAGACCGTGTGGGTGCGCGCTCGGGATCTGGCCGTGGCCGAAGCGCCCGGCGCTCTACCCGGGCCGGCCGGCAAGGGCGAGAAGTGGATCGACATCTCGATCGCCCAGCAGAGTCTGGTGCTCTACGAGGGCAAGAAGCCCATCTACGCCACGCTGATCTCGACGGGGCGCGACAAGCTGGGCGATCCGAAGACCACACTCTCCACGCCGCGCGGGTCTTTCCGCCTCACCAGCAAGCACATCGCCGCCGCCATGGACTCCGAGGAAAACTCGAGCGTGTCGGGCGGAACCCGCGTGCAGGCGGCGCCGAGCTCGGGCGCCAGCGCCGCCACCATCGAGCGTCTCAAAGCCGCCGAAGCCAAGGGCGAGAAGCTCTCGGAAGACGACGCGCGCCGGCTCGCCAACGTCAAGAAGGGCCGTGACCCCGAGTACGGCATCACCATGCGGCGCGGAGCCTCGGACTTCGAGCTGCGCGACGTGCCGTGGATCCAGTACTTCGCTGCGGGCTACGCGCTGCACGGCGCCTACTGGCACGACGTGTTCGGCACCGCGCGCAGCCACGGCTGCGTGAACCTGACGCCCATCGATGCCCGCTATGTTTTTCTGTGGACGGATCCGCCGCTGCCGCCCGGCTGGCATGGCATCAATGTAGGCAGCGACATGGGCGAGGGCACCGCCGTGGAAATCCGCGAATAAGTGCGCCCCATGGCTCGGGATGCTTAGATTGGGGTGGTGGCGAGCCCCTCGAGCTCCGACAAGCCTTCCAGTCGCGCGATCACGCCAGTTGGGGTTGGGGACCACGCGACAGCGGCGACGCGCGTGCCCGGGCCGAGCAGGGTGCACTGGGTGCTGTTAACGCTGGGCGGGTTGGCGCTCGCCTTCGCCACGACAGGCGGACTGGGCGGGCTCGGCGCTGCCAAGCTCGCCCCGCCGAAGGTTTTACCGAGTCCGCCGCCCGCGGTTTCGGTCGCGCCTGCGCCTCCGCCGAGCGCTTGCCCGCCCGAGATGGCGCTGGTGGAAGGCAGCTACTGCAGCGACGTGCGTCAAGACTGCCAGCGCTGGCTCGATGAGGAGACGCTGCCCTTCGCGCGCTGCGCCGAGTATTCGCACCGCTCGCGCTGCGTCGGCAAGCGCGTCAGCCTGCGCTTCTGTATCGATCGGCGCGAGTACACGGCGCCCGGCGAGAAGCTGCCGCAAAACAACGCCAGCTTCGAGATCGCCAGCAAGACCTGTCAGAGCCTGGGCAAGCGCATCTGCACCGACAACGAGTGGAACTTCGCCTGCGAGGGGGAAGACATGCTGCCTTACCCCTATGGCTACGAGCGCAAGCCGGTTTGCAATCAGGATCGCACCGATCTGTACGAGAAGAATCCGCGCATGCAGGTTCTCGCCGATCGGCGCGAGCCCGCCGACGCGCGCCCCGAATGCAGGAGCCCGTTCGGCGTCGAGAACATGACCGGCAACATGGACGAGCCGGTCGCTCGCGAGGGCTTCGAGAGCAATCACCCTTTCCGCAACGCGCTCAAAGGCGGCTGGTGGATGCCGGCGCGCAATCGCTGTCGCCCCGCGACCACCGCGCACGATGACCACTTCAGAGACATTCAGATCGGTGTGCGGTGCTGCGAGGAGGCGGGGCCGTAGGGAGTGGTTAGTGGTCGGTGATCGGTGATCAGTGAAGGGGACTTTTTGACTCGCCACTAACCACTGATCACCGACCACTGACCACCATACGTCGCTATTTCGGAGCTCTTTTGGAACGGCTGGCCGAAAGGACTTGACGGAGCCCTCCGATTCCCGAAACCTCCAAAGGTTGCGGTTTGCCGTCCGGATTTCAGCCGCGTCGTTGCGGCAAGCGCGTGGGTCTCGGCCCTGCATAGCTCTCGGTATGTGCTTGCTTTCGGCCGTGAGTTGTCGCAATGCCGAGCCGAGCTCGGAACGGTCGGCTGGCGAGCAGGCTGTGGCGGCGGCTCCGGAAGCATCTCCGCCCTCCCGCGAGCAGCAGGTGGCGCTCGCAGCGCTGCGCGAGCGAGCCGCGGAGCCGCAGGCCGAGTCCGCATGCCCGGCCAACATGATGCTGGTGGAAGGCAACTACTGTCCGCGAGTGCAGCTCAACTGCAAGCGCTACCTCGATCCCAAGGGCCGCTACCACGAGTTCCGCTGCGCCGAGTACGGACCCAGCAAGTGCCTGTCGAGCGAGCGCAAGCACCTGAGCTTCTGCATCGATCGCACCGAGTTCACCGAAGTGGGTGAGACGCTGCCGGCCAACCACCGCAGCTTCACGCACGCCGAGAAAGCTTGCGCCACCCACGGTAAGCGAGTGTGCCGCGAGAGCGAATGGAACTTCGCGTGTGAGGGCGAGGAGATGCGCCCCTACCCGTACGGGTTTGCGCGCGACTCGAGCGCGTGCAACGCGGATCGCACCGATGTCGTCAACCCCGAGGGTAAGCTGCGTGATCTGCGTGCACCGGCGGGCTCGTTCGCCCGTTGCGCCAGCCCCTTCGGAGTCATGGACATGGCGGGTAACTTGGAGGAGTTCGTGGCGATCGATGCCAAGGGGCCACCGCGACCCGCGATGAAGGGCGCCTACTGGCAGCCCAGCCGCAACTTCTGCCGCGCCGCCCAGACCGCGCACGATCGCTTCTACAACGGCACCGAAACTGGTTTCCGTTGCTGCAGCGACGCGCCCTGATTTCAGCCAGCTTACGTTGCTATGGGGCAGGGATGGTCTCAGACTAGAGTACGGAATGGCCAAGGTGAAAGTCGTGCTGCTGGGCGCGTCGGGGTTTGCCGGGGCGGAGTTGCTGCGCAGGTTGCTGCGTCATCCGACGGTGGAAGTGATTCGGGTGGGGGCGAAGGATCATGTTGGCAAGAACGTAGCGGCCGCGCATCCGAACCTCGAGGGCGCAAGCGAGCTGGTGTTTCAAGATTTGCCGGCTGCTGAAGCGATCACGGGCGCCGACGTGGTGATCGTGGGTTTGCCGGTGGCCGCCAGTTTGGAGGTGGTGGCGGCCGCGGAGGCCAGCGCGGCCAAGATCATCGACATGTCCGGCGCGTTCCGGGTGCCGGACGCCGCGGCCTTCGAGCGCTACTACGGCAGTCCGCATCCGCGGCCTGAGCTGCTCGGGCAATTCGTGTACGGTTTGCCGGAGCTGAACCGCGCCAAGATCCGCGCGGCGCGCTGGGTGGCTTCGCCAGGCTGCTTCGCGACCTGCATCGAGCTCGGGCTGCTGCCGCTCGCGGAGGCCGGTTTGCTGCAGGGTTCGGTGGAGGTGGTCGGGATCACGGGCTCGAGCGGCGCTGGAGCGGCGCCGGTGCCGACCACGCATCATCCGGTGCGCGCCAACAATCTGCGCGCCTACAAGCCGCTCGAGCATCAGCACACGCCCGAGATCCTGACAGCGCTCAATACTGCTGGCGGGCGCCTGTCGCGACTCGACTTCGTCCCGGTCTCAGCACCGCTGTCGCGGGGCATCTTCGCCACCGCCTTCGCCCGTCTGCCCGCCAGCACCAGCCAGAGCGAGCTACAGGAGCTGTATGCTCGTCGCTACACCGGCGAGCGCTTCGTTCGGGTCCCGCGCGAACGATTGCCCGAGGTCGTGGCGGTCAGCGGCTCGCCGTACGCGGAGGTGGGCTTTTCGCTGGGGTGCGTCGAGGGCGAGCAGCGCGTGGTTACCGTTTTTTCTGCGCTCGACAACCTGATCAAGGGCGGTGCTGGGCAGGCCATTCAGAATCTGAATCTGATGCTGGGCCTTCCCGAGGCCACGGAGCTCGACGAGATTGGGCCGTATCCGTAGCGGCCGCTTCGGCGCGAACCAGTCCTCCCAACCGAGCACCGGCGCGACCTTCACCTTGCCGCCGCCCTCCAGCGTGAGCTCCTCACCCGCGCGCGCCCGCCCCTGATCCGCGCGAACCTCGCCCGACAGCACGTAGGCTTTCGCGGCCGCGCTGGTCCGCGCACCAGTAAGGTGGCGCCGCCATCACGACGCAGCCACGCCAGGCCTCCGGCATCGACCCGGATCTTGGTACCGTCGGCCAGTCTTTCCTTGGGATAAGTGCCCCGTTCTGCATCACCCGGAGGTGTGACCAATACCGGATTTCGCACCGTTCGCAGCTCCGCCCAGGTGAGCGAGCGTGGCTCGAGCCGCTCGTCCGGCTTCTTGCAGCCGAAAAGCGGCAGCCCGAGCAGAACGTTCGATGCCAGGAGCGACCTCCGGACATGCACACTTGGCGTCTTGATCATGTCGACCGACCTTGGACGTCCGAGGGAGCAGGAAGTTTCCAGAGCTGGCCGAGCGGGTTGGGGTTCCGCGACCCATGAGACCGATTTCCTACGCGCTCCGCCGACCACGACACAAGGCCGCCCATCAGTGCGGGTCAAGCACCGAGACCGACCAGCAGCCTTTGTGCCATTTGTCTTCCTTCCACCCACATTGACAGGGGTGCGGCCGTTGTTCAGAACGAGTAGCATATGAAATCGGTCTTCGGGTTGCTTGGGTTCTCGGTGCTGGTCTTCTCTTGCGGGGGCGATGGCAATGCTGTGTTCGACCCGGTGAGCGGTAGCGGTCCGGGGTCCGGGTCGAGCGGCAGCATGTCCACGAGCGGTAGTGGGGGCAACGTGACCAGCGGCGATGGCGCGGGCGGCAGCAGCTCGGGGAGCGGTGGTCAGTCGACCAGCGGCAATGGTGGTACCGGCAACGACGGCGGCGGCGGCTCCGGCCCGGGCATTCCCGAGGTCATCTTCGTGGCCACCAGTGGGAATGATGACGCGCAGTGCGGGCTCACGCCGGACACGGCCTGCAAGAGCATCTCTCAAGGTGCGGCGCGCGCGGTCGAGGCCGGTCGCCCCGATGTCTACGTGCAAGCCGGCACGTACCCGGGCGTCGCGGTGCTCAAGCCGGGAGTGCACATCATTGGCGGTTTCGACACCGCCTGGCAAACCGGTGCTCGCACCGACGACGCCCACAAAGTCGTGATCGAGGGCAGCCTGCACGACGCCACGCAAGAGTATCTGGCCGTGTGGGCTCACGATCTGGGCGTCGAGGCGTCGCTCGAGAACCTGCTGGTCAGCGCGCCCACGGCTCAAGGGCAAAAAGGCGGAAGCCTCGACGGCAAGTCGAGCTATGGCGTGCACGCGGTGAACGCCAAGCTGACGCTCAGGAACGTCGACATCACCGGCGCCAGCGGCGCCGATGGCGCCGACGGCGACGCGGGGCAGAACGCAGAGGTGCTCACCGCCACTGACGGGATGAACGGCGAGGTTGGCGGCACCGGACTCGTTGCGAACCAGGGCTGCAATGCAGAGGGCTCGCTGGGCGGAGAACCAGGCGTCAACTCGTGCAACTCGAGCGCCTCGGCGCGCGCAATGACCGGTGGGCGCGGCGGGAATGGTGGAGCTCGATCAGCGCGTGCTGGCAGCCGCCAAGGCCGGCTCGCCCGAAGCGGTGACGCTAGCGGCGCAGCACGCCAAGGATCCGGTGTCGTGGGAAAAGGTGATCGGCAAGCTCGTGCAGGCAAACGAGCAGCGCCTGGCGCGCGAGGTGGAAGGAACGCACACCACGTTCTTGAACGCGCGCACCGGGCTGATCTCGGTTTCTGCGCTGGCGGCCTTGTTGGCGGCGGGCTTGGGTAGCGTGATCTACCTCGGTATTCGCAACAACCTGCGCCAGGTCTA